>JBCDFM010000024.1:0-27878 GCA_039178015.1 Pseudomonadota bacterium
CCTGTTAATCTTCGATAAACCTATGATGGTTCCCGCCGGTATGTAGGCTACCCGTGCGTGGCCGTCGATCGTGACAAAATGATGTTCGCAAGTGCTGACGAGGTCGATCTTATCTACCTGAACCATCTCCTCAACCTGCATCTTGTTTTCAATGGCAGTAATCTTGGGAAACTTGGAGTAGTCGAGGCCAGAAAAAATTTCATCGACATACATTTTGGCGATGCGTTGTGGTGTTTCGCACAGGCTGTCGTCCGTGAGGTCCAGGCCCAGGGTTCGAGCGACTTCGGTAAATGCGCGACTTATTCGACGGAACTTCTCATCGCGGGTCAATCCAGTGTGGATCATCGGGGTCTCCAGACCACGCTCCACCAACGCATCATGCACTAGCCGGGCGGCTGGTGACATGGTGTCCGGGAAGGCAAGCATTTTCTCTGCTGCGGAGGCGTCCATGAGTATCTCCATTCTGTTTTCTAGGCTTGTTACGTGCGTTAGCCGTAAACGGATTGTCGCGCACGATTGTTTCTTTGGAATACCGCAGTGGTGTATCGCCAGCGGGTATCACAGGTGATTACAGTCGAGCTGTCAGTAAAAACTCGAGTCGACTACTGGGTAGGAGAACACTGCGCGTCACGCTGAAACATGTGAGTAGCTTCTCCAGTTGCCCTCTATTATACGGATTATAGCCGGGAAGTTTGGCTCCGCGAGAGCGCATGCTTATCTGGTCGGCGCTTTTGATGCCGAAAATCTTGCCTGACTGCTCCGTGCGAAGGCTATGGACCGCGAAACCGTGGGCCCGTGAATCGGAGTGCAGGTGGGGCTGCAGTACCTCTAATACGGCACTCAAGACCTCTCGATCAAGGAAATTAAACAAATCCCAAAAAAGGCAGAGATCAAAGTATGTTTCGTCGGGAAACCGCATCGACTCAATGAATTGCTGCTTCGCCGCCATCTCGTCTTCAGGTTCCTTGTGTTGGCGGTAGAGCGTGGGTAGTTCATTGAACAGATCTTCGAAATAAAGCCGGCAACGGTACTGAGAGAAAAAAGACACCGTCTCAGGCAGTGCTGGCCCGATGTTGAGAACTGTTAGCCGTCTATCGAGATCGATATGCTCGAACAGGGGTGCCAACAGCGAGGAGTGTTGATTCTCCTGAACGCTTTGCTCCACCCTTTGCGATAGGGAAGCGACCTTAGCCGCTCTTTACGTCAAGCCGAGGCGCTTTGTTTTCTTGTGCGGGAAAAGGCGCGGGCTCTTTAGCAGCGCTCTTACCGCCTGCCTCGGTAGGGTTCATGTCAATACTACCGTTGAACACGGCTCCGTCTTCAAGGAGCACGCGCGGTGCAACGAGATTACCTCTGACGTTGCCCTGCTTGGAAATCACGACGCTCTCGGTACCGGTGATGTCGCCGGTAACTTTTCCGTCCACTTTGACGTTTTTACCTAGAATATCGGCCGCCACCTGGCCTGATTCGCCGACCACCACTTCATTATTCTTAAGATTAACGGTGCCTTCCACTTTGCCCTGAATCAGCAGGTCTTCGTCGCCTGACACTTCTCCTGTGATCTTGATACTCGGTCCAATCATTGCCTTACTCCTGACGTTATTGGGTACAACTGATGAAGCTGAGGTTTGGGAAGTGACCGGTGTCTCAGGCGCCGGCGTTGCGGGTTTCGGCGACTCCGTCTTGGGCGGAGTTGCCTTATTTT
This sequence comes from Pseudomonadota bacterium, assembly GCA_039178015.1. Taxonomy (GTDB): domain Bacteria; phylum Pseudomonadota; class Gammaproteobacteria; order Pseudomonadales; family Halieaceae; genus JARRPM01. The sequence goes on from JBCDFM010000024.1 coordinate 1,706, forward strand.
TGTGACGATCAAACATAGCCACGACTCACCTCACTGAATTCGATGCAAATATCCTAGCAGTCCGATTGTCCTTTAACCAGCACCCCAACTGGGTAAGAGCCCTGTCTTTTGGCCAGAAATTGATGAAAAGTCGAAATATTTTCCACGTCACAAAATAGACGGGTCTTGTCATACCAATAACGCCTCACATTTATTACACTGAGAGCATTGGCGTTGTGCTGGACCCTATCTTCCCTCCCCAGGTTCAGGCCAACATAAAGAGCGCGTTTGTCGGCAGCCAGACCACGTCCCGGTCCATTGACTTGCAGCTAGCAAGGCGTTGCTCACCGCAGTAGGAGGCTTAGTCGTGACGAAAAACAGCCCGATTAAACTCGGTATCATGGGGTTTGGCCAGACCGGCCGACAGATCTACGAGCTCGCCTCCCACAGCGAAGACATTGAGGTGGTGGCGATAGCGGATATCGGTGAACCCGACATATTGCACTATCTACTTCAGGCTGACGTAAACGCTCCCGAACGACACCGACTGCAGGGCAACTTCCTGGTCAACCCGCGCTTTCGATCTCGGTTGATGCAAATTGATCTGCCCCGTGAGATGCCCTGGGACATTTTCGAAGTGGACGCGATCATTGATTCCACAGGAAAGTATCGGGAAGTCTCCTATATGGAAGATCATTTGACTAATGGAGCGCGGCGAGTTGTGTTGCGAACTCTGCCTGTCGATGGCATCGACCGAATCGTCATCCCTGGTGTAAATGAAAGTACGGCACAGAGTGGCGACACCATGATCTCGGGTGGCTCTGCGACAACCAGTGCGCTTTGTTTACTGCTCAATATCCTAAGTCAGTCCTTCGCGATTGAGTGCGGCAGTATGAATAGCGTACATGCCTATACCTCGGACCAAGCCCTCCAGGACTATGCCGGTACTGATATCCGCCGCAGCCGCTCTGCGGCAAAGAATATCATCCCTAACACTCATGAAGCTGGCGCCTGGTTGGGGCAGATCTTGCCACAATTTGAAAACAAGATTCTCACGTCGGCACTCAACGTCCCGATCCACGAAGGCTGCCTGCTCGATCTGAGTGTGGTAATGACCAATCCCGAGGTCGGACCGGATGATATCAATGAGGCGATGCGAAGCGGCGTTCAAAACCTCAAAGGCATTGCTGATGTGGTTGATGACCCGATCGTGTCTTCGGATGTGATAGGCAGCTCGCTTTCGCTCCTATTCGATACCAAAGGCACGATTAAGGCGGGCGAAAACACCATCAAGATGCTGGGTTGGTACGAAAACTTAGGCCACGCGGCTCGCCTGCTGGATGTGGTGCGCGTATACCGCGATCTGGATCAACAGCAGGAGGCCGCGTAATGAAAGTTGGGATCAACGGCTTCGGTCGGATTGGGCGATCAGTATTCCGCATACTGGAGTCGGTTGAGGGTGTCGAGGTCGTGGCAGTGAATGATCTGTTTGATTATGAGGCTCTGCGGTATCTGCTTGACTATGACACGGTTATGGGGCCGTTTGGTAAATCTCTAACACTTGATGCAGGTCATCTTGTCACAGATTCGAGTCGGGTTAAGCTGCTGAGTGAACGTAACCCAGGCGATATTCCCTGGTCTGAGCTAGGGGTTGAAGTGGTCGTTGAGTCCACCGGGGTATTTCGTGCACGAGAGCAGCTTGAGCAGCACCTGGCGGCCGGAGCATCCTATGTTGTTCTCACCGTACCCGCTAAAGATCCAGTCGATTACACCGTCGTGCTTGGTGTGAATGAAGATGGGCTCAACAGCAAGCACCAGATAATCTCCAATGCCAGCTGCACCACCAACTGCCTAGCACCGATGGCGAGCGTGCTGGATGCTGCTTTTGGCATAGAAGAAGGCGTGATAAATACTGTTCATGCATACACCAACGACCAACGCCTGGCGGATGTACCGCATTCAGATTGGCGCCGGAGTCGCGCGGCTGCAGAAAATATCATTCCAACTTCCACCGGTGCAGCGAAAGCGGTTGGGCAGGTCCTGCCTAAGCTACAAGGCAGGTTACATGGCATCGCTGCTAGAGTGCCTGTGCCGGACGGATCAGTGGTCGATCTGTTCTGTAAGCTCAAGAAGAACGTTCGAGTTGAAGATGTGCATGAAGCGGTGCGTGCGGCTGCTCACTCAGATCGCCTCAGCGGCATCCTGGAATATAGCGAGCGTCCCATCGTCTCGTCCGATATCATCGGCAACTCGCATTCATCGATCTACGACGCAGCCTTCACGGGTGTGATTGCAGATCGCTATCTGCGGGTGTTGAACTGGTACGACAATGAGTGGGGTTACTCCTGCAGAGTGTGCGATTTGCTTGGACTGCTCGCTAAGCACTGACTGGGCTTCACCCAGGAGTTTTTATGGCAAATTCTGACTACGCCACGCTGCGAAGCAATGTCAACTTTCTTGGGCGTCTCCTGGGTGACACCATCGCTGCCGCGCAGGGGCCAGACTTTCTTAGCCTGATTGAAGAAATCCGACTGCTTTCAAAGCGAACGCGGGAGGGGTCGGAGGGTGCCAGGACCGATCTGCAGGGAATACTGAATAACCTTGGCAATGACCAGCTGGTACCGGTGGCACGAGCATTCAGTCAGTTTCTGAACCTGGCGAATATTGCTGACCAACACTACAACGTCTCGAGAGAATCGGACGAGATGCTGTCTGCTCTGCATAGTTTGGTCACCGGTTTTCAATCTTTGATCGACCAGGGTGTTGATCCTACCGAGATAGAATTGGCCATTAGCCAATTGAAGATCGAACTGGTCCTGACGGCCCACCCCACGGAAATCACGCGCCGCACCTTAATCCACAAACACGGTGAGATCGGCCGCTGTCTGGCGCAGCTCGAACTCCAGGGGCTCACGCAAAGAGAACAGACCCGGATCCACGCGAGGCTGCGTGAATTGATCGCTCAGATTTGGTTTGGTGATGACTTTCGCACTGATCGTCCTACCCCCGTGGACGAGGCTAAGTGGGGTTTTGCCGTTGTTGAGGACTCTCTCTGGAGAGCGGTACCCAATTTTCTGCGGTATCTGGATCACGCCCTACGAGATTGCGGCATGTCAGCGTTAACGCTCGAGGCAAAACCGGTCAGTTTCGTGTCTTGGATGGGAGGTGATCGTGACGGTAATCCGAACGTGACGGCTACGGTTACCCGAGAGGTCATGTTACTCAGTCGCTGGCAGGCGGTGGATCTTTATCTTGCGGACATTGATCACCTAGCTGAAGAACTGTCGATGACTCACTGTAGTGTCGCGTTAGCTGAGCGCGCTGGAGGAGGTCACGAGCCGTATCGTATCGTATTGCGTGAACTGCGGAGCTTGCTGCGTAGAAGCCTGTCGGCGATTGAGGCCGAACTCAATAATCAGCCCGCGCCGGAAGGTGAGCTGCTGCAGTCGGTCGATCAGCTCTGGGATCCACTCAAACTCTGTTATGACTCGTTGATTGAATCCGGGATGCGAATCATCGCTGATGGTGCGCTGCTCGACGCCTTGCGCCGCGTGCAGTGCTTTGGCATTCACCTAGTAAAACACGATGTGAGACAGGACAGTTCCAGGCATGCTGAAGTGCTGTCCGAATTAACGACCTACTTGGGTTTAGGTGACTATGCCGATTGGGAAGAGTCGCGTCGCAGCGAATTTTTGCTCGGAGAATTGGTAAACAGACGTCCACTATTACCGAACGATTGGCAGCCTTCAGCGGCCGTTCAGGAAGTCCTGGATACCTGTCGCGTTGTAGCAGAACAATCTCCACAAGCGCTGGGCGCTTACGTGATATCTATGGCTCGTCAGGCATCAGATATTTTAGCAGTTCATCTTTTGCTCAAAGCGGTGGGTTGTTGCCACGCGATACCAGTTGTACCTCTATTCGAAACTTTAGATGACCTGTCTCGCGCCCGGACAGTCATGACGACTCTGCTGGAACAGGCATGGTACAGAGACCATCTTGATGGTGAACTGATGGTGATGATCGGGTATTCCGATTCCGCTAAAGATGCGGGTGTTCTAGCTGCGGCCTGGGCTCAGTATCGCGCCCAGGAGGAACTACTGGAACTGTGCGGACACTATGATCTGCGATTGACGCTGTTTCACGGTCGCGGCGGCACCATTGGTCGCGGTGGTGCGCCTGCTCACGACGCGCTTTTGTCTCAGCCGCCGGGTTCATTGCGAAGTGGCCTGCGCGTTACCGAGCAGGGTGAAATGATTCGAGCCAAGCTTGGCTGGAGTTCCATGGCGGAAAAGACGCTAGCGCTTTATTGCACAGCAATTTGCCAGGCTAATCTTTTAACGCCACCTGCACCGAGAGAGGAATGGCGGGAGATGATGTCGGAGCTCGCCCGCGAATCCTGTGATGCCTATCGAGCCGTGGTGAGAGACGAAGCGGAGTTTGTCTCCTATTTTCGTTATGCAACGCCAGAGCAGGAACTGGCAAAACTGCCCCTAGGGTCGCGCCCGGCGCGACGCGCAGGTAGCGGTGGCATTGAGAGTTTGCGAGCGATACCTTGGATTTTCGCCTGGTCGCAAAATCGGTTGATGCTACCCGCCTGGCTGGGCGCCGGAGCCGCACTACAGCAAGCTCTGGACCGAAACAGGGGTGAGACCTTGCGTAAAATGGCTGCAACCTGGCCCTTTTTTGCCACGCGCCTGGCCATGTTGGAGATGGTTTACGCCAAGACTGATGCCGGAATCTCGGCCTATTATGACCAGCGCCTGGTGCCAAACGATTTGAGATATCTCGGCGAGCGTCTGCAGTTGCAGTTGAAAAACGACATGAAGACAGTGTTAGAAATTCGTGGTGGTAGCCAGCTGCTTGAGACGCAGCCTTGGATTAGAGAGTCTCTGCGCCTTCGCAGCATCTACACAGAACCTCTCAACATGCTGCAAGCGGAACTTCTGCAGCGTAATCGCACGTCCAGCGAGCCGTATCTGGAGCGAGCTATTATGGTGACAATCGCGGGTGTAGCCGCAGGAATGCGTAACACGGGTTAAGCAGAAGACTTTTTCTTTTGACCGTCTCAGTTGGCTTGACCCGCGACCTGCGCCAACAGAAAATAGTGCCAGCGACGGGTTGCTTGCCGGCCTAAAGCCCCTTTACTAACACCGCAAAAAAGGTACTCAGATATGCAATTCATAGTGAAAAATCGTTTTCTTCTGCCTTTGTTAGCAGTGTTCATGCTATTAACCCTGCCAGCGCAGGCGGACGAATATGCCGATGCCGTTAATTCCTTCCGAACTGCGGGTCAAAGCGGCAAGTTTTTCGACACGGCCTATGGTTACGCCATATTTCCCACTATTGGTAAGGCCGGTTTTATTGTCGGGGGCGCTTATGGCGAGGGCAGGGTCTATGCCGCTGGTCAGTATGTAGGTAACACCTCTATGACACAGGTTTCTGCTGGATGGCAGTTGGGGGCGCAAGCTTATACGCAAATCGTATTCTTCCAGAACAAGGCAGCGTTTGAGGAATTCACCTCGGGAAATTTTGAATTCAGTGCGCAAGCCACTGCCGTCGCGATTACCGCGGGTGTATCCGCTGACGCCAGTACCACAGGTGGGCTTTCCGCCGGTGCAAGCGGTGGCCGAAATGATGCGACAACTGCCCATGGCGGCTACCGAAAGGGCATGGCTGTGTTCACTATCGCCAAGGGTGGATTGATGTTCGAGGTGACTTTGGGGGGACAGAAGTTCGCATATACGCCATTAGGTGAGCCGGTGAACTAGGTCTTGAGCGACAACGCCCCGCGCTCTCGACGCCACGACCCAATAGTGCTTGTGACGCATTACTGTAATGTCAGAATATGCCGTGTAGAGAAAGTAAGGCGATAGCACCTACGGCGCACGCAAATACGACAACTGCGCTAACCGCCAAAGGGTGGCGGCTCTGCAGGACTTTAACAGTGATGATTTTGCGATCGACTTTGACGCCTGCGAGCGTTATGGGTACTACCTGTCGTTGCAATGTATCCTGAACAAAGCCCGGGATTAGCATTGTCCCCGTAAACACGGCGACATCATCAATTATCAGAAACGGCCCGCGATAGTGAATTCGACTTCCCGCACCGTAGTGATACATGCCGTGGTGATCAACCAGTACCAGGCTGCCCTTAGCGGTGCCAAGATGGCCTGGATCACTGCGCTGTATGATTAGCAGAGCGCAGGCGGGCCCGAGCAGCGCCAAAAGCAGTGCCGATAGCTGAACAACAGAAGCCCCCAATCCAATTGCTCCTAAGATCAGACCTACAGAAAGTACAAGATAGGCCAAGCCGCTGCGCAGCAGACTACTGCTGCGATTGGGGTCGATCGCGACCCAGTTAATTTCGTCCGCGATTTCATCCACCGGGGCTGCCCCCTGCTCCTTGCAGGAGGTATACACCATAGATCTCGCTCGATTGATCGCTCCCACAGCCACTGCAGTGATACATACCAGCACGGACAAGGCCAGGCCCAGACGCCAAATCAGCTGCTCCAGGGTGCTTCGACGATCAAGCTGTTTGATCAGGTTGGCCACGCTGTTGGATTCCAATGGAACCTCTACATCACCGTTGCGGCTGAAGCGTTGCAAGGCCAGTTGATCCGGATCGCTGACCAGAGTGCGATTTCCCCATGTGATCAATTCTCTGGCATGGGTGCCAGGAGCAAGAGGAGGTGCATCAATTAGCTGCCATTGATTATCGAATCGATACAGTCTCGGCGTGGGGCCAGCGTTGGTACGCATCAGGACCCACCAAAAATCGCCGTTGCGCGAGAAATCGATGACCTCAATGAATTCTATCAGGCTGCCGGATGACGCCATAAGAATCACCTCGTCGAGTTGCTCGCCAAAAGCACCGTCCTCGTAACGAAAAACGCTGATACCAGGAACGGTAGCGCTGTTAGTCAATAGTAAGCCTGAGTCAAGTTGCATCACCGGGTTGTTAGTGAGGGGGATTTTTTTGCGCGCGACGATATTACCTTTGGAGTCCAATTTGATGACTTCACTGGCCGATGCGTCGGCGACCAATATGCTGTCGTCAATCGGGTTCGTGACCATGGCTGCTACATCCACATTCGATAGACTGGGAGCCAGTGCGACGCAGTCGGCCTGTTCAATATCGCAGCGCAACAGTTCGGGTAGTTTCTCGTCGAACTCCGAAAGCAGACCTGGCGCTATCAGGTTGCCACGGGTATCGAACACCATCGGCATTTGTATCGCGGACAGTCCCATCATATCCAGCGACTGCTCCAGAATACTTACTCCGGCCCGGTCATGCAGAAAGAGATGGTCGCCCGCCAGTAACACAAGTCTCTCGGGAGGAGCGATAGCGATGCCACTTGGCCCCTTGGGTAGGATTTCTGGTGTCAAGGTCAGCACCCGCGCCAATAACAGGCAAGCCAGGAGTAGCGATATGGTTCCGACACGATAGGCCTGTCGTATCCTGATCAGTGCTTGATCAGCGCGTTCGCGAATTTCCGGCGTATTGCGAAAAGGGGTCAGACTATAAATGTTGGCTGCACCAGGCTGTCTCTTTCGCTTCGTTGCAGTAGTTGACCCCAACGTTAGAGAAGCAGTAGAAGATGTGTTTATCGAAGTCTTTGGTCGCTTCTCGACACGCTTAATGCTTGGGTTCTGTGCTAGCTCAGATGCCGCGCGCTGAATCGTGAGATTCTCCATCGCGGCCCGTTGTCGGGATGGCTCTTCAGCTTCCTGGCGCGTTGTTTCGAGCGATTTCGCTTTAGTGCCATTTGTTAGGTCGTTGCTGTACTGTTTCCCCCCTTGCGTCTTGCTTTCTTCGACCAGAGCTGATCGCTCCCGCGTCTGTCGAGCGCGCTCTGCTTGCTCCGCTTCGACTTTGGCTGCTCGCTTGCGTTTGCTTTCCAAGCGAGCTTTTTCGGCGCGTTCTGCTTCAAGACTCGCCTGCCTCTCGAGTTCGGCTTCGAGACGCTGTTGCTCAATGCGCTCTGCTTCGAGTCTCTTGCGCGCAGCCCGCTCTGCCTCGACGCGCGCTATTTCAGCGCGCTCTGCGTCAAGGGCGGCCTGCCGCGCGAGTTCTGCCTCAACACGCTGCTTGTCAATACGTTCTGCTTCAAGTCTGTCTCGCGCAGCCTGTTCTTCGCGCACGCGCGCCTCGTCGTCACGCTCCGCCTTGAGTAGGGCCTGCTCTGCTTGTTCTGCCGCCAGCTTCCTCTTTGCCGCTTGCGCTTGCCGAACTTGATCTTCAGGGGAGATGGTTGTTCGTATCTGCTCTTTTTCATGGTCCTGCTCCAGCTGAAATTGCAGCTGATTTTGTGCATCGCCACGCCGCGAGGCCTTACCGTTTTGATTACTCGACTTAGTACGGCCTCGAGATTTTTGATTGCGCTCACCTGCAGATGATGTCGCGTTAGCGCGTGTTTTTTTGTTTACTGGGCCCTGCTTTCGAGTTGATGGCTTTCGCTTTGTCTCGCTGGAAACTGGAGCTAGGCTTTCGCTTTCCTTAGATAACGGTCCAGACTCTGATGTGTCTTTTCTTGTCTTTGACGCGCCGCGATTTGAACTGTTACCGGTAGTGGCCGGTTCTTCACGGAGCTTTATGGCTTGATCTTCGGGATTTACCTCGCGCGATCGGGATTTGCGCCGAGCAGAATCCGGCGCTGTTGTTTTTGTCGCACCCGTCGGTTTTGGCTTGGTGGTAGTAGATGTGCTAGCAGCCCGAGGTAACTTTGTGGTCGGTTTAGCCGACTCGTCGTATCTTTCCGTTTCGCGGTTGCTGCGCGCCGTTTTGCGTTCAATAGACGGCGGTGCTTTGTCGGTTTCTCCAACATGAAGATCGCCCCGGTCGCTGATTTTGACGAGGTCGACTCTGATACCTTTGCGCCTTAGCTTGGCGTAGAGTTCGGCGGCTTCTTTGCGCTCCACGCTACGGCGCAGTACGACAGGATCACCGGAAAAACAGCGCTGCAGAACAGAGCGATCGTCCGTACCTAGAAGCTCCGCCAATCGGCGACGAACTTCTTCCGGATCGTGCCCCTCGACAATTTCGCCCCGAAATGTGAGGTTAAACTTACTCACCCCTTGGAGTAACGCCCGCTATTATTAATGAACGCCTGTGAATGTACGGGTTTTCAGCAGTATTTTCTATGCTGAGCTAGTGGCACAAATACCTTTTAGAGTTCGAGAAACTCAAACTCAAGCCCGGCGTTTTCCTCCAGCCGGATCCGCAAGGCATCCCCCATAGCGCTTGAAGGGGTATAAAAACCGCCGCTATCTACTGTGTCGTCTAGAGCGAGACACACCGCCGACTCTCCCAGCATTTTAGACGTCGACCCATAGCCGGGATCCATATCTCCAGTGACCTTAAGGCGGATATCTTTTTCCCGGTCATTTGGGTGGATGCCGTGGAAGAATGCCTCCCACAGTCCGGCTTCGCGAAGTCTGCGAGAAGGACCATCCCCTGGTGACGGCAGAAACCGAGTTGCAAACGCTCTGGTCGGGCTGAACTCCATCGCCATCATGCCTGCACCCATGCCGACTGAAAGGCCTATCGCCTCGAGTCGAGACCGGTTCAGCAGCGCTTCGTCGTACTGAAAGTCTTCACCCCAGGGCAGGCCCAACAGCGCATGGCTGCGCCGCACTACCCTGGTATTGACCGCGGCCATCACGAAAGGTGATGTCCACTGTTCAAAGTCTTTATCGAAAATCGCCGTCTTTTGGTCAGGCGCATCCGGTCCATCGGAGGCATCGAGCGGATTAAGTGCATAGGGGTTGGCCATAATTTGCTTTATCGAGGGGTCGTGCTGAGCCTCCTCCAGCATATTGAGCATACTGGCTATGGTGCCACCGCTTGCACCGCCTCTTGCGCGCCCCATGCGGCCTTTCACGTGGCTTGCGTAAACGCCGTGTTGCTCCATCATGCCCTGCTGTAAGTACCAGGTGCCCATATCAAAGGGAATAGAGTCAAATCCGCAGGTATGCACGATTCGCGCGCCGGTTCCCTCCGCAATACCCTGGTAGTCAGGTATGACCCGTGCCATCCACTGCACTTCGCCTGTTAAATCGCAATAGTCCACACCGGCGTCGGCGCAAGCGGCAACTAGCGGTGTGCCGTACTTTGCGTAGGGCCCGACTGTGCTACAGATAACACTCGTTTTTGCGACCATTTGCGCCAGACTGCTAGGATCTGTGCTATCGGCTATGATGATGGGCAGGCGATTGCGTTTTGAACGCGGCAGGCAGTCTTCTCTCACCCGCTCGAGTTTGTCCGCGTTGCGCCCGGCAATCGCCCATCGAAGGTCGCCGTCGACGCCATACTGGTCAGCGAGGTATTCTACGACCAGTTGCCCGGTAAAACCGGTAGCGCCCCAGACCACCACATCAAACGGTTTTTTAGCCATGAATTGCCACCTCAGTGAATGCCATGCATCATTTTTTTCAGCACAGGCGTCAGTAATACCAATACAACTGCCACGCCCAGACCAGTGTAGAGCAGGTCGTTAAACAAGCTAGTGTATCGCGCTAATGCGTCAGCAACATCAACCACTTGCCCATCTACCGTGTCAACGGACGCCAATTTTGCAATCTGGGCAGCGACGAATTCTGAGTAGGCTGTGGCCAGGAACCACGCTCCCATCATAACGCCAACAACACTCGGAACGGCTAGCTTTGTGACTGCGGAAAGGCCGACAGGCGACAGGCACAACTCGCCACTGGTATGCAATAGATAGGCTGCGATCATCCAGTAGGCTGCGACAAACCCGGCTTCATTGGGGTTCGCAGCACCTATGACCAGTGCACCGAAACCAAGTCCGGCTTGCGCTATCCCCAAGGCAAATTTCATGGGAGTGGAGGGCTCCAATCGGTAGCGCCCAAGAAATGTCCACAGCCACGCAAACAGGGGTGCCAATATTAGGATGAATAGGGCGTTAAGTGCGCCGAACTGTGAGGCCGTAAACTCAACGCCCAGAACCCTGCGATCCATGACGCGATCCGCAAACAAGGTCATGGATGCCGCGCTCTGTTCGAACAGAGCCCAGAATACTACGGTAGAGACGGTGAGGATGATCAGGACAAGCATCCTGCTGCGCTCTACTGGGTTGCATTTTACGCTGATAAACCAAATGAGACCTGTGAGAACCGCGACCGATAGAAGATTGAGAAGATGGCCAACTGCGCCTTGAAACTGGAGCATCTGCCATATCAGTATGACCCCGACAAAAGACATCGTATAGATAGTCCATTCAAGGTTGAGTCCCAAGGCGGTCACTCGCTTCAGTCGTTGTGGGGCGGGTGGCTCCGCCGCTCCCCTCAGGTGCCGCTGCCCGATAAGAAAAGTGGCCAGGCCGACAAGCATTCCAACTCCCGCCACGCCAAATCCGTAGCGCCAGCCGTAGGTCTCGCCGAGGTAACCGCAGAGCAGAGTGGCCACCAGCGCGCCCAGATTTATGCCCATATAGAACAGGGTGAAACCAGCGTCTCTACGCGGATCGTTGTCTCGGTACAGCCGACCGACGAGGGTGGATATATTGGGCTTCAAAAAACCCACACCCATAACGATCAAGGCGAGAGATGCGTAAAAGATCTGTAAGGCCACTTCGTCCCGCACTATCTCCGAGCCGAGATCCTGTGCCGGGCTTCCCTCAATGGCCATGCCCAAGTGGCCCAAGGTCAGCAGGACTCCGCCAAATACCACTGACTTTTGCATGCCCAGGTAACGATCCGCCAGCAGGCCACCGATAACGGGCATAGCATAGACCAAGGCTGCATAACTACCGAGCACCTCGAGACCGCCAGCGTCGCTGAACAAATGGTACTTGGTCAGGTATAGCAGCAGCAGGTACTTCATGCCGTAGAATGAAAAACGCTCCCACATTTCAGTGGCGAAACAGACGAACAAGCCCCGGGGGTGTCCAAAAAATGCGGTATCGTTCGTCCTGACAATGGCCGTCGTCTCATTGGAGCCATCCGCTGCCTCTATCTCTGATTGATCAGAAGACCTGCTTGTCATGACTTTCTTTAGCTTTGTCCTTGGCAAAGCGCAGATTATAGGGAGGTGATCTCTTTGGTCATAGCCAAAGTTTGCGATGGCACAAAAGTTCACCTTCGGCCTGTTGCACCTGAGCTTTGACTCGCCTGGCGACATCAACGATGGCTCTGTCGCGGGACTGGTCCTCAGGCAGAGCCCATTGTATGCTTGCGCGCTAGTCCGCGGAGCTTTGGCGTCGTGCCAACTAAGAAACCTAGTTTTATTAAACACATCGCTAATCGAATCACATGTGTACTTGCCCTGCTGCTGGTTGGCTGCGATGGCCCGTGGAATAATCCCAATCCTCAGTACGATGACGACCTGGTGGTCTACCAGTCTGTCATCAGCCCCCGACCGCCGAAACATCTGGACCCCGCTAAATCCTATGCCTCGGATGAGAGTCTGTTCCTCATGCAGATCTATGAGCCGCCAATGGGATATCACTACCTGAAGCGGCCTTATGAACTGATACCGCTGTCCGTAGAAGCCTTCCCCGATGTCACGTATCTCGATGTGGAGGGTAATGAGGTTGAAGAGGGGAGCGAGTCGATCGCCTACACGCGCTACACGCTCACAGTGCGCGAAGACGAACGTTACCAACCCCATCCAGCTTTTGCGCTCACTGAGGAAGGAGAACCCCTCTATCTATTCGACTCGGCGGCTGAGGGCGCACGTTACAAGCAGGTGCCTGATTTTCCCATTACCGGCAGCAGACCAGTTCACGCCAATGACTACGCCTATGCCATCAAGCGCCTCGCCGATCCGGAGCTTGGCTCACCCATGCTGGGATTTATGGGTCGGTACATTGTCGGGATGGGCGAGTTTTCGGAGCAGGTGGGAGGCATTCCCAGGGATGGATGGTTGAATTTAGATGAATTCGACATGGCAGGTCTCGAAGTATTGGACGAGCGCACACTAAGAATCACGATCAATGGTCAATATCCGCAATTCGTATATTGGCTGGCGATGCACTTCTTTTCACCTATAGCACCGGAAGTGGATCGGTTTTATCACAATCCGGGTTTTAAAGAGCGCAATCTGACCTTGGATTGGTGGCCGGTAGGGTCTGGGCCCTTCATGATGGTTGTTAACGACCCGAATAGCGAAATTGTATTAGAGAGAAACCCCAACTTTCGCGAAGATTTTTTCCCAGAAGAAGGGGAAGATGGAGATGAAGAAGCGGGCTTTCTCGTCGATGCAGGCAAGCGTGTTCCATTTATCGATAGGGCGGTCTTCCGGATTGAAAAAGAGTCGCTTCCTCTGTGGACCAAATTCACGCAGGGCTACTACGATCGCTCGGGCGAGGTTCACGCCAACACCAATGGTGTCTTTGACCAGGCGTTCAACGTTGGTCCCGATGGCCTCGAGATATCTGCAGAACTCGTTGAGCGTGGTATTACCATGTCACCGGATGTGAAGCCGGGAATTTACTATTACGGTTTCAATATGCGTGACCCGGTTGTGGGCGGCTACACGGAAGAGAAACGCAAATTGCGCCAAGCCTTACAGATTGCTTTCAACACTGAAGAATATCTGAATATTTTTTACAAGGGCAACGGCATCCCTGCGCAAACGCCGATTCCACCTGGGATACCGGGGTTTCTAGAGGGTGAGGCGGGTATCAACCCGTATGTCTACGATTGGGTGGATGGCGAGCCGCAGCGAAAGTCTCTGGATTATGCACGACAGCTACTCGCAGAGGCCGGTTATCCCAATGGGCGCGATGCGCGCACGGGCGAACCACTGAAAATCTTTATTGATGTACAGTCGCAGGCTGTGAGCAACACCAGCATGAATTGGATGGACCGAGTCTTTGGTGAGTTGGGAGTGCAGGTGGAATATCGCCCTGCCGACTGGAATCGCACTCGAGAGAAGCTGTTGACCGGTAACACCCAAATTTATTCTCACGGATGGCTTGCCGATTATCCTGACCCTGAAAATTTCCTGTTCCTGCTCTACGGGCCCGAGAGTCCTCTGGAGTGCGAGTGCGATGGCGCAAATAATTCCAACTATGCCAATGAGGCATTTGATGAGGTCTTCAGAAAGATTCGTATTCTTCCGCCCGGGCCGGAGCGTGACAAACTGGTTGCGGAGGCGGTCGAACATTTTCGCAGGGACGCCGTCTGGCTCTACGCTTTCTACCCGAAAGCGACATTTTTGAATAATAGCTGGGTGCACAACAACAAGCGTCACGGTATTTCCAAGGCGACATTGAAATATACCCGCATTGATGCCGATGAGCGTGCCCGCAGGCAGGTCGATTGGAATCAGCCCGTCAAATGGCCGCTGTATGCGGGTGGCGCGCTTGTCGCTGGATTGATAGCACCTGGAGTAGTCGCCTATCGTCGACGACAAAAAGCAACAGCGCATCGGGATAGGGATTAGCGTCGTTGTTTGCGTACATTGTCAGGCGCTTGTTCTACGCCATACCCATCTTGATCGGGGTTAATCTGCTCACCTTTACCCTGTTTTTTGTGGTCAATTCACCCGACGATATGGCTCGATCTCAGCTTGGTGACAAATATGTCACACCCGAGGCGATAGAGAATTGGAAACGCCGCAATGGGTACGATAAACCACTGTTTATCAATGAGGCTGCCGAAGGCACAGCTACGTTTACGGACACCATCTTTTTTAACAAATCGGTCAAGCTGTTTGCTTTTGATTTTGGGCGATCAGAGAGCGGCCGAGATATTACCACGGATGTTTCTACCCGTATGTGGCCGAGCCTGGCGGTGGCCTTGCCCAGTTTTATTGTAGGTATCGGAGTCAATATCTGTGTGGCGCTGATGGTGGTGATGTTTCGCGCGACGGTTTTGGATCGCTGGGCTGTTTTTGTGTTTGTGAGTTTGATGTCTATCTCATATTTGTTTTACATCATTGGTGGACAATACCTGATCGCTAAAAGCTGGAGCCTTGTGCCGATATCTGGCTTCGATCCGCAGCATCAGCCCTGGAAGTTTCTCATATTACCGGTGCTGGTCAGTGTGATAGCGGGAATCGGTTCGGGTGCACGCTGGTATCGGACGCTATTTTTGGAGGAGGCCGGGCAGGATTATGTACGTACCGCCAGGGCCAAGGGTGCCAGCGAGATCAGTATTTTATTCAAGCACATACTGCCTAACGCCATGATCCCAATACTGACGGGCATCGTGGTGCTCATACCAACGCTGTTCATGGGTAGCCTGCTGATCGAGTCGTTTTTTGGAATACCTGGCTTGGGTAGCTATATGCTCGATGCCATTCGCTCTCAGGACTTTGCAATTGTGCGCAGCATGGTGTTCATCGGCTCGATTCTCTACATTCTCGGATTGATTCTTACCGATATATCCTATACGTGGGCCGACCCTAGAGTGCGCTTGAACTGATGTTGGGGCTTGACATCAAGCCGGTTGTTTTGTGGTCGGATGCGCTGATTTTTCTGCTGGTTGCATGTCTGGTTCTGTTTTTTTATCAGCTGCGCAAAGACCCACAGAGCCGTGAGAAATGGAGCCAGGTATTTTCCTCGCGACTTGGAATGGTCACTTTCACGGTGATAATGGCCTATGTCACTGTGGCACTTCTTGATTCACTGCACTTTCGCCGAGCACTGCCTCCTCAGGAAGGCGTTACCTCGCAAGAGGTTTTCTACGATAACAAAGTGACGAGCGTGTTGGACGTGCTGCTGGACGGCATGGGCGATCGTTTTGAGCGCACCTACTCGGCTCCGTTTGCGCTAAAGTCTTTCGAAAAAAGCTATATGACCGACGAAGAAGGAAACACGTTTCGAGACTTTCCCCTGTTGCGACACGCCGGCCAGCATCTGGATGATCCGGCAAACCGAGGCAGCGATATCCTACGTTTAAGTTTTATAGGGGTACTGTGGGGGCTAGGAGTGACTGCGGTCTTGGTCGGAATTCAGTGGTTTTTTCTTAGAAGTAGTCCCTATCCCTGGCACAGTTCCTGGATCACGCAGGGGCTGATTCTGTGCTTCGCGTCCTGGATGATTTATCTCAGTCACTATTATCACATTCTTGGTACCGACCTGGGCGGTGCGGATGTTGCTTATCAAAGTATCAAGGGTATACGCACCGGCGTACTGCTTGGAACTCTCGCTACCCTCGTAATGCTGCCGATAGCCGTGTCACTGGGCATTATGGCGGGCTACTTCAAGGGGTGGGTGGATGATCTGGTACAGTACCTTTACACCACACTGAGTTCCATTCCTGGCATACTGCTGATTGCAGCATCGGTGCTGCTGTTCCAGGTGTATATTGATCTCAACCCTGACTTTTTTTCTGTGGGTCTGGAGCGGGCCGACGCAAAGTTTGTAGCGCTGTGTTTTATTTTGGGGGTGACAAGCTGGTCCAGTCTATGCCGGTTGATTCGGGCGGAAACTCTCAAGATCAGTCAGCTGGGCTATGTGCAGGCAGCGCATGCCTTCGGTGTCAGTCACACCCGCATTCTAACTCGCCACATACTGCCCAACGTAGTCCATATTATTTTGATTACCTTTGTGCTGGATTTCAGCGCGCTGGTTCTAGCCGAAGCCGTTTTATCGTATATAGGCGTTGGTATTGATCCCTCCATGGGTAGCTGGGGCAACATGATCAACGGTGCTCGTTCAGAGCTATCTAGAGAGCCAGTTGTTTGGTGGACACTCTCCGGCGCTTTTTTCTTTATGTTTTCACTGGTCTTAGCAGCCAATCTCTTCTCTGATCTGGTGCGCGACGCGTTTGATCCCCGCAGTACTGTAGAGAGAGCTGAAGCATGAATGACACCACCGGTGCAGTTCGTATGCGCATTGAAAATCTGCGTGTAAGAGTGGTGGAATCTGAAGAAGAGATTCTCAAGGGTGTTAGCCTGCAGCTGCGGTCGGGTGAGATTTTTGCTCTTGTAGGGGAATCCGGTAGTGGCAAGTCGGTGACATCATTGGCCGCGATGAGACTGCTTCCCGAGGCTCTAGCAATCACATCGGGTCGAGTGCAGGTCGGCGAGCAGGATCTATTTGCCCTGCCTGAAGCCAAGATGCAGGATGTGCGCGGACGACAGGTCGCGATGATTTTCCAAAATGCAATGAGTGCGCTGAACCCTGTGCAGACGGTGGGTGCACAGGTGGCAGAAACCCTCAAACTGCATACGCGGTTGCGCAGCTCTCGGCTTCGAGAAAAAGTCGTCGAGCTCTTTGACGAGGTAGGTATTCCCGATCCAGCCAAGCGGTTTGGCTTCTATCCGCATCAGTTATCGGGCGGCCAGCAACAGCGCATTATGATTGCTATGGCACTTGCCTGTGAGCCCGATATCCTGATAGCTGATGAACCTACGACCGCCCTGGATGTAACGATACAGGAACAGGTGCTTGCACTTGTTCGCCAGCTGACTCGGTCGCGACAGCTGGCTGTGTTATTGATTACTCACGATATGGGCGTGGTGCGCAACACTGCTGATGAGGTCGCCGTGATGTACCGCGGCAACATTATTGAGCAAGCGTCCGTGGATACATTTTTCCATGATCCTAAAGAGGATTACAGCAAACGCCTGATTGACGCGCTGCCGGACCTCACTACATTTCAAAGCGCCTCCCGAGACCAGCCACTGCTCAAAGTGGATGAAGTAAAAGTGCACTTCCCTATTCGCAAAGGCGTGCTGCAGCGCATCGTGGATTACACGCGGGCCGTCGATGGCGTGTCTCTCTCGATTGGCAGGGCAGAAACCTATGCGCTGGTGGGTGAATCTGGAAGTGGCAAGTCTACCTTGGGTAGAGCCATATTGAATCTCGAATCCGCCCGTGAAGGTGCAATTCAATTTAAGGGAGAGGCGATCCAGTCTCTAGGTCGGAGAGCGATGCTACCGTATCGCAAGTTGATACAGGTGATCTTTCAAAACCCGTTTTCCTCCATGAACCCCAGGCTGACTGTTGGCGAGATTATTTCCGAGGGCATGGTCAGTTTGGGCATGGACCTGTCTGCATCCGAACGCGAAGATCGGATCACGCAGCTATTGGAGCGCGTGCAATTGCGCGGTGATTTTAAACAGCGCTATCCCCACGAGTTTTCCGGTGGTCAGCTGCAGCGGGTAGCAATTGCGCGCGCCTTGGCCGTGGAACCGGAACTGATCATATGTGATGAGCCTACCAGCGCACTTGACGTGTCGATACGTGCCGAGGTTTTAAGTCTCCTGCAGGAGCTGCAGGTGGAGTTCGGTGTGTCTTATCTGTTTATTACCCATGATTTGTCGATCATTCCCAGTCTTGCCCACTACGTGGGTGTTATGCAGGCAGGTAAGCTGGTGGAACAGGGCAGCGCAGAGCAGATACTGACGCGACCGACTCACCCGTATACAAAAGCGTTGCTCGATTCTGTTCCCCGTGTCGATCCCGAGCCGTAGACCGACAGGATCGGATAGATGAGTAGGCCGAGGATTGGCGGCGTGAGCACACATGCTTGCAAACTGTTCTATGCTTGAGCGTGCAGGCTCGATATTCAGTAGCTGGCACCTGATCCGTCCCTTTGTTTTGGAGTGATTATCTATGAACGGTGCAGAAAGCTTGTTGACCACCTTGGTCAATAACCGGATCGAAGTGTGTTTTACCAATCCCGGTACGTCAGAAATGCACTTTGTGGCCGCTCTGGATGAAGTGGAGGGTATGCGCTGCGTGCTCTGCCTTTTTGAGGGTGTGCTAAGCGGTGCCGCCCACGGTTACGCGTTGATGGCGGGCAAGCCGGCTTCTACGCTGCTGCACCTCGGCCCAGGCCTAGGCAATGCCGTGGCCAATATACACAATGCCAAGAAAGGCAACGTGCCGATGGTAAATATTGTCGGGGAACATGCAACCTATCATCTGGAGTACGACGCGCCACTTTCCGCCGATATTGAAGGCATTGCCGCCCCAATTTCGCACTGGGTACATACATCGCAATCGTCATCTGAGATTGCTCGTGACGCTGCAGAAGCGGTTAGACAGGCCGGAATCGGCCAGATCGCGACCTTAATGCTGCCCGCGGATGTCTCCTGGGGTGACAACCCTAATGGACCCGAGGGTGCGGTCGAAATCGATATCGCTAAACGCGTACCTGCCGAGCGCCTGGAAAAAGCAGTTGAAATGCTCAGATCGGACGCTCAGACAATGATTTTGGTGGGGGGGCGTGACATTGGCGAGCGTCAAGGCCTGATGCTCAGTGCGATCGGCGAAGCAGCGGGGGCGCGGGTATGTGCAGAAACCTTTTTTGATCGTATGGCGCGAGGCGCAGGGCGTGCCGCTATCGAGCGTTTGCCCTATCTCGCAGAACTCGCCATCGACCATATCAAGGATGTGCAAAACCTCATCATGATCGGCGCACAAGCCCCGGTTTCTTTTTTTGCTTACCCGAATGTGCCAAGCACCATCGCGGCACCCGACTGCGAACAGTTTATCCTTGCCGGTCCTAACGACGACATTGAACAACTGTTGGAAGAGTTACTCTCGGAACTGAATACGTCCACTGTACAAGCTAAGGCTCAAACATTGGATTTACCCGAACCGGCGACGGGTTCTCTTGATGCGCATAAGATCGCTGCCGCCGTCGCCCACTATATGCCCGAGAATACAGTAGTGGTAGATGAGGCGGTCACCAATGGTTTTCCAATCTATCCCGGTACGGCAAGCGCCAGACCTCATGATTGGCTGACCTTGACGGGGGGCGCAATCGGCTGGGGATTACCGGCTTCGGTGGGCGCCGCCATCGCCGCGCCTGATCGGAAAGTGCTGTGTTTAGAGGGTGACGGCAGCGCAATGTATACGATTCAGTCGTTATGGACGATGGCAAGAGAGCAGCTCGATGTGACGGTGGTGATTTTCAACAACGCCAAGTACAGCGTTTTGGAAATGGAGTTTGCACGCACCGGCGCGCGTGGCGGTACGCCCGGGCCGAATGCCGCCAGTGTTCTCGATCTGGGCAACCCGGTGCTGAATTTCGTTGAATTAGCGACGGGCATGGGCGTCGAAGCCAGCCGAGCAGCAACGGCCGAAGAGTTCAATGTTCAGTTTGCCACGGCGATGGCACGCAAAGGCCCCTACCTGATTGATGCGGTGGTCCCTCCCGCGGCTTAGGCGACACAGCGATCTTCAACTGGGCACTATTAGCTTTGGGGAGCGTTAATAAACAACAGTGACTGGCATGAGCATGGAACCCTGCCTGCTACTACCTTATCATGAAGCCTGTCGCTAGCCCGCTCAGACACGGTCGGTCGAATAGTATATGGAACTGGACATAGTTACCCGAGGTTTGGAATTGATGCTGTACGGGATGGGTACTGTGGTGCTCTTTCTCGCCGCGCTAGTGATTGCAACAATGGCGATGTCCGCGGTAATTGGTAACTACTTTGCCCAGCCGCAACGAGTTGAACCCGTTGCTAGTGGCGGACAGGCGAGCACGGGTAGTGCCAGGCATATTGACCCAACTACGCTCTCGGTGATTACCGCAGCCATCCATCAACATCGTAAGCGCGGCCGCTAGGTCGGGCATTTCCAATATATAGGAGGCCCGCTGCCATGGACCAAAATCGTGATCCTGTGGGTATTACAGACGTGGTGCTGCGTGATGCGCACCAGTCTCTGCTGGCAACACGAATGCGTTTGGAAGACATGCTTCCGATCGCTGCCAAATTGGATGAGGTGGGATTCTGGTCTTTGGAGAGTTGGGGTGGTGCGACCTTCGATGCCTGTATTCGCTATCTGGGAGAGGATCCCTGGGAACGCATTCGAGAATTGAAAAAAGCCATGCCGAAGACGCCTCAGCAAATGCTGCTCAGGGGGCAAAATACCCTTGGCTATCGGCACTATGCTGATGACGTGGTCGCAAAGTTTGTCGAGCGGGCGGCAGATAACGGAGTCGATGTGTTTCGCGTATTTGATGCAATGAACGATATGCGAAATTTGGATGTAGCACTGAAATCAGTGAAGCGTGTGGGTAAACACGCGCAGGGTACCTTGTCGTATACGCTCAGTCCGGTACACACAATTGACACCTGGGTCGATATGGGCAGACAAATCGAAGACACAGGCGCTGACTCTATCGCAATTAAGGATATGGCGGGCCTGTTAAAGCCCTATGCTGGGTTTGAGTTGGTGACACGCTTAAAAGAAGCTTGCGCCATTCCTATACAGCTGCACTGCCATGCCACCACCGGCTTGTCTACAACCACGATTCTCAAATGTATTGAAGCGGGCATCGATAGGGTCGATACCTCCATTTCTTCTATGTCCATGACATACGGGCATTCGTCTACCGAAGCCGTCGTCGCGATGCTTGAAGGAACGGGTCGAGAAACTGGACTAGATATCAACAGATTGGCTGATATTGCAGCCTACTTCCGCGAGGTACGTAAGAAGTACGCTTCCTTTGAAGGGTCTTTGCGTGGCACGGATGCTCGCATTCTGGTTGCGCAGGTGCCCGGCGGGATGTTGACCAATATGGAAAGTCAGCTTAAGGAGCAAAGTGCAGAAGATAAAATGGATGAGGTGCTAGCTGAGATCCCAAAAGTTCGGGAAGATCTTGGCTATATTCCCCTGGTAACGCCGACTTCGCAGATTGTGGGCACCCAGGCGGTCATCAACGTACTCACCGGGGAACGCTACAAATCGATAACAAAAGAGACAGCGGGCGTGCTAAAAGGGGAGTATGGCATCACACCAGCGCCGGTCGATCCACAGCTGCAGGCGAGAGTCTTGGAGGGACAGCCTGCTATCACCTGTCGCCCCGCAGATCTATTGGAGCCGGAGCTTGAAGAGCTGACCAACGAGCTGCGCGAATTGGCGCAATCAAAGTCGATCGCTCTTAGCTCAGGCGAGGGCGAGGTTGATGATGTGCTGACCTACGCGCTGTTCCCGCAGATTGGGCTCAAATTTCTCGAGAATCGAGGTAACCCCTCTGCATTCGAACCGCGGCCGTCCGCAGAATCGTCGCCTGAGGTGTCGACTCCAAAAGCACCCGTGTCTTCGGGAGACTCGGCAGAGGCCGAAGTTTATACGGTAAAGGTGAATGGACAGAGTTTTGTTGTCGAAGTGACCGCTGGCGGAGAGATCAGCGATGTTGTCCCGGTCTCAGCGAATCAGGCTCCTGCCGCCGCCACAACTGCCCCTGCAGCAGCTGCGAATGTTGAGACCGTCAATGCACCCTTGGCTGGCAATATTTTCCAGGTGCGCGTCGGAGTTGGAGATGCGGTTGAATCTGGCGATATCATTGTTGTCCTGGAAGCCATGAAGATGGAAACCGAGGTGCGTGTACAGCGCGCGGGAACTGTGAGTCAGGTCATGGTTAAGGTTGGCGATCAGGTTGCGGTCGGCGATCCATTGATTAGCTTGGGCTAAGAGCGCGTGGAAGACTTTCTGCTCCTGTGGAGCTCTTCGGGTCTGGCGCAGTTTCAATCAGGACAGCTGGTGATGATTATCATCGGTTTTATTCTGCTGTTTCTGGCAATTCGAAACGGATTCGAACCCCTATTGCTGGTGCCCATTGGCTTCGGTGGAATCCTCGCAAACATTCCCGGCGCTGGTTTGGCTTACTCGGCCGTAGAGAACGCGATCTATTCAGGTGATGCTGCCTTACTCAGGGAGTTTGCGAGTGTGCTACCCGTCGCGTTAAGTGCTGAACCGGACAGCGTGAAGGGGCTAATAGGCGCCTATAAGTCGGCTGCGCTGCCGCTGCAGATAGCGGCCGAAACACTAGCCGAGCAGGCCGGTTTTCGCGACGGCATGCTCTATACCTTCTACAAAGTGGCTATTGCCAGCGGCATTGCGCCGCTAGTTATTTTTATGGGTGTGGGTGCCATGACGGACTTTGGTCCGCTACTGGCAAATCCCAAAACGCTATTCCTAGGCGCTGCAGCGCAGTTCGGCATTTTCGCCACCGTTTTGGGTGCCGTCTTACTTTCATCCATTGGACTGATGGACTTCAGTCTGAGCGATGCCGCTGCCATTGGCATCATTGGTGGCGCTGATGGACCGACGGCTATCTATGTCGCCAGCTTGTTAGCACCTGAGCTATTGGGCGCCATCGCCGTCGCCGCCTACTCTTACATGGCCCTCGTACCCTTGATTCAGCCACCGATCATGAGAGCACTGACGACTGATGCGGAACGCAAAATCGTGATGGTGCAGTTGCGCAGGGTCTCGCAGCGGGAAAGGATAGTTTTTCCTTTGATACTGCTGATTCTGGTTGCGCTGCTGTTACCCGCGGCCGCGCCGCTATTAGGCATGTTTTGCTTTGGCAACCTGCTGAAGGAGTGCGGCGTGACGGAGCGATTGAGCTTTACTGCCCAGAATGCGTTGATCAATATCACGACTATTTTTTTGGGTTTGTCGGTGGGCTCTCAGCTGGTGGCGGACACGTTCCTGGATGTAGAAACCTTAGGTATTCTAGCCCTCGGGATTGTCGCCTTTGCCATAGGTACGGCATCTGGCGTACTGATAGCAAAAATGATGAACAGGCTCGGTAGTACTCCCATAAACCCTTTGATTGGTTCAGCTGGCGTATCGGCTGTGCCTATGGCTGCTCGTGTGAGTAATCGAGTGGGATTGGAGGCCGACCCACATAATTTCTTGCTGATGCACGCTATGGGGCCGAACGTGGCAGGCGTGATCGGCTCGGCGGTTGCCGCGGGTGTGATGATTAGTCTGGTGGGTGGCTAGTGCGCTTTGCACTAGCTCGAGCGCCAGGTGTTCCTGTTTCTGGGCTTTGGGCTTAGCGTTTCAGCACCATGCATAAGAGTTTAACGACTGCGGAGCGCTAGAGATTTGCGCCATTTGCACATCAAGTAGCGGCTCAGCATGCCAAAATTGAGTTGCGAACGCCGATTGCCGTCGAAAATATTCCCTTCGTTTTGCGGTAATTTTCCCTGTATGCGCTACTTGAAGCGCCGGTAGGTCGCGTTAAGGTGGAGTCGAGGGTTCCAGCGATACGCGTTACCGTCAATTTATACGCAGCTGTTTATACGCAGCTGTAAAAGATAGGGAGAAAGGATGTGAGTAAATCCATGGTGACAGGCGTTGTATTGGGGGTGGCCGTGGCTACTGCAGCCGGTAGTATTGCGGGATACAGAATGTTATCCGGTGATGAGTATGCCCAGGTCATCTCTGTAACTCCGATCACAGAGCGTGTGGAAACGCCAAAAGAAGAGTGCCAGGATGTGGCCGTCACAAGACAAGCTCCCGTCCAAGATGAGTATCGACTTGCCGGCAGCGCAGTGGGCGCCGTGGCGGGTGCCCTGGCCGGAGACGCCCTGGGGGGCGGAGGCAAGAACACAGGCGCTAAGATCGCCGGCGCGGTAGTCGGTGGTGTGACTGGCAATAAAATCCAGGAAAACATGCAGAAGAGCGATACCTACCAAACGACGGAGCGGCGCTGTGAAACAGTCACTGAGGTCAGCGAGCGCACGGCAGGCTATGAGGTAGAGTACCAGCTAGGAGAGAACACAGGTAAGGTGAAAATGGACTACGATCCAGGTTCCGTTATACCTGTGCGGGACGGTCAATTAGTCCTGAGTCGTTAGTTTGGTTGCGCTCGACCTCAACAGGTAAAACATGCCCGAGTTTTCGATCGCTATCACGCCGCGATTTTATGAGACGGATGCGCTCGGCCACATTAACAATGCGGCCATTGCTGCGTGGATGGAAGTGGTACGGATGGAGTTTATTGCATCGCTGTCTCGGGCCGACAGTGGCGAAGCGCAGAACTGGATTCTAGCGTCGCTGCAGATTGACTTTATCGCCGAAACATTCTTTGGAGATGAAGTAACGGCCAATGTGACCGAGGCAGCTGCTGGTAACACGTCGTTAACCGTTTATTGTGAACTCTTTCAAAGTCAAAGGCTGACCGTCAAGAGCAAGGCGGTGGTGGTATACATGAACAGCGCAACCAATACACCTGAGCGTCTGCCCGATGCCTTGCGCGAACGCCTTAACGGCCGCTGACGCCTGCAAGCAGTTGCCGTAAACGCTTACGGTCGCTGCAACTGGCGTCGACCTTCACGCTGTCTGCTCAATCGAATTACCCAGGGCCTTTTGATAAGCAGCAATAGTATTTGGCAGACCCATGCTGATGGCGTCGACTGTTAACGCGTGGCCAATGGATACCTCGAGCAGCTCTGGGATTGAGGCAAACTTCGGCAAATTATGCAAATCGAGATCATGCCCCGCGTTGATTCCCAGTCCTGCGTCCGTCGCAGCTTCCGCCGCTGCCCAAAAGCTGCCGAATACGTACTTGAGATTTTCTCCGCTGGCGAAGGCTTTCGCATAGGACTCGGTGTAGAGCTCGATGCGATCAGCGCCCACCTCTGCGGCCAACCTTATCTGTTCTGGGTCAGGATCCATAAAGAGGCTGGTGCGAATACCCAGGGATTTCAGCTCAGAGACTAGCGGTGCTAACGAGTCCCCGTCGCGTTTCAGATCGAAACCGTGATCGGATGTGAGCTGATCGTCGCTATCCGGAACCAGCGTGCATTGAGCTGGACTCACCTGTTTTACCAGATCCATAAAGCCAGGATAGTCAGCCACCCCCGGCCTGCTGCTTTTTCGCGCGGCTGCCATGGGGTTACCTTCGATGTTCAATTCTACGTCCAATATCGAAATGAGGTCCAAACAGTCCTGTGCACGAATGTGGCGCTGATCCGGCCTGGGATGCACGGTGATGCCGTCTGCTCCAGCAGCGATACACATACCTGCATGTTCGGTCACGCTGGGATTTTGTGTGTCACGGGAATTGCGAATGAGCGCAATCTTATTGAGGTTCACGCTAAGCGCGATCATAGAGAATTTACGCGCACAATTTCTTCGATAACGATGGGCTCGACGGGTACGTCTCCAAAAGGTCCCTTCGTCGTTGTTGGGGCAGTGGCAATATAGTCGACAACGCTCATGCCTAGAATCACTTCTCCGAACACTGTGTAACCCTCTTTACCAGGACTCCAGTCCAGTGGCAGGTTGTTGCGCTGGTTAATGTAAAACTGTGAGGTGGCTGAGTCTGGGTCGGAGGTGCGTGCCATAGCAATGGTGCCGCGCGTATTGTGAACGCGATTCTTCGATTCATTCTCTATTGGTGCATCGGTGGGCTTCTCAGTCATGTCCGGCAGAAAGCCACCACCTTGAATCATAAAGTCTGGAATCACCCTATGGAAAATAGTGCCGTCATAAAAGCCCGCGTCCACGTAGCTCAA
>JBCDFM010000025.1:0-27539 GCA_039178015.1 Pseudomonadota bacterium
ACTGAATGCTTTGCGCTTTCGGCTCCAGATCAGATAAGCGATCGTCGCGATCCAGCCGATGCCATTGATCAATGCAATGATCTGCCAGCGCTGACTGCCCTGCTGCGAAACCACCGCTATGGGAGTGCCGGTATCCTGGGTGAGCAAGCCCTCCACGCTGGTGACGGCTTGCGGGGTGGGAGGTGTTGCTGTCGCCATGCCCGGTGCTACATCAATCTCACGCGCAGGCAGTACAGCATATTTCAATTCATCATTCTCTGTATCCCACCAAGGGACGCGCAGCTCCGGGACCAGCCAATTGCCGCTCTGGGTTGGTACGACTGCCACACTGTCGACACGGGTTCCAGTCAGCCCCGCTGCCGATTCGCTGTCGCTAATCGATGGTTGATCAGGATAATACTTGACGCCCTCAGTTGCCGGGTACATAACAGGTGGTAGTTGAGCACCTTGCAAGCCCTCACCTCGAAAAGTAATGATCCGGGTTGCAGAGTCACCAACCTGGAGATCTTGTGGATCGGTTGACCAGGATTCCTCTACGGTGAGCTGTTGAGCTGGAAGCCACTCGCCGGCAGGATAGTCAGCGGGACGAGGAAGCACCTCGATTGTCAGAGCGTCAGTTGAACGCCGTATCTGCCTGCCCAGACTGCCGCGATCAAACAAACTGCGTCTAGGTGTGCTCTCCCGCGCACTGAAGGTCTGTGAAGGTATGGTCAGAGTGCCGCTCTGCTCCGGGAATATCGCGTAGCGCACTTCATGCACCAGCCAGGGCCGGCCGTTGACCGTGCGTTGAAATGAGTTTTGCTCCAGCGGGCGCACGAAAGCCTTGTCTAGCTGCAGCTCGGTGATGGAACGATCGTCTAGATTAATAGCCTGTTGCAGGCGCAGTGTGAGGATAAGCTGGCCCTGCACGTAAACAGAAGATCTGTCCAGTTCCGCCTCGAAGACAACGATCTGGCCGTCGGCAGCGCCCTGTGGTCGTTCGGAGACGGCAACCGGAATCGAACTGGTAGCGGCCTGGCCCACTTGAAACGCGGGCACAAACAGACTGCCCTCGCGTCGTGGGGCAATGTCTAGCAGGATTTCCCGGCTGCTGGTGAATTCGCCATTGACGTAACTGGTTTTACTGCTGCTGGAACGCTGTAGGATCTCGAAATCAACATCCAGAGCAGACAGATCAATTTGCTCGAGGTCTTCGCCGCCATCAGCGCTGATGGTTAAGCGAAGCGTATCGCCCAGGGCGGCGGTCTGTCTGTCAAGCGTGGCGGTCACGGCAGCTGACGCCACCTCGGTGCTGAGCACTAAAGTAAGCGCGCAAATGACGCCCCAGATGTTACCAGTAGGTTTCATTATTCTTGCCTGCGCCTCGCTGCTGTCGTTGATAGCTTTCATAGCGGAACTTCTCTCGCAGCAAACCAGAGGGATCGTCAGGTACTCGTCGTAGCCACTGCTCCATCGCCTGATCACGCTCCTGCTGCTCTGGGTCCAACTCTGCTAACTGCGGCGTCTCTGGGGTAGCCTCTTGCGGACGCTCTTGCTCAGACTCTGACCCTTCGGCAGTTTGCTCCTGGCTGTCGAGCTGCTCGTTCTCTTGTCCCTGTTGCTGGTCCTGTTGTGGCTGGCCGTCCTGTTCACCCTGCTGTGCCTGTTGATTCTGTTGGCGCTGTTCGTTTTGTTGTTGCTCTGATTGTTGATCCTGCTCGTTTTGTGCGTTTTGTTCCTCGGACTGCTGATCCTGATTCTGCTGGTTTTCCGATTCTTGATCTTGCGATTGCTGGTCCTGCTCGTTTTGATCCTGTTGTTGATCTTGATTCTGTTGTTGCTGGTTTTCTTGCTGCTGTTTCAGTTGCTCAACGAGCGCGAGATTGTCCTGCGCGTCGACCCTATCCGGTTCTTGTGCCAGCGACTCTTGATAAGCCGCAATAGCCTCATCGAGCTGTCCGGCTCTGGCCAGCGCATTCCCGCGGTTGTACCAGGCGTCGCTGTCCTCACCTTGTGCAAAGGCATCTACTGCAGCCTCGTAGTCTTCACTGGCGTAGGCGGCGGTACCCTGCCACTGACTGTCTTCAAACAACTCGGCAGCGGCCTCCGCTTTACCCTGCGCTAGCGCCCGCTGTCCCTGCTGATTTGGTGTCAACCAAAGGCTGTCCCAGGACTGTGCATGGGTAGCGCTGGGCTGTGCAAAGAACACTACAGGCAGCAGACAGACAATCCAGCCCCTGCGAAACAGAGCCAGAGCGATAGGCAGCAGTAGCAGAATGAGAAGGTATCCTTGATCGGCCCAGCTGTCCGCCGTGCGCTCCAGTGCAACCGTTGACTCCAGACTTCCGAGTACGGGATCTGCCAGTAGATAGTCCAGATCACCATTATCTATCTGCATAATCCGGAACCGGCCGCCCGTATCGGTGGCCAAATCCGCCAGCACATCTTCAGTCAGCCCGGGCAGCACAATGGTGCCATCCCGATCTTTGAGGAATCCACCCGCTGGTAGCGGGATGGGTGCGCCCGTTGCAGTGCCCACACCCATGACCGCCAAGCTGGTGGAGCTGTTTGCCAGGAGTTTGTTGATCGCGGTGCGATCTATCGCTCGCATGCCATCGGTGACCAGCAATATACGCCCACCCCTTACGCCAGCCGATTGCAGAAGCTCCAATGCAAGCTCGATTGCCGCGACGGGGTCACTGCCGGGCACCGGCATCATGTCAGGGTTGAGGGCTGGCAGAAGGTTGGCAATCGTAGGGGTGTCGTCGGTAAGTGGCGTGACGATGTGAGCATCGCCGGCGTACGCTATCAATCCCGTTTGACCCTCGTCTCTCATTGACAGCACGTCCAACAATTTTTGTCTGGCGCGACTGACCCGAGAGGGTGCCAGGTCGCTGGAATTCATGGAATAACTGAGGTCGAGTATGAGTACCAGCGCGTCCTGCTTTTGATGCACTGGTTGTGGCAGCTTTTCCCAACTGGGACCCGCAGCAGCGACAGCGGCTAGTACCCAGGCGAATAGCAGTATGGGCAGCAGATTGGGCCCGCGAGAGCCATCTTGTGGGCTTACAAGATACGGGAGTAAATCTGGCGAAATAACCTGGTTCCAGCTACCCAGCCTTCCCCGATGGCGCCATAGGAGCGCACCGATAGCAAGCGCGGGTAGGAGTGTCCACAGCCATTCGGGGCGCATGAAATGAAAGTCCATTACGTGGCCCTCGAGATGATGGGCATGCGACGCCAGCTACCCGAGCGCCAAAGGTGACGTAGCCCGAGTAAAAAGCTCAGCAGTAAAGCACCCAGCAGCGGAAGGTAACCCAGCGCCTGCCTGGGCCGATACGTTACGACGTCTAACTCTGCAGGTTCCAGCTGATCCAGGATTGCGTAAATATTCGCCAGTTCCTGCGGATTGCGGGCCCTAAAATACTGGCCTCCGGTTACTTGTGCAATTTCTTGCAACATTGTCTCATCCAGCTCTGCCGAAGGGTTAACCTGACGACTGCCGAAGCTGGAGCCGAACAGACCAGGCATTGTCATTTGGTCAGCGCCAATACCAATGGTGTAGATACGGATGCCAAGGCTCGCTGCCAGTTGTGCGGCTTCCAGCGGCTTGACTGAACTGGCCGTGTCCTGCCCGTCGGTAAGCAGAATGAGGACGCGACTCTCTGCAGGCCGTTCTTTCAAGCGCTTGACCGCGAGACCGATGGCGTCACCAATCGCGGTATCTTGCCCGGCGAAGCCGATCTGTGCTTCCAATAAGAAACGTTTCACGGTGGCGGTATCGAAGCTCAGTGGCGACTGTACGTAGGCGTTGCTACCGAACAGTATTAGGCCCAGACGATCGCCGACACGGCTTGTGATGAACTGAGCACCTAGCTGACGCACGGCCTCAATACGCGTGCCGTAGACGTTGCCAACGCGCATATCTTCGATTTGCATCGAGCCTGAAATATCAACGGCAAGCATAAGATCGCGGCCGCTATCGGGGAGTTCAATTGGCTCACCTATCCACGTTGGTCTGGCGGCGGAGGTAACTAACATCAGCCACAGCAACCACAGCAGCAGAAGAGGAAACCAAGTGCCGGTAGCGCCGATAGCCGCGTCTCCAGAGCGAAGCTGCTGCCACTCAGAAAAAAACGGAGCCCGCAGTGCTTGCTCACGAGTCTGGGCTGGCGGACAAAGCTTTCGCAGCAATAGGGGCAATGGCAAAAATAAAAACATCCAGGGCCATAACCATTCGATCATGAGGCTACCCTGTGATGCTTGATCCAGTGGGTAGCGGCTTGATGTATCTGCTCAATATCAATTTCCTCGAGTTGCAGCCTATATGCACTCGATACGAATTCAGCTGGAAACGGATTATCACCTGCTGTAGAGGTGTTGAGAAAATTCAGCCACTGTATCCCGGAGCTCGCAGCCACCTGGCGTCTTGGATAGGCGATAAGCGCAGCGCTCTTGAGCAACGCATTCATATCTGTCAGGTAGCCTCTTACGTCGGCGTTTTCAAGGTATTGTGACTTCAGACTATTCAGCTCGCTGAGTGCCTGTCTACGATAGGCGCTTGCTGTATAGCGCTTGCGCAACCACCAGCTTAGGAACAGAACTCCTAGTAGGCAAAGCAGTGCCAGAACCCACCATCCAGGAGCAGGGGGCCACCAACCGATCGGCAAAGGCTCGCGCAGGGGATGTAGTGCCGCCAGCGGATCCTGCGGACTCATCTACGTTGCTCCCCATAGAAGCGCTGTAGCAAAGAGAATGGCGACAAACTGGTTTTTGCCTGAAGCAAGGGTAATCCCAGTTTCAAAAAGTCCGTTGCCAATGACTCGCCTTCTTTTTTACGGCGTTCGCTATACTGGGTTCGTAGCCGCTTGTCTGCCGTATCGAGCTCGCTGCGTGCATTGCCATCAGTCACGGCATAGCGACCTGCTACCGGCAGTTCGGCTTCCAGCGGATCGCTACAGGCGATACCGGTAATCTCAATATGCTGGGCCAGCTGGAACAGTTGCTCGCGGGCTCGAGCACTGTGCGCACCTCTAAAATCGCTAACGATGAAAAGACTACTTCCGGGTCGGACGATCCGTCTCAGATTTGCCAGGACTTCCGCGAAGCCGCTGCTGATACCTGCTTCACCAGGTAGCTCACGGTTATATTGCTCCACCTGGGATAGCAAACTCAGAACGGTTTTTCGACTCCGCCTAGGTCGTATCTCCTGATGCCCGCTGTCATTGAACACCAGTCCACCCACTCGGTCACCGGCATTGAGTGCACTCCAGGCAAGTAGACCAGCGACATGGGCGGCCAGAACGGACTTAACACAGTAGCTTGAACCGAAGAACATGCTGCTGCGTTGGTCAATGGCCACCAATACCGGGCGCTCACGTTCCTCACGAAACAGTTTAGTATGCGCCTCGGATGTTCGGGCTGTAACGCGCCAGTCGATGCTGCGAATGTCGTCACCGGGCTGGTAGTTACGGACCTCCTCAAAGTCGATGCCGCGGCCCCGGAAGTTTGACTTATTTGGTCCCACAAGGACGCTGAGGGCCCGATTGCGACGCGTCAGTTTCAACTGCCGTGCGGAGAAGCGCAGTCCAATGAGGTCTTCTAGAGTGACGTAGGCGCCGCGGGCGGGTCTGGTGACATCGACCAGTTGCATCTTCAGCCCACTGGCACGAGTGCTAGCAGTTCGCGAACCACCTGATCTGGGGTTACCCCGTTGGCTTCCGCTTCGAAGCTCAGCAGCAGTCGGTGTCGAAGAACGTCTGCGGCAACCGCCTGCACATCATCGGGGCTGACAAAATCCTGGCCATGAAGCCATGCATGTGCTCTTGCACAGCGATCAAGAGCGATAGTCGCGCGCGGACTGCCGCCGTACTCTATCCATCCTGCAAGCTCTTTTGAGTAAGTCTGCGGCTGGCGGCTGGCAATGACCAGCTGCACAATATAGTCCTCTACCGGCGTCGCCATATGCATGGCAAGTACCGACTGCCTGGCGGCAAAAATCGTTTCCTGTGGCAGTGGCTGTGGGGGGGATATGCTGGTCTCACCTGCTTCGGCGCGAGTCAAGCGCAGAATCTCCGTTTCGGCACTGGCGTCGGGGTAGTCGACGTTGACGTGCATCAGAAATCGGTCCAGCTGGGCCTCCGGCAGGGGATAGGTGCCTTCCTGTTCGATAGGGTTTTGCGTGGCCATTACCAAAAACAGTTGCGGCAGATCGTAGGTGTCGCTACCAACCGAGACCTGCCGTTCTGCCATGGCTTCCAGCAGTGCCGACTGTACCTTGGCTGGCGCTCGGTTGACCTCATCTGCCAACACCATATTGTGGAAGATGGGGCCCTTCTGAAAATGAAAGCTGGCCTCTTGAGGACGATAGATCTCGGTGCCGGTGACGTCCCCCGGCAGCAGGTCAGGTGTGAACTGTATACGGTGAAAGCTTCCCTCTACTCCGTCCGCCAGGGTCTTCACTGCTCGCGTTTTCGCCAGACCTGGGGCACCCTCAACCAGTAAGTGTCCATTTGCCAGGACAGCAATGATTAAGCGTTGAATAAGGTGTTGCTGGCCGATGATCTGACTGCCCAGCCATTGTTCTAGGGCTCTGATATCTGCGCTAGCCACTGTAACTCCTGTTCTCTAAGCGAATCTTTCCATAGCCTGGGCGTCGATCGGCGCTCAATACCCAGGGTCCGTATAGTATCCCAGTCGCCCGGTCTTCGCCTGCGTTCGGCGATTGGCCTAACCGGGGCGCCACGTAAGACTGAAGTCAAACTTAAAAGTTCCGGCGCTATCATGCCACAGGGGTGGGCTAGACTAGGTCAAGGAGTATATAGTCCTCACCGGCGTGGTCCAGAAAGAGAGAATAATTTATGAGCTGGGATACCCAAAAAAGAACGTTGCTCACAGAGCTAGGCCAGCGTATTGCAGGTCGCGCTGACACAGCGGATAAACAGTCTCTGGTCAATTTGAGTGCGAGCTTCTTCGGCCGGTTCCCAGCTGAAGACTTGCGCGATCGCTCGGTAGAGAATCTCTACGGTTTTTTATACGGCGTCTATCGCGATCTCGCGGTTTGGGATGATCGCCTCCCGCGAATTCGCATTTTCAATCCAGAGATGCAGAGCCACGGATGGGAGAATAAAAATACTGTGCTGCTCATACTGTGTCGGGGCATACCTTTTTCTACCGCGTCGGTGCGTGGTGAGCTGAACCGACGCAATCTCACTATTCATTGCCTTTCAGGCTGTGACTTACCGGTCCAGCGAGACGAGACCGGTGTAAGCGCCGTGCTCGCCGAAAGCGGGGGTGAGGAACGCGGCCGAGTGACAGACGCCGTGCTGTATTTCGAAATCGGTCGACACTCTAATCTAGATGAGCTTGAAGAATTGCGGCAAGTACTGCTGGAAATACTTGAAGAAAACGCGCTCGTTGTCGACGACTTTGATGACATCTGCGGGCGCCTGCGGGAGGCCAAATCGCAGGTCAGTGCAAGCGACTGTGTTGCCCAAGAACTCAGAGATGAGGCGGGTGCCTTTATCGATTGGCTGCTGCAAAATCACATGACCTTGTTGGGATACGAATATCTCGAGGTCATGCACGCCGGTCAGCCCAACCAG
Source organism: Pseudomonadota bacterium (assembly GCA_039178015.1). GTDB lineage: Bacteria > Pseudomonadota > Gammaproteobacteria > Pseudomonadales > Halieaceae > JARRPM01. Next base: position 7,584 of record JBCDFM010000025.1, read on the forward strand.
CGGGTTACCGTAAATGAAGACACTCGCCTGGGTTTGCTCCGTAATCGGTCGACACGGGGTGTGGACGATTTATCGAGCGATCTCGAGCATATCTCACCTGAAGATCTCCGGCACCGACAGCTCAGTTTTTCCAAGTCGCGCGTGCGATCTCGGGTTCATCGCCTCACCTACCCCGACTACGTAGAGATTAAGGTTTTTGATAGAGAAGGTATTGTTATCGGCCAGCATCGTTTCATCGGTTTGTACACGTCATCGGTGTACAGCATGAATCCGAGCATGATTCCCATATTGCGACGCAAGGTCGCTTCCATCATGGGGATGACCGGAGAGGACCCAAGTGATCACGAGCATCGCGAGATGCGGCGTGTTTTGGAACTGTTTCCCAGGGACGAACTCTTCCAATCCAACAGTCAGGACCTGTATGAAACGGTAAGCGCTGTTAACCGCATTCAAGAGCGCAGGCAGACCAGGCTGTTCCTGCGCAAAGACGTGCACGGCAAATTCGTCAACTGCCTTGTGTATGTGCCCCGAGATCGATATACCACGCAGCTTAGGGAAAACATTGAGCAGATCTTATGCGAAGCCTGTAGCGCGGAGGAGGCTGAATTCACGACCTTCTTTTCGGAGTCAGTGCTGGTGCGTGTCCACTTTGTGTTGCGCGTTAACCCCAGCATTTCCGTTGACTACGATGCCGGTGAGATCGAGGATCAAATCATTCAGGCAACCCTGGCCTGGGAGGATCGACTCCGAATTCGCCTCGCTGAGGAGTTCGGTGAAGAAGTGGGCGAAACCTATGTGCGCGAGCTCGGCACTGGCTTCCCCCCAGGCTATCGCGATGACTTCGATCCTCGAGTCGCGGTGGCGGATATAAAGCAGATCTTGCGGCTGCGATCGGGTCACGGCCTTGGCATGACGCTCTATCGACGTTTAGAAGAGGGCGGTGACATGCTGCGCCTCCGTTTCTATCACGAAGGAGGTAGTCTGCCACTGTCTGACGTGCTGCCCATACTCGAAAATTTGGGGCTTCGCGTGCTCACCGAGCAGCCCTATGGAGTGCGAGCTCGTGATAGCAAGATCTACTGGGTTCAGGAGTTCACCCTAATCTATGCTCTGTCTCACGATATTGATTTGGATGAAGTACGAGATGAATTTGAGGATGCGTTTCAGCGCATTTGGTTCGGCTCCGCCGAAAGTGATTCCTTCAATCGGCTGCTGCTGGGGACAAAGCTCAATTGGCGCGAGATCGCGCTACTGCGAGCCTATGCACGGTATCTTCGACAGATTCATTTTCCCTACAGCGTTGACTACATCGCTGAAACATTAGCCAATCATCTGCAGATTACGGGCAGCCTGGTGGAGCTGTTTCTAACGCGATTTTCACCCGTTTTTCAGGGTGATGAAGACTGGAGGTCGCAGCGCGAGACCGCGATTGAGCAGCGAATATTCGATTCTCTTGAAGACGTGCACAATCTGGGCGAGGACAGAATTGTCCGGCAGTTTGTCATGGTGATCAAAGCCACCATGAGAACCAATTTTTTTCAAGAGGAAGACGATGGTTCTTTGAAGGACTACTTTGCGTTCAAACTCAGGCCTGACGGTATACCCGGTATGCCACAGCCGATACCGCTTTACGAGATCTACGTCTATTCACCAAGGGTAGAAGGTGTGCATCTGCGTGGCGGCAAAGTTGCCCGTGGCGGGCTGCGTTGGTCTGACAGAGCGGAGGATTTCCGTACCGAAATACTCGGGCTCGTCAAAGCACAACAGGTCAAGAACGCGGTGATTGTTCCGGTAGGAGCAAAGGGCGGATTTGTGGCACGTCAACTAAGACTAGATATGAACCGTGACGAGGTACAGCGAGAAGGTGTAGCCTGCTATAAGTTGTATATTCGTGCGCTCTTGGATATCACCGACAACCTAAAGGATGACGACATCGTCTCACCGCAGTTTGTGATTGCCAAAGATGATGCGGATCCGTATTTGGTCGTGGCCGCGGATAAGGGAACAGCCAGTTTCTCGGATATCGCCAATGCCATTTCCGAGGAGTACAGTTTTTGGCTACGCGACGCCTTTGCCTCTGGTGGCAGTGAGGGCTACGACCACAAAAAAATGGGCATTACTGCCCGCGGTGCCTGGGTATCTGTGCAGCGTCATTTCCGAGAGATGGGAATAAACGTGCAGAACACCGACTTTACCGTAGTGGGCATCGGTGACATGGCCGGCGATGTGTTTGGCAATGGAATGCTGCTTTCGGAGCACATAAAACTGGTTGCCGCCTTCAACCATCAACATATCTTCATTGACCCTGAGCCCGATGTTCAGGCGAGCTTTGCCGAGCGCGAACGCCTATTCGCGTTGCCGCGCTCGGGTTGGGGGGACTACAACCTCGAGTGCATTTCCGCAGGAGGCGGTGTCTATCCGCGCAGTGCTAAATCGATACAGATATCCCGAGAGATGAAAGCGCGGTTCGATATTGATGAGGACCATCTCCCACCCCAGGAGTTGATCGGCTACCTTCTGCGTGCGCGTGTTGATCTGTTATGGAATGGAGGTATCGGTACTTATGTCAAGGCCAGTAACGAGTCTCATACCGATGTTGGGGATAAGGCTAATGATGCGCTACGAGTGAATGGCGCGGAGCTACGGTGTCAGGTGGTCGGTGAAGGCGGCAATCTTGGTATGACACAGTTAGGTCGGGCCGAGTACACCAGCTCGGGTGGGCGCTCTAACACCGATTTTATAGACAACGCCGCGGGGGTCGATTGCTCTGACCATGAAGTGAATATCAAAATACTCCTGAATGCCGTAGTAGCGCGTGGCGACCTCACACAAAAACATCGAAATGCTCTACTGATTGACATGACTGACGACGTGGCCGAGCTGGTGCTGCGCAACAATTATCATCAGGTCCAGGCGATCAGTATGGCCGAGTTTCAGGCGCTGGAACGTTCAGGAGAATATCGGCGTTTCATCCGCGCCTTTGAGGAAATGGGGCGTCTTGATCGCGAGCTGGAATTCATACCCTCAGACGAGGACTTACTTGAAAGGAAACTGCACGGCAAAGGATTAACGCGCCCGGAACTGTCCGTATTGATTTCCTACAGCAAGGCCTGGCTTAAAGAACAATTGATGGATTCGGATTTGGATACCGACGCATTTTTGGCGCGCGCGGTTGAGTCGGCTTTTCCCGAAACCCTGGTCAAGCGCTATGGTGCAGAGATACAAGACCATCAACTTCATCGGGAGATTATGGCTACCCAATTGGCGAATGATATGGTCAATCGTATGGGCATGAGCTTTGCACAGCGTCAGCACACGGCTACGGGTGCTACTACCGCTGATATTGCAAGAGCCTACATATCGGCCATGGAAATCTACGGTATACGCGATATCTGGCGAGCGGTTGACGCATTGGACTATAAGGTCGCATCCAAGACCCAGATGGAGCTATTGCTCGCCCTTGTCAGATTGGTAAAGCGGGTGACGCGCTGGCTATTGCGCAATCGACGTCATGAACTTGCTCCTGCAGACTGCGTCGCAAGCTTTGCACCGGCTCTTGCACAACTGCGGGAAGCCTACCCTGGTATTCTCAGGGGGCGTGCTGCGGGACAATTTCAGCGACTGTATGATCACTTCGTCAGCGAAGGTGTCGATGAAGAGTTGGCGAAATCTGTGGCGGCGGCTGATCATGCCTATACAGCACTGGGAATCACCCAGGCGATGAATGATACCGATGCCCCTCTGATGGAAGTGGCAGGCGTTTACTTTTTTATGAGCGAACGTCTGGAGCTCGACTGGTTCAGCGAATTGATTCTGTCATCGAAGATAGAGAATGAGTGGCAGGTGCTTGCCAGAGATACCTATCTTGAAGATTTGGAGTGGCAGCAGCGCACTTTGACCATTGGTGCGCTCCACCACATGTGCAAGGATTTGAGCGTAACGAAGTGCGTTAACCTTTGGGAGAAAAAAGAAAGTCGACTGCTACACAGGTGGCGACAAATGTTGACGGAACTGCATGCAAGCCAGGCCCCTGACTTCGCAATGTTTGCAGTTGCCAACCGCGAACTGCTGGACCTGGCTCAAAGTAGCATGACCAGAGTCAACTGACCGCGCCAGCGCTTGACTACTTGTCGCCAGATCATGCTTGACAAAGGATTGTATTAGACGCTGCTCGGGCCTGTCGTCGTCTAGAAGGGTAGCCGAGCGCTACAGAGCACGAATCTTGTGAACGCCTGAGACACCTGTCAAACCATCCCACTGGTCTGAGCGACCTTCACGCCAGCCGGTCATCCAGCTCTGGCGGTGTTCCTCTTCCCGGTGCGGACAGGCTTCTATACTTCGACCACTCACTCCGGCTCGGTAACCACGGTCAAACGCTCTGGCATTCATATCGCGCTTCTGTCTTCTCATAAAGTCCTTCTCCTATATCCTCGCCCGTGCCAGTTGCGGCTCCCTGGACGATCGGATTTTACACACCAAAACCGGCATCAAGCGTATAGTGTTGACACGTCGGATCTTGAAGCGGCAAGGGTGAGGGGTGTGGTGAGGGGTGCGTCAATCACACCCCGATATAAACAGAGCTTCGCGGTCTTCGCCACTATTGTTTTCTTATGAGACTTTGGGTTCATATAACTCGGTCTATTACCGGTCTTCACGCTTTTTCTGCGGTTTGCTCCTAAGTTATTGATTTAAGAAAATAGGCGACCCATATTAGGCCACTCTGATTCTGCTTGCTGTAGACATGTCGCCTATGGCGCAGATTTTTTTCGGCTGGATACAGTGAAATTTCCTGTAGCGGAGTAGGGTACGCGCAGGGGGAGGGGGCGCGCTGAGTTCAGCCTGTGCTCATATCGCTCGCTAAGCTCGCGATAGGTTGGGCCTGCTCCCGAGACCTAAATGCGGCAGCTAAGGCTCGCGCGCGCAAGTGATGACGCGCTATGCGGATAAGTGAAATATCGCTGACCAGGTGCCGAGACTCGAACTTGGACAGGGGTGCGCCCTCAGCTTGACCAGCAAACCGTGCTTTATACTGTCGCGCCTTGTCGTCTAGTGCCTTGGTCACAGATTCAACAACCGCCGACTCAGGCTCGCGTAAGTATTGAAAGATTTGGCCTCGGAAAGGGTCTTGCAGCAGGGCCTGCTGTTCTTTGCCCGTGAGAGAGTCACTGCTGGCCAATGCATAAGCATAAAGACAATGCAGCAGTTCTCGCTCATTTGACACAATCTCGTCAACTCGCGCGGCCATATCAGGTGGCAAATCGCTGGCGTCGGCGGTGTACTCCAAGGCTCGGATAGCCTGCATCAACTGCACCATCAGACGCCTGTGCTGCCAGTGATCAGTCCTCGAAGACACCGTATCCGCACCTTTGAATAGCCACTGGCAGACATCATCTGCAGCATGATCTGCCTGCCCTATCAGGTGGACAAGATAGTCACTCGTTTGCGAAGGCAGCATTAGACGTAAAAAGCCAATGATGCTGATCACGCCAAGGAAAACACCGAGCAGCCGCTCTAGTGGCGGTTGAATCGACTGTGTTGGATAAAGATCACTCACCAGACCCAACAGAATGACGATTACGGCCTGCGCACCAAAGTAAGAGATGGTCTTATCACCGAACTGAATGAGGCTGAGAGCGAACACGACCACAAACAAACAGGTCAGCATGATGAACAGGTTTTCGATATCGAGCCACAGTAGAAACAGCACGATAGCGGAGCCAATCAGGCATCCATAAAGGCGCAATGTGCCCTTGTGTTGCGAGGTGACCGTGGTCAAAGTAATGCACGCGGCGATAGAGATAACAATCTGCGAATATCCTGGCAGGTCGAAATATAGCCAGATAAAGGGAACGGTGAGAACCGCAATCGTGCCAGCGGTCGCGAATCTAGAGTTATAGCTGTCAAAGTAGAGGCCGGCGAAGAGACGCGCCTGGCCCTGCGCAGTATTGTTATCCTCTGCAGTTGAATCGTTTGCGGATGACAGCCCAGTCAGCAATCCCAATTCCTCAATAAGAAGATCGAAATAGTAAATGAGTTGGAATTCAAGCAGGCGGTTTTCGGGTTTCCTGTGACAGTCATCTGCCAGCCGCTGCACGATGGACCTCATATCCGCAATGTGAGCTCCAACCCGGTGACTCTCAGCTTTTGCATTGATACTGCTGCGCGCGTCGCCCAGCACGAGAAGCAGGAGTCTCTTGTACTCCATGAGCGCTGCTTTCGACGATCCCGATAAGCGTGTGTTACTGAGCATAGGGATGTTTTCGCGATAGCAGTATACAAGTATCTCTGCTACCCGACGCAGTGCCATCGCCGGACTCTGGTCAAGATAGGCTTTGCGGTAACGCCCTGACTCATGCGCGGCGAGGTCGAGCAGACCCTCCAGTTTCACCATAGCATCGGCCAGGGCCCTTGCCTGTCGGTTAAATGCTTCTTGCTCCTCACGGGTAAGAGAGCCGGTGAAGCTGTCGAAAAGCACATTAACCAGTGCTTCTAGCTCAATGATGGCTTGCTGCAGAGCCGCGCCTACTTGGTCCCTGGCGAACTCGCCAAACAGCGTTGCGCTGACGATGCTGGCCACAATGATGCCAATAATGATTTCGAAGCTGCGAAAGAAGGCCAGGTTAATGAAAGACTGAGGCTGTGGATCCTCCAAAGCGCCAATCAAAACGAGCAGGGCCGTGACGTAAACAAATATCCAGGCGTAAGCGTAGCGTTTGGAAAAGGTCGTCAGATAGGTACCAAAGAAGTTAACAGTGGCGATCGCCAGTACAAAAAGCAAACTGTGGTTGACTAGAAAGCCTGCCAGTAAAACGCCCAGCACGGCACCAGACACCGTTCCGATTACACGCATGATACTGGTAAAGATCGTACTGCCGACAGTGTTTTGCATGACAATGAACGCTGAAATACCTGCCCAATAGGGCTGCTGCACGTGCATAAACAGCGCGACAAAACATGCGATGATTGTGGCGAGGGCGCTCTTAAGTGCCAGCCGAACGGTCGGGTGATCGAGTTTTAGTCCTGAGAAATCGCGGGCAAGTGCGTCAAACAGATGCCTGTTAAACTCATTCATGGTCGCGACTGCTATCTAAAAACAAAAACCCGCGCATCAGCACCGACAAACAGTTGCTTGTCCTCCGGAAAATTGACGAGATTGATGCGCACCGGTATGCGGTAGCTGTAGCGTATCCAACTGGTCACCGGTTCGATATAAGGCAGTGCCGGGTCTTCAGTACTCTCTGAGCGCGACACTCCTCGGCCCAAACTCTCCACTTCCCCTTTGAAGAACCGCCAGGGATAGTTGGCCAAATAAACCCAAACCCGTTTGCCAGGGTGTAGCATCGCCAGATTGGTATCTTTTATGTTTGCGACAATGCGAGTGGTATCTCGGTTGATAAAGCCAAAAAGCGTATCTCCTGAATTGACATATCCGCCGCGGAAAATCTTAAGGTTGTTAACATAGCCATCCGTGGGGGCATAGAGTTGGCTAATTTGCAGCTGATACTGCGCGACACCCAGACTGCTTTTTAAGTCCTTAACCTCAGCGGCATAGATATCGCTTTGCTGTTGGCTTAAGTCGAATGCCTGCTGAGCCTGGGCAGTTTGCAGTTCAGTAACCGTATATTGCTCCTGCCGCTCATCGAAGTCCTGTCTCGATAAGTCGCCAGCTTCGAACAGTTTCTTGTAGCGTGCGAGGTTTTCCGCCGCGAGCTGGTTCTGTGCTTTTTGAATCTCGAGTTCCGAGCGCTTCTCGGCGGTTTCAAGACTGAGATTTCTCTGTTCAGCGAGTGCTTTGGAGAGCCTTGCCCGGGCTGACTGTACGTTGAGTTGAAAGGGTACTTGATCTAGGGATAACAGCAGGGAGCCCTCCTTAACAAAGCTATTATCCTCTACGGGGACCTTGGAGACGATGCCCGATACGCCAGCGGCGATTCGCACGACATCAGCACTGACGTAGGCGTTATTGTTGTAAACGAAAATATAACCGGAGAGCGAGTACAGCAGTGTGACGATGAGCAGCGTAACACCGACGATCATCCAGCGCTTGAGTGACATCTATGCTCCTTCTATGGACAACCTGCTATCCCTGACACCCGCTATGTGTCCTCTGCACTGCTCTTGTGTTACACAGCCTGCGTGTACGCGACCAGTGGGTAGTGACGCGGTACCGCAGTGAGCGAGGTCTGCAGAGACTAGTCACAGGCAGCTGTAGTATAGAACGAAAGTGCATGCCTTTGATGTTACCAACGGCGATTTTACACTGTAGCAAGGATCGCCATCAGACGGCGTCTCATGTCGCCAGCAGTCGAATATCAGGTACAGCATCATGGCAAAGGGATCGGGTTCGCTAGTGGCGCTACGGGTCCATTGGTTTAGTATGATAATTCGCTTCGTTCTCGCGCAGACAGGAGTGGTTTGATATGGCCTGGGTTTATCTCATTATTGCGGGGTGCTTCGAAATTGGCTGGCCCTTAGGTCTAAAATTATCCCAGGAAGCGCAATGGCGAGTTACAGGCATTGTGATGGCCCTGGTGTGTATCGCGATCAGCGGTTACTTCCTATGGCTCGCGCAAAAGCAAATTCCAATGGGCACTTCTTACGCCGTCTGGACGGGCATTGGCGCAGCCGGTACGTTTCTTGTTGGAGTGGTTTTTTTTGGGGATGCGGCGTCGCTGGCGCGTTACTTGGGCATCGTGCTGATCATTGCGGGCGTGGCAACGCTTAAGCTGGCGCACTAAGTGTGCGTGTGAGTAATGTATTTGTCGTATATCAGGTGGGTGACACTATCTGTACGAGCCTTGGATTGGCCGTCATGAAAAGATAGGAAAAAAGCCGTTTATGTATCGCCACGCATCTTCTAATATTCGACGTTGCGCGCCTGTCACTGAACGCAAGGCGATAATTGGTTATCTGACGCGCACATGAACACCCGAGAGCAGTTACTTACAAGGAGTAAACTATGCCTGTTGTAGATCGAGTACCCCAGGTTGTCTTCAAGACTCGCGTTCGCGACGAGTCTGTGGAAGGTAGCAATCCCTACCGCTGGGAAGACAAAACTACCTCGGATATTTTCGGAGGAAGAAAGGTGGTGGTATTTTCACTGCCCGGCGCATTCACACCCACCTGCTCATCCAACCATCTGCCGCGCTATGATGAGCTGTATGAAGACTTCAAAGCTGAGGGTGTGGATGAGATCGTATGTGTGTCGGTGAACGATGCTTTTGTGATGTTCCAGTGGGGTAAGAGCCTCGGTAACAAAAACATATTCTTGCTCCCGGATGGAAATGGTGAATTCACACGTAAAATGGGCATGCTGGTAGACAAGTCCAATGTTGGCTTCGGCATGCGCTCCTGGCGATATTCCATGGTGGTTGATGATGGGCGCATCGATAAAATTTTTGTAGAAGGAGACTTTGGCGATAACTGCCCCACGGATCCCTTTGAAGTGTCAGATGCCGACACTATGCTCGCCTATCTACGCGGTACTCAGTCCGACGGTGTTTCAGCGCCGGTTAAAGCATTCGAAGGTTGAATTGTCCTGCCAGCAGAGCTGGCATCGAATGGTCCATCGGCTCGGGGTGCCTGTGCCGCGAGTCGATCCAGCGTGCCGAAGAAGTCTTTGGATGATCCTGAAAAAGTGAAAGACACGCTACTGCTGTGATTGGCTGCTCGGTGTCGGTTTTCCGGCAGTTCTGCGCGATCGTAAGGCTAGCATTGGGTGCAATCTATCTGTGCGCTGCCGAAAATTGAGAGGATTCGCTTCGCCGTAGCTTGACCGCGCGAGGATTAGAGGTGAACAACCAGGTGTCTCGCTCCGGGTGCATGGCGATGTTCCCACAGGTAGATGCCCTGCCAGGTTCCCAGCATGAGACTGCCAGACTGGTAGGGAATGCTGAGCTGGGTCGCGGTAATGGCAGCTTTCAGATGAGCGGGCATATCATCCGGCCCCTCGGTGGTATGGGTATACAGTGGGTCGTTCTCGGGCACGAGACGGTTGAGCCAGTTTTCGAGGTCGACTCTTGCAGAGTCGTCATAGTTTTCCTGTATGAGCAGGCTGGCAGAGGTATGTTGCAGGAACAGCGTACAGATACCCTCATGGCCGCCATGCTCGGCGACAATGACCTGAATTTGAGGAGTGATAGCGTGTAAACCCTGCCCATCGACGCTGATGGAAAGTTGTTTGATCACGTGATGTTCCCAATATTCAATGCGATGACTTTCACAGGTGCACCTCTGCGCCATAAATACCGGTACGCATTTGTCCGGCAGCTTTCTTCGCGCTCCCTAAGCAGCTATCCTGCGCACCTCAAACAACCCAAAAACAAGCCAGGGCGGCTATTCAATCTCGAGCCACCGGTTAGCGATCAACTGCAATCAAAGCACGTGCAGCCCTAGTGGAGCAACTCAATGGCGGAACAATTTAAAGAGCAAGGTGGTGCTGCAACAATGGATCCCAGTCGCTGGCGGCGCTGGGTAACCTCTAAATTCGTGAGTCGGGTCATAAAACCCGAACAGCTCGAAAAGATAGAAGTCGAGGCGGAGCAACAGCGCCGGAAGGAAGGCAATCCTCACACACTGGAATACTTCCATCAGGTCGATGACGCCTATAGCTGTCTTGCCGCGCAGACCCTGGCTCCGTTGCTCGCCAGATATCCTGACGTTAAGCTCGTACCCCATTTGGTCGGGGCCCCCCGCGGCGCCAACCTACCGGAACCCGACCTGTTGCCTTCGCTGGCCCGCTACGATTCCGGCCTCATTGCACCGCACTATGGATTGAATTTTCCAGCGCGCGCAGATGCGCCCGGCGATGCACTGTGCGTGCTCGGCAATCGAATTCTGGCGAGTGCGCAAAGTGATCAATTTGCTGAGGTCGCGGTGGCGGTAAGTGCCGCTATTGCCGCCACTGATCAGGCGCAAATGGAGGCACTTGCGCAGCAGTATGGCAGCGTCAGCGAGGAACAGGCACTTGCGGCGGTGCACGCCGGCACGGCCAAGCGCAAAGAACTGAAGCATTATTCAGGCGCAATGTTTTACTACGGTGGGAAGTGGTACTGGGGTGTTGATCGTCTCTACCATCTGGAGCAAAGATGGCGCGCGCTTGGCTTGGGCTCGGGTGACGACTTGGTGTTTCCCAGGCCGGCGATTGACGCCGGTAGCTACCAGGCCAACGGCAGCCTCACATTGGAAATGTATGCGTCACTGCGCAGCCCCTACACGGCGGTGATTTTTGATAAAGCGGTGAACCTCGCAGAGCGCACTGGCGTCAGGTTTGATCTTCGACCGGTCCTGCCCATGGTAATGCGCGGCGTCTCAGCCACCCGCGAGAAAGGACTGTATATTTTTGCCGATACAGCGCGCGAGGCACGCGCATTGGGAATGGAGCTCGGCCCGTTCTATGACCCGATTGGCGAGCCGGTGCGACGCTGCTATTCACTTTACAGTTGGGCTCGGAGCCAGGGGCGAGAAATAGCTCTGTTTAGCGAGTTTTTGCAGGCGGCTTTTTTCAAAGGAGTGAATACTAATCGTGACGCTGGTTTGCGTACCGTGGTGGAGGCCGCAGGGCTATCCTGGTCCGATGCGCAAGGCGTCATCGACAATGAGGACTGGCACAGCGAAATAGAAAGTAACCGTCAGAGTATGTATCAATTTGGGTCCTGGGGCGTGCCTACCTTTCGCCTGCTTGATGCCAAAGGCAGTACACTGATGTGGGCCTGGGGACAGGATCGACTGTGGCTCGTCGCGAAAATGATTCAACGTACCCTGGTACAGGCTTAGTTTAGCTGTAGCCAGAGGGAGACACCTACTGGATCCAAGCTGTGCCTAATCCCCAGACGCTTTTGCCAGTTAGAGAGGGTGTAGCTTCACCGGTACTGAGGTGTAGCCGTGGACAAAGGTCGACACAGAACGACCAACCTCGCCAACCACCTCAACGCGCCTAAAGCGTTGTAGAATCTCTTCCCACAGTATCCTTAGCTGGAGTTCGGCGAGACGGTTGCCCATACAGCGGTGAATACCGAATCCGAATGACAGATGTTTACGCACATTCGGTCTGTCGATGATGAATGCATCGGGGTGCTCAAACATCTGTGTATCGCGATTACCTGATATGTACCACATGACAACTTTGTCACCGGCCTTAATGTGTTTACCGCCGAGTTCGGTGTCCTCCTTTGCTATGCGGCGCATATGGGCTAGTGGGGTCTGCCAACGAATGGTCTCCGACACCATGCTCGGGATCAGCTCTGGTTTGTCCACCAACAGCGCAAACTGCTCTGGGTTATGATGCAGGTTATAAACACTCGCGCTCATCGTGCTGCGCGTAGTGTCGTTGCCGCCCACAATAAGCAAAATCAGATTACCAAGGTATTCAACAGGGCTCATGTTTTTAGTCGCTTCACCATGCGCCAACATGGAGACCAGATCACCTTTCGGCGGTGCTTTGACGCGTTGATTCCAAAGTCCGGTAAAGTACTCCAGACACTGGAGTAGGATGGTTTTGCGTTCTTCTTCGGATTCGATGAGCCCCATGCCAGGAATCGCGGTGGTCACATCAGACCAAAGGGTTAGCTTGGCGCGTTCGTCAAATGGGAAGTCAAAAAGCGTTGCCAACATTCTGGTGGTTAGCTCGACAGAGACACTGTCGACCCAGTCGAACACTTCGTCAGTTGGCAAGTTTTCCAGCACTTCGATAGTTCGCCGGCGAATAATCGGCTCAAAATTTTTGACGTTCTGTGCCCCTGTCACCGGTGATACCACACTGCGCTGCTCATCGTGTTTAGGCCTGTCCATGGCGATAAACATGGGCAGCGGAAAATCTTCATCCTGTTCTGCTATGGTGATATTGGGCTCGGAGGAATACAGATCGTGGGAGGTATCGACGGTCATGATCTCGTCGTAACTGCATACTGACCAATAGGGCCCGAAGTAGCTGCGCGGGCAGTAGTGCACCGGCGCTTCCTCTCGTAAACGCTTGAACCAGGTGCCGTGCACATCATGCGAAAACAAAAATGGGTTCGCGACGTCAATCTCTTCTAGCGGTACGCTGTAAGGGTCAACCTGCACCTGATCTATGGTGTAGATGGGCTGATCCTCAGACATATCATTATTCTCCACAGGGTTTTTTCGCCAGTGTATGTCATGCCAGAAAGTCTTGCCACGTGTTGTGTCACAATGTGCCTGAGGAAATATCAGCATCAAAGTGTTACTGTTGAAAAAAGCAAACGGGAATCGGTACCGCGTTGTTTCAATTCTCGCATACGTATCAAATCGTTGGATTGAGCGTTACGGGCATGGCGGCTTTGCTAATGTCTCGCGGCGATGGGTATACGTATCTGAAAGTCGGCGATTCAGTATCGGGAGGGCATACAGTTGGCACAGGTTAGCAAAACTGAGTTAACTCAAAATCAAGGGGTTAGCGACGATACACCCCATCTGCTTTCCCGGCGCGAAGGCACAGTATTGTGGTTAACGCTCAATCGCCCTAATCAGCGTAATCCGCTCTCGAGTAGCATGATTGCGGCACTTACAGGCGCGATCACAGAGGCAGCTGACGATCCGCAGGTTAGGGTCATCGTCCTCTCCGCGCTGGGGCCTGTGTTTTGCGCAGGCCACGATCTACGAGAAATGCGTGCTAGAGAGGGGGAAGATCAGGCCGCCCGAGCAGCACGGGTTCGCGATATTCTCAACGCCTGTGCGCGCATGATGCTGTCCATTGTGCATTCACCTAAGGCGGTGATCGCCAGCGTTCAGGGCACCGCCTCGGCAGCGGGCTGTCAACTCGTATCGGCCTGTGACATGGCGATTGCCAGCGAAGAGTCAGGATTTTGTACTCCGGGGGTGAATATCGGGACCTTCTGCACCACGCCCCTGGTTGGGGTTGGACGCAGTATGCACCGTAAACACGCGATGGAATTAGCGCTGACCGGCGACTTGATGTCTGCAGAGAACGCCGTTCGAATCGGTCTGGTTAACAAGGTGGTACCATCATCCATGCTTGTCGAGCAAGTGTCAGCCCTTGCGTCGAAGATTGCATCAAAGTCCGCACGGGCGATTCGCGATGGTAAGGCGGTTTTTTACCGTCAGATTGATATGCCGCTAGAGCAGGCATTTGAATACGCGACTGATGCAATGGTGGAGCAAATTATGTCGGCAGAATCGGAAGAAGGCTGTCGAGCCTTTCTGGAAAAGCGAATACCCCGGTGGGAGGATGCTGGACCCTGATGCCTCTCGTCAGCCGACAGGATATCGATCGCGTTTTACGCAGCACACAGACAATTGCCTTGGTGGGAGCCAGTCCTAATTCGACTCGTCCGAGCTATCGGGTGATGCGGTTTCTGCTGGCGCAGGGGTATCGTGTTTACCCCGTCAATCCAGGTCTTTGTGGGCAACAGCTGCAGGGGCAGACGGTGTTCGCACGGCTGGCAGATATTCCGGAGCCGATTGATATGGTTGATGTGTTTCGCCAGCCAAGATATCTGCGGGCGGTTGTTGACGAGGCGGCGGCGATTGGAGCTAAAACACTCTGGACCCAACTCGGTGTGATCGACGAAGCGGCTGCGCTGGCCGCAGAAGAGGCAGGTATGGAAGTGGTTATGGATCGCTGTCCGGCCATTGAACTGCCGAAGATGGAACCCAGCTAAGGGTCGAAGCCGCCATAAGCGATACCTATCGGGTAAAATAGCCTATCCTTATTGCTTTACAGGTTGGGGTGCCAGAACGGATGTCGCCTCAACCTCTAAGGGCCCGCTTTTTTGGCCAGATATGACTGATTTTCGGCCTGAAAGCCTCGCCATTGGCGCGGCTATTCAGGCACACTAGCAGTTTGGTGATCGGCCAACCATTATTGGTAGAGACAGAAAGGAGTCGAAGATGACAGCAGCAGAGGAAAACCCACTCACCGGAGTCGCGGCGGAACTTACGGCGCAGTTTGAAAAACAGCGGGCAATGTATCTTGCCGATCCTGTCCCTAGTTACGACCAGCGCAAGCAGGATCTTGAAAACCTGAAACGGATGATCAACGAAAACCGCGAAGAGATCATTGAGGCGATCAGTGCAGACTACAGTAACCGCTCGCGTCATGAGACGCAGTTTGCTGAGATCATTTCGGTTACCGACGGCATCAACGACTGCATCAAGCATTTAAAGAAGTGGTCACGCGTGCAAAAACGGCACGTCGATCAGAGCATGTTTTTTGGGGGCAAGAACCGCGTCATACCCCAACCTCTCGGGGTGATCGGCATCATCGTGCCCTGGAACTTCCCAATTAATTTGAGCTTTATGCCGTTGGCGGCAGCGTTTGCAGCTGGCAACCGGGCGATGGTCAAAATGTCAGAGAATTCGGTCAACCTGACGCGTCTTCTGATGAAAATCTCACCCAATTATCTTCCTGAGGAAAAGCTAAAGTTTTACGAGGAAGTGGGCGGCGTTGGCATTGAATTTTCGAAAATTCCGTTCGATCTTATGGTGTTCACGGGCTCCGGCCAAACGGGCCGTTCTGTCATGGCATCGGCGGCACAAAACCTGACACCCGTGGTGTTAGAGCTGGGTGGCAAAGCGCCCGCGGTCATCGACCCCAATTACGATATGGAAAAAGCGGTCGGGCGCATCATGTTTGTGAAGCAGTTTAACGCTGGCCAAATCTGCACAAATGTCGATTACGTGTTTGTACATGAATCTAAGCGTGATGAATTCGTTGCCAAGGCCAAGGCCTATGTGGCCAAGCACTGCCCGGATATCAATCACACAGACTACACAGCGATTATTGATGATCGCTCAGTGCAGAGGTTAGTGGACACCATTGATGATGCACGGGAAAAAGGTGCAACCATCATCAATTTGAATGAGGGTCAGGAGGTAAACAGAGAGAATCGTAAGGTTCCGCTGCATCTGATCATGGACACCACTGCGGATATGACAATACGTAACCGTGAGACCTTTGGCCCGCTGCTGATGGTGCTCACTTATCAAGAGCCACAGGAAGTAGTGGATTATGTGAACGGTCGCGATCGACCGCTGGCGCTGTATCCCTTCACCAATGATAAAGACCTGGCGAATATGTACATAGAGCGCATCATGTCCGGTGGAGTTACGGTGAACGATGCACTATTTCACGTGGCCCAGCACGATATGCCCTTTGGCGGCGTCGGCCCCAGCGGTATGGGGCACTATCACGGCTACGAGGGGTTTATCACCTTTTCGAAATTACGCCCGGTTTTTTATCAGGCCAATTTCTCTGCCATGAAGTTCTTTCGCCCGCCCTACAACAACTTCATTACAAAAGTGTTCAACTTTTTGATGAAGTTCAAGAGCTAGGCCTGCTAGCGACTATCACGGCTGCCTCACATGTGAATGCGAGGTAGCCCATCAAGACATATCATAAGTCAATCCGTTTCGGTCGCCTCTGCAAACTCACGGCGAGTCTGAGGGTGTGCTGCCTGAAACGGCGTATTCTGAGCAGTTCCATTGTCAGCATCTGTATCGCATAGTAGTGTCCTATCGCTATCGACAATAAAAGGGAGCAGTATGATGAGCGACCATGAGCTCTGGCGACGTGCGGCCGAGGATATGTTCTGGTACGAACGACCAGCTAAACTGCTGGATGACAGTAATCCGCCATTTTACCGCTGGTATCCCGATGGTAAGACGAATGCCTGCTACAACGCGGTAGATCTCCATGTGGAGGAGGGCAGGGGCGACCAGCTGGCGGTAATCTATGACAGCCCGGTAACCTCCTCGAAGCGCCAGATCACGTTCTTCGAATTGCGCGAACAGGTAGCTCGCTTTGCGGGTGCATTGCGTGCGCAGGGTGTGGAGCAGGGTGATCGGGTCATTGTTTATCTCCCCATGGTGCCCGAGGCGCTGATTGCGATGTTGGCCTGCGCGCGGATCGGTGCGATTCATTCTGTGGTATTCGGCGGTTTTGCCAGTAATGAACTGGCCGTTCGTATTGATGATGCCGTACCTAAAGTCATCGTATCCGCCTCTTGCGGCGTTGAGCCAGGGCGAGTAGTGCCGTATAAGCCCTTACTCGACGAGGCGATCTCACTTGCGCAACACAAACCCGAGCGCTGCCTGATTTTGCAGCGACCGCTGCAAGAGGCCGAGCTCATACCTGGTCGGGATCTCGACTGGAGTGAAGCGGTGTCCGCCGCTGAGCCGGTAGACTGTGTGGTCGTCTCTGCAAACGATCCGCTGTATGTCTTATATACCTCGGGCACCACGGGTCAGCCCAAGGGTGTTGTCAGAGACACGGGCGGCAGTATTGCGAGTCTCAAATGGTCGATGAAGCACATTTACAACGTCAACCCCGGCGAGGTGTATTGGGCCGCCTCTGATGTGGGCTGGGTGGTGGGTCATTCCTACATCGTGTACGGCCCCTTGTTTAACGGTAACACTACGCTGATTTATGAGGGAAAACCCGTCGGTACGCCTGACCCTGGCGCATTCTGGCGGGTGATAGAGGAGTACGATGTAAAAGTCCTGTTTACCGCTCCGACAGCGTTTCGTGCGATTAAAAAAGAGGATCCGGAGGGGGATTTTCTGACGCGCTATGATCATTCCGGATTGCGTGCCCTGTTTTTGGCTGGCGAGCGTTGTGATCCGAATACGCTGGAGTGGGCGCAAGAAAAACTACAGGTGCCGGTTATAGACCACTGGTGGCAAACCGAAACCGGCTGGTCAATCTGTGCGAATTGCCTGGGAATCGAGCAGCTCCCGATAGTGCCCGGCTCACCCGCCCGTGCTGTACCCGGCTACGACGTCCAGGTACTAGATAATGCGGGTCAGCCCGTGCCTGCAGGGGATATTGGTGCATTGGTGATCAAATCACCGCTGCCGCCGGGGACGTTCATCACGCTTTGGAATGCGGAAGAACGCTATGTAGAAGCCTATTTCAGCAATTTTCCGGGTTACTACGAGACCGGTGATGCGGGCTACATCGATGAAAATGGCTACGTGTTCGTGATGGCGCGTACAGATGATGTTATCAATGTCGCGGGACATCGGCTGTCTACGGGTGCGATGGAAGAGGTCTTGGCCGACCATCCCGATGTCGCTGAGTGCGCAGTCATCGGTATCAGTGACGCTATGAAGGGCCAGTTGCCTCTAGGTTTGATTGTATTGAATGCTGGCGTAACTCGAGATACCGATGAAATTGTCAAAGAAGTTATTGCGCAGGTGCGTGATCGTATCGGTCCGGTTGCTGCCTTTAAGCTCTGCGCGACGGTTGAGAGGCTGCCTAAGACTCGCTCCGGTAAGATTTTGCGCGGAACCATGCGCAGCATTGCCGACGGTGAGTCCTATAAGATGCCAGCGACAATCGACGATCCAGCTATCTTAGATGAGGTCGCTGTTGTATTCGAGAAAATGGCATTCTCTTCAACTTAGAAGGCGACATTACGTGCTAACATCGACCCCGCGCCTGGAGCGAAAGCAAGCAAAGGGCTGCTGAGGATAAATGAACCTATTGGGCGGACGGTGATGCGAAAAGCGGTGATCGCGGCGGCGGCAATGGTAACTGTGGCGTCGGTCTTACTACTCGGCGGTTGTAGCTGCGGCTTCGATTGTAATAATGACAATAACGGTACCACGTCGCTGACGCTTGGTTTTTCCGATGCACTACCTGAAGAGCTCAAACAGGTTGTCATCGAAGTCGACAGCATTACGCTGACACGCAGTAATGGTGACGACGTGGTGGTCGATGAATTTACCATTCCCCAGCTGGGCCTGGTATCGGTGGATACCTTTCAAGTTGATCTACTGCAATACCGCGGGCGCAATCAGCTCGTGGTAGTTGAGGGACTGGAGTTTCCGGCGGGTAGTTACAGTCAGGTTCGAGTTGCGGTACTCACTGGCGATATCAACCGCTCCTACGTCGAGGACGCCAACGATACCTTGCGCGAACTCACGGTACCCAACAGCGTTTTGACGGTGTCCGGCACCAACTTTGCGCGTTCAGATCAGGTGTACACGATTGAATTTGGCCTCGCTCAGTCTTTGCGGTCGCTGGCTAATGGCACGCGCTATGAAATGAATAACACCGGGATCCGCTTGGAAAACAACGCCACCGCTGCCAGCCTGTCGGGTAGGGTGGATAGCAGCCTGTTCGATAGCGTATCGCCCTGTGATGAAAAAGAGGATCCGACTGCGGGCAACCGCATTTACCTGTATGACGGCCGCCCCACCTCGAATGAACGACTGGGTGATGTCTTCACCAGCGCTAGCGGTACGGTCGTTCCCGATAACGTTGTACCACCCGTAGCCGTGGCATCATTGGTGCTTAACTCACTCACAGCAACGTGGGAGTACGTATTCGGATTTTTGCCAGCCGGCGAGTACACCATGGCCTTCGCCTGCAACACGGCTGCTGACGATTCAGTAAATTGGGACGACTTGGTCGTACCTCAGCCCGACGATCAGACCTATAACATCCTGTTGACTGAGGGCGAATCCGGCGTCTGCGATATCACAGAGTCTGCCAGCTGCTAGGCTAATGCCATTTACGCAGGGATGCGTATGTTGCTGCCTCAAAAAGCCAGTGGCAGCCCGATATCATCTTCAAAGATCCTGTTGCGATGGTCGAACAGACGTTGGTGCGGTGTGTAACCCGCCTCGCTCATTACCGCCATGGCCGAAGCCCAGGTCGTGCGCAGTGAGTCCGGCATAGGGTTTACATCCTGCGGAAGTGGATCCAGTGTTTGGGAAAAGCAGGCCCAGTACAAATCGACAGCGGAGAGTCGATCCCCGACCAGATATTGACTGCCGATTGCGCTCTGTTGAGTAAGCTGGTCCTCGACGCGCTGTAAGATCGCGATTGCCCGCTCAATGGCAGCATCCGCGGCGTCTCGGCTGTATCGATAGTCGCTGAACATGGGATTGTTTGCCACGACATCCTCGCCAAGTGCATCAGCCATCACGCGAAACATAATCTGGCGTGTACTCCACAGCATACCGTTTTCA
>JBCDFM010000026.1:0-26273 GCA_039178015.1 Pseudomonadota bacterium
AAACTTTTCGCCGCCGGTATCGAACTCCATGCCCATACCGGTGATATCTAGATAAGCAGTGGTCATAACTCGACTCCTTTTTTAACGCAGGATGGCTTGTTTGTCCCAGGTAAAGTGACGCTGCAGAATCAGCATCAGTCTATCCAGTACAAATCCAACCAGTCCAATTGCTATTACCGCGACCATGATTCTGCCCAGCGAGTTCGAGCTTCCGTTCTGGAACTCATCCCAAACAAACTTCCCCAAACCCGGATTTTGAGCGAGCATTTCTGCCGCGATTAGCACCATCCAACCCGTAGCCAGAGAAAGGCGCAGTCCGGTAAAGATCATCGGTATCGCAGCCGGTATAACGATTTTGCGTACATGCACCAGTGGCGATAGCGACATCACCCGACTGACATTAACCAAATCTCTATCGATGCTGGCGACACCCACTGTCGTGTTGATCAACGTTGGCCAAAGACAACATAGCGCGACGGTAATCGCCGAGTTCAGAAAAGATTTTTCGAAAAAGGGATCTTCAGCGCTGTAAGTGGCACTTACCACCATGGTCACAAGAGGCAGCCACGCCAACGGAGAGACTGGCTTAAACACCTGTATCAAGGGATTCATTGCCTTATAGACCCCCGCACTCAAACCACACATGATGCCGACGGGAATGGCGATGATATTTGCCAGCAGAAAACCAAAAGCGACGGTAACGAGGCTAGTCATTACCTGGTCTATGAAAGTTGGCTTACCTGTGTAGTCACGCCACTTGATCGTCGCATCGGGATTTTCGGCTAGCTTCTTGGCATTTCGCTCTTCCTGCCGTTGATAGAACGCCTCTGCTTTGTCCCGCTCGCGGGTGTGCTCTTCACTCAGGCCTTGAATTTGCTCCCATACCTGCGCCGGCCCCGGAAACTGTCCAAGCGATGTATCGATACGATTGGCCGCGAACTGCCAGATCATGAGGAAGGCGAGAATGCCTAATGCTGGCAAAATCAGGTTATCTACGAGACGCTTCTCTCTGACCATAGTCGTCATTTGCTGAAAACGTTCGTCTGGTTTTACTAGCGCTGTCGAATTGGACATTCGTCCTGCCTCCTTACCACCTATGATTAAGCAAAGAGCCGCCGCGCTTTGAAACACGAACGGCTCAGTCGAGTTAAATTGTCTCGCCGTCCTTCAGGCCTATCGGGAACTGCTCCAGATACTCGTTCGGCTTACTACCATCGAAGACAATATCGTCGATAAAGTCAGGTTGTGGTGCACGAAAACCTGACTCAGTTTCAAAGTCAGGAAACTCGGAAGCATCCATGTACCCTTCCTCAATCAAAGCCTCTGCAGCCTGCTGATAGATGTCAGGCCGGTAAACTTTCTCAGCGATTTCAACATACCATTCATCAGGTTGAGACTCTGGAATCTGGCCCCAGCGTCGCATTTGAGTCAGGTACCAGATCGCATCGGAGTAGTAGGGATAGGTCGCATATTTGCGAAAGAACACATTGAAGTCAGGCGCAGGGCGTACATCACCCTTTTCATATTCAAACGTGCCGGTCATCGAGTTTGCGATAACGTCGTAGTCAGCACCCACGTATTCGGATCGCGATAGAATCTCAACAGCCTCAGGCCGGTTGGCATTGTCGTTCTCATCCAACCACTTGGCCGCACGCAGCATGGCCTTCACGATGCGCACCGTTGTATTCGGATAGGTCTCGACAAACTCCTGAGTCATGCCAAACACTTTCTCAGGATTGTCTTTCCAGATTTCATAGTCAGTGATAACCGGCACACCAATGCCTTTGAATACCGCCTGCTGGTTCCAGGGCTCTCCCACGCAGTAGCCGTAGATGGTGCCCGCCTCCAGCGTCGCTGGCATTTGCGGTGGTGGGGTCACCGACAGTAGTGCGTCGGCGTCTATCTGACCTGAGGTATCCCCTTTTGCCGGTGCGTAATAGCCCGGATGAATGCCGCCAGCAGCTAGCCAGTAGCGCAATTCATAGTTGTGGGTCGATACGGGAAATACCATACCCATTTT
This sequence comes from Pseudomonadota bacterium, assembly GCA_039178015.1. Lineage (GTDB taxonomy): Bacteria > Pseudomonadota > Gammaproteobacteria > Pseudomonadales > Halieaceae > JARRPM01. The sequence goes on from JBCDFM010000026.1 coordinate 2,021, forward strand.
GAAAGGCTCGCCTTCTTCACGATAAGCCTCCACCACCGGCTTCAGATAGTCCGCCTTGATCGGGTGCTGGGGTCTGCCATCTTCCATCTTCGGAATATGCGGCTTCATCTCCTCCCAGACTTTGTTGGACACGGTGATGCCGTTGCCATTCAAGTCCATTGAATAAGGCGTCACGATATGGGCTTCTGTACCAAAACCAATAGTCGCTGCGAGCGGCTGCCCGGCAAGCATGTGAGCGCCATCAAGCTGACCGTCAATGACGCCATCCAATAGCACCTTCCAGTTCGCCTGCGCTTCCAGGGTGACGTAAAGGCCTTCATCCTCGAAGTAGCCGCGCTCATAGGCGACTGCCAATGGCGCCATGTCCGTAAGCTTGATAAAGCCAAACTTCAGCACATCTTTTTCGGGCTCGCCTATTTCGGCAGCCGCGTGGGCAGTGGTGAATAGGAACGCTATCGACACGCTTGCAGCAGCAAGCGCGTTACGAACTGGTTGAATGGAAAACAAACTGGTGACAATGCGTATCATGCTTTACCTCATAAATGAAAAGTGCATGCACACATCAGCCTCCCCGCCTGGACTGTTGATACAGTCGCTTTGGGAGGACGTCGTTGCCCGAGGAGATTACCGATGTGTTGCGGAAGTTCAGGGCCTATCTAACAAAACCTGTGCCATAAACGCCATTGTCATTACATTTCATGGGGTTACAGCTTGCAGTGCGGATACAGGTATTCGAGTAGAGGTTTATCGCGCCTTCTTTTCGCACCAATGGGACCCACGACGACCTCAATCGGTGCAAACTACTGCCCCAAAATCAAATCGGGACCCAAACTAATACCCTCTTCCAATTCCCAGGGCTTTGCGTGTTGATTTATGGGCTTGTAATCCCGGTTGGGGCTGACCATCTCCAGGTGGCGGGCAGCGTCTCGATAGAGATCGGTGCGATAGGTTTGTTGGACAAGCGCTTTCACAGTCTCCGCCTCCAGCGTGCGCCCCAGAATAGCGCCTGTTTGCTGCATCAACCACTCGCCATCGGATCGCCAGGGAAATCCCGACTGAAAACGACCAAACACGTGAAAGTCGGGCATGGAAACAGGAGCCTGGCCGCGAGCGAAAACAAACTGGCCTGTGAGGGAGGGCAACAGGTAATCGGCAGGTGAGTCCAAATACGCGGGCCTGGACAGTACCTCAGCAGCCTTCACACGATTCATGGGATCGGCAAGCCATTTGCAGGACTCCATCAGCGCAAGTCTAAGGCGTAGGTGCGTTGCGGGGTAGTTTTGATGCCAGCGTTTGAGCACACCCAGTACTTTTTCTATGCCGTTGTTCCAGATGTGATACCCCGTTGCCTGCACCGCACCAACGCCATACTGCACGGCCATGCTGTTCCAGGGTTCACCGACGCAGTAGCCGTCGATAACACCTCTTGCGAGACTGTCGACCATTTGCTCAGGAGGTAACACAATAATGCGTACATCCCGATCAGGGTTGATGCCACCGGCCTGCAGCCATATACGTAGCAAAATCGTATGACAGGAAAAAGAATGCGCTGACGCGAAGGTTAACTGGCCACCCGTGTCACGCTCCGCGAGGACTTTACCGAGCGCCAATGCTGAGCTCTGCGCAGACTCACTGGGCACGCCGCCTTGCTCGGCAATTGACGCCGCTAGAGATGGATTTACGGTAATGGCGTTGCCGTTTAGCGACAACGCAAGTCCGGTAATGACATCGGCACGTATGCCTCCAGCGCCAAGTGCAGTGGCAAGCGGCAGTGGCGCTAGAATTTGTGCGGCGTCTAGATCACCCGTCGACAGCCTGTCTCTGAGGTTCGCCCAGGAAACCTCTCGCTCAAGCAGGACCTCGAGACCGTATTTATCGTACAAACCCAACTGCTGTGCCATGATCACCGGTGCGCTGTCGGTTAAGCGTAGAAATCCCAGGCGCAACTGGGTTTTTTCACATGCAGGGAGTAGCTGCGGCTCCATCAGGTATCTCCATTGTTTGGTCTTGCTCTTTCAACGATTGAGATGACATCAGCCGCCGTTTCCCCCAGCGTCTTGTGCCGGTCCATCGCAAGCTTTCGAAGCGCTTTGAACGCCTCCTCCTCATCAAGCTGGTGCACTGCCATAAGCAAACCTTTGGCCTTTTCAATCAGCTTTCGATCTTCAAGTTGACGTCGCGTATCGCTCAGCTCTTGTTTGAGATCACTGAACGCTGAGAATTGCGCAACGGCTACATCGATCGCCGCCTGCACTCTTTCGGGACTGATATCTTCTACTTGATAGGCTGTAACGCCAGCACGAATCGCGTCGCTGATAAAGGTTTGATCACCGGCGCCGGAAAACATAACCACGGGTCTTGGGTTGTGCGTGGATACAATGCTGAGGCTTTCGAGAACATCTCGATCGGGAGAATCAAGGGCGATAATGACCACGTCCGGCTCGTGCTGGGCCATCTGATGGAGCAAACCAGAGGCCGTTGGAATCACAGAGAGCACATTGAATCCCACGTCTCGCAAGTTGGATTCCACAGCGCTGGCACGCTCGCGATCATCATCGACAAGAATCAATCGCAGGGACGACAATGTTGTATCCACAGTACTCACTCTTCAGCATGTTCTCAGACATGCCCCACAACATTTACGCTCAGTACCCTGCGGGCTTATACGCTAGGCCTCACAACCTAGGTCGGCACTTATTGCGCAATATTAAAGCGCGTAGCTTACCGTTAACCAAGCTTTTTGCGTATCCTGATAGGCTGGATTGTCGTCGCCGTCAAAATCGGCGTACTTTAGCTGAACGCTGATTTTTTTGTCGATCGGCCAAGTGGCCGCGAGATCCAGTTCTGTTCCGAAATCTTCGCTGCCCTGCTCCGATTGAAAATCATGATAAACAGCCACCAGCTTCACAGGACCAATCGAGCCCGACACACCGACGTATAGATCTTCAATGCCATCGCCTGGGGTGACCAAAAACTTATCTGCCCAGCCCTGGAACTTGTGCAGGGTCGCCAGCGGAGTCTTAAAGCCAACCCCGTTATCGGAGCCAAGCACCTCATAGCCAACCTGGCCGGTTACGCCTGCAACTGCGAGCTTCAACTCTGCCACATAATAGTCAGCCTCATAGTTTAGCTCGCTATCACCGGCATCGGTTTGCCATGCATAGCCCAGGCGTGCAGATAGCGGACCAAACTTACCGTTATACTCAGCTCCGTAAGTGTCGGTGGAGTTGTTCACCGAAAGATTCGGCGAGTAATTGTTGCGCTCATCAATATCCAACAGATAGGCGAAACCAACGATTGAGTGATTCTCCAACAGCTTGTAGTCCAGGCGCAGCAGGTTAATGTTGCCATCCCAGGACGCTGGCTGGGCACCATCATCCGGTCCGAAGATGCGATTTACCTTGTAGATGTAGCTGTAATCCGCATTCAGGCCAAAGCTGCTGTTCCACTGGCCTCGAATACCGTCATAGGTCTGTTCATTTTGACGCCAGCCTACACCGCCGACAAATCGCTGGTTGCCTAGATTAATGCGCTGGCGACCGTATTTACCGTTGGCGGTCTCCCAGCTATAACGCAACCAGGCCTGGTTCACTTCTGTACCTTTTGGATCTGCCACCACTGGGAATTGTGTCTCGCCATTGTCGGTCGAGTTAAAGTCGTCATCGCCAATGTAGGACACATTGCTAAACTCAACTTCAAAATCAAAACCGTTCGCCTTCGCAGACTGTAAAAACAGCCTCGTGCGAAGGGTGGAGGCCTTGGCGTCTTTACTGAATCCATCCTGGTCAACAAATTCATAGCGATAGCGGAAATTCAATCCGACTGTACCCTTGCTCACCATATCTGAAAGGGTTTGAACGATAGTCTCCTCTGCAGCCACGGGCACTGCGATCAAACTGAACGCGATACCCGCAAGCACGGACCGGGTGGAAATGACGTTGGACATTGCTACTTCTCCTTAAATAGGCAGCACTAGGCCGCGCACACACAGTAAGCTGTGTATGTCAGGGCCTCGTTGCCGTGGGGTAAAAAGGGATTCACTTGCTCTAAGGCAAAAAGCGCGCCAACTTTGTAAAACACCCATATTTATTGTGGTCTAGCTTCTCTCGAAAAAACGCCCGCACAACAAGAAAGCAACCTGGCGGTGCACTCCCGCACCGAAATGGTGAGTATCGAGCCACTCTACTTGCGACAATTTGCAATAGATTGGGCCGTCGATTCCGGCAAATATTAAGCTCAGACAGCCTCAGCGAGGACTATCTTCGCAATATCAGACAAATGGCTCTGCGGTGGCGTTCTGTTGTAGGCGGGTGTCACGATCGTTAAAATAGGAGGTTAAATTCGGCACCTTGCTTGAGTGTTATTTGCACTCATTTCAGTCCTTAATGCGCCCCCTTCTCTTGAGCAAAATGTGAGCAGCACTATGACCGACGTCTCCACAACTGGCGGTGAACTCCTCGACCAGGCAGCACACGTACTAACAGCTACCCGAGGCCTCATTGATATGGCCATCAGCACGCTTAAATCCAAGACCTTTGAAGACGGCCGCTTATCGAGCAGCAAGCTAGATGATTATCAATTAGTCTCTTATGACATCTCTCTGTGTTGGGCTGAATGCTGCGCGGCCCAATTCATGCTGAGCCACGCCCAGCAGTGTGAGGATGACTTCACAGACCGACTTTGTGCACTGTTTTGTGCCGAGGCTATCAACTCAACCTGCGCCCGGCTTCGCTCAAGACTGCAAGATTTTGAACTGACAGAGGACGATATCACCAGCGTCTTGAACAACACCATCGCGCAGGTTTTTATGAGCACGCAATTGAGCGCAACAAACCTGGCAGCTATTGGCGAAGAAGTTGTACAGAGAGGGGCTGATCTCGGACCCGATCTAGTAGAAGAACGACACACAATGATGCGCGATTCCTTCCATCGCTTTGCGAACGAGGTGGTGTCCCCACTTGCTGAGTCGGTCCATCGAAAAGATCTGATTATTCCGGATGAAATCCTCAATCCACTGCGCGAAATGGGGATGTTTGGCCTATCAATTCCGGAGAGCTATGGTGGCCTGCAGGAAGATGACAAGGAAGACACGCTGGGCATGATCATTGTCACTGAAGAACTGTCCCGAGGCTCATTGGGTGCAGCAGGCAGCCTAATCACGCGACCGGAGATTCTCGCGCGGGCCCTCTTAAAGGGCGGTACCGAAGAGCAAAAGCAGCACTGGCTACCCAAATTGGCGGTGGGCGAGCCACTATGTGCGGTCGCTGTTACAGAACCCAACTATGGCTCGGATGTTGCCGGCGTCAAACTGAAAGCGACACGCACTGAAGGCGGCTGGATCCTCAGTGGTGCTAAAACCTGGTGCACCTTCGGAGGCAAAGCGGGTGTGTTAATGGTATTGGGACGTACCGATCCTGACCCGAGCAAAGGCCATCGCGGCCTCTCTATGTTTCTCGTAGAGAAGCCGAGCAGCGATGAGCACGAATTCGAAGTAACGCAGGATTCAGGCGGCAAACTAACCGGCCGCTCTATTGCAACTCTGGGTTACCGTGGCATGCATTCCTATGAGCTGTTCTTCGACGACTTTTTCGTGCCGGAGGGCAATATGATTGGTGGCGCGGAAGGCGAAGGACGCGGCTTTTATCTTGCCATGGCCGGTTTTGCCGGTGGTCGCATACAAACCGCGGGGCGCGCCGTGGGCTTGATGCGTGCAGCTTTTGAGAAATCGATTTCCTACTCTAAAGAGCGCGTCGTATTCAACCACGCAATTGGTGAGTATCAACTCACCCAGGTAAAACTGGCACGCATGGCGGCACACCTGGCTGCCTGCCGACAGATTACCTATGGCGTTGCGCGGTTAATGGATCAAGGCCAGGGTGATATGGAAGCCAGTGGTGCGAAGATCTTCACCTGCAGAACTGCCGAGTGGTTCACCAGGGAAGCGCTACAGATCCACGGCGGTATGGGTTATGCAGAAGAAGTGCCGGTGAGTCGTTATTTCGTAGACGCAAGGGTATTGTCTATCTTTGAAGGTGCAGAGGAAACATTAGCATTGAAAGTGATTACCCGATCATTGCTGGAGAATGCCGCCTAATCATTGGCTGAAGGCGCACAATCCTACCCATACAAAAAGAATACTGGACATCCGCATGGCTATTTCGCTTTCACTCACAACCCAACCTGAACTTTCTCCAAAGGTGGCTGTAGATCTATCGCGCGCACGCGCACCTCAGTACGGACGCTATCTGGATGAGTTGCAGCCGGGCCAGGTATTCGAACACCCGCGCGGCTTTAGCTTCGAGCGCAGCAACATGCTGAGCTTTGCACGCACCTTTATGCAAACCAATCCGCTTTATCTGAATGTGCAGTATGCGCAAGCCATGGGTTTTCGCGATTTATTGGCGAGCCCGCAAATGGTTTTTAATATAACGCTTTCTCTGGGTGTTCAAAACGATTCGGAAAAAGCGATTGCGAATCTGGGCTATTACCAGGTTGAGTTTCTCCGACCGGTTTACCCTGGAGATACTCTGCGCGCGTTCACAAAGGTGCTGGAACGCAAAGACCGCGGCCCCGACAAACCAGGCATTACCCGCATTCGTACCGTCGGCGTCAACCAAGATGATAAAGTTGTGCTGCAATACGAGCGTAAGATCATGGTAGCCTGGCGCGGTGACCGCGAACCCACCACACCTGCGCCCGAGATCACAGCACCCTTCCCAGGGGAAGATACTCCGACCATAGAGCTACCTGTACAGAACACCAACGTGCACACGGGACTCACCGGGCCAAACACCTACGCAGAAGACTTCAGCCCGGGCGACATCATTGTCCACGCCAATGGCCGCACTATTACCGATGAGCATCTGGCGCTCACTTATATGGCGGGAAACAGCCATCCTCTGCATTTTGATCGCATCTTCTCCAGTAGTCTGTCTGGAAAAATGAGTGGCGAGCCCATCGTATATGGAGGACTCGTCTTCGCCTGGCTGGACGGACTGGCCAGTCGAGATGTAACGGAACACGCAGTTTGGGAACTCGGATTCACAGAGGGCTACCATACTCAGCCCGCATTTTCCGGAGACACGGTGGCAGCGATCAGCAGAATCCTGGCGGTAGAGACAGTGCCGGGTGCAAATGACTATGCGGCCATGACCGCGCAGCTAATTGGCGTGAAAAATATTTCCGCGGCTGCAGCGCTGAAGGAGTTCGGCGAGGATTTGTTCGTAAAGGAAGATAGGAAGCGCAGCCTTGGCAAGGAAAAAATTCCCGCCAAGATTTTTGAAATAGAACGCCGCCTGCTGATTGGGCGCCGTCCTGGCTGAGGATGATCACGTGAGCGAAGCTGACAAGCGAGACAGGCCGTGGCTGATGCGAACCTATTCGGGGCACTCGTCCGCCAAGGCCTCAAACGAGCTGTATCGCACGAATCTCAGCAAGGGCCAGACAGGCTTATCCGTCGCCTTTGATCTGCCCACACAAACGGGCTACGACTCTGATCATCCCTTAGCACGAGGTGAAGTGGGCAAGGTTGGCGTACCGATTGATCACATCGGCGACATGGAGGTGCTCTTCAATAAAATACCGCTTGCCAAGATGAACACCTCTATGACAATCAATGCGACAGCGCCTTGGCTGTTGGCGCTGTATGTTGCCGTTGCTGAAAAACAGGGAGCCAACCCCTCGGAGCTGCAGGGCACCACGCAAAACGATGTGCTGAAAGAGTATCTGTCCCGGGGAACCTACATCTATCCGCCCGGCCCCTCTGTCCGACTGACGACTGACCTAATCACTTATACGGTCGACAATATTCCGAAATGGAATCCAACAAATGTCTGTAGTTACCACCTGCAGGAGGCGGGCGCGACGCCGACACAGGAGCTCGCCTACGCGCTGTCGACCGCCATGGCGATTCTTGACGCAGTGCGGGAGTCTCCGTCGGTAACAGAAGAGCGGTTCACGGCCGTCGTAGGCCGAATCTCTTTCTTCGTCAATGCCGGTATCCGCTTTGTCGAAGAGACCTGTAAGATGCGGGCTTTCAACGTGATGTGGAATAAACTCGCGCAGCAGCGCTACGGCGTTACTGACGAAAAACAGAGACGCTTTCGCTACGGCATACAGGTCAACTCATTGGGGCTTACCGAGTCTCAGCCCGAAAACAACGTACAACGCATCGTTTTAGAAATGTTGGCGGTGACGCTATCAAAGAGCGCCAGAGCCAGAGCGATACAGCTTCCCGCATGGAACGAGGCACTGGGCCTGCCTCGACCCTGGGATCAGCAGTGGGCACTGCGCATGCAGCAGGTGCTTGCCTTTGAAACAGACTTGTTGGAATACGGAGACCTACTGGACGGATCACCAGTCGTCGAGGCAAAAGTACAAGAGCTAATCGCAAGCGCAGAAGCTGAAATTGCCAGAGTCGCCGAGCAGGGTGGAATGGTACAGGCAATAGAAAGCGGCTACGTCAAGCGCGAGCTTGTAAAGAGCCATACCCAACGGATGCGCGATATCGAAAGCGGCGATCTCAAAATCGTGGGCGTGAACTGTTTTACGGAGACAGCGGAGTCGCCATTAACCGCCGGCGCTGACGCCGGGATCATGAAGGTCGATGTGAAAGCCGAACAGGAGCAAATCGAATCGTTGCAGGCATTTCGCGAACAACGCGATCAGGCGAAAGTTAAAAAGGCCTTAGCCGCGCTGCGGGAGGCGGCAGTCGGTGGAGAGAATATCATGCCCGTGTCTATAGACTGCGCCCGGGCAGGGGTAACTACGGGTGAGTGGAGTGAGGTCCTACGCGAGACCTTCGGTGAGTATCGCGCACCCACCGGCATCGATATCTCTATGGCCGGGCAAGCAGATTCATCTGAAATGGATGCCGTTCGCGAAAAGGTGCGTCAAACGGGAGAAGAGTTGGGTCGTCCGCTCAGACTGCTCATCGGCAAGCCCGGGTTAGATGGCCACAGCAATGGCGCAGAACAAATCGCGGTAAAGGGCCGCGATGCCGGTTTCGAAATCGTCTATGAAGGTATTCGTCTGACACCATCGCATATTGCACGGGCAGCACAAGAGGAAGGTGCGCATCTTATCGGTCTATCAGTACTCTCCGGCAGTCATCTTGAGCTGGTCAACGATATTCAATCTGAACTGCAAAGCATCGGTGCAGAGAACCTACCGCTCATCATCGGTGGGATCATTCCAGAGGACGATGCAGAGACGCTGTTGTCGCACGGCGTACAGGCTGTATTTACGCCAAAAGATGTTGATATGAATCTCATCATGACGGATATGGTGAATATCATCCGTCGCAGCAATGGCCTGGAAGAACTGGTCTAGTTTCCCTGGTGGAGAGCACATCAGATTCATCGCAAATTGCTGACCTGGTTGCTGGTATAAAACGGCGGGAGCGCGCTTGTCTTGCCGAAGCACTCAATCTCGTTGACGATCGGCGTCCGGTAGCACACGAACAGGCCGCGAAGCTGCTGCAGGAACTCGAACAGGCAAGTTTGGCGGCACACAGTCATCTGATTGGCCTTACCGGTCCACCTGGCGCAGGTAAATCCACGCTGACGGCAGCACTCATTAGTCTTTGGCGCCAACGCGGTAGGCGCGTCGGCGTATTGGCTGTGGATCCATCCAGCCCGATTAGCGGTGGCGCCCTGCTTGGCGATAGGCTGCGCATGAAAATCAGCGCTGGCGACGACTGCGTTTTCATTCGCTCCCTGGCAAGTCGCGGTGAATACGGCGGCTTGAGCGCCGAAGTTTGGCCCATGAGTCTTGTCATGCTGGCGGCATTCGACGTGGTATTGATCGAGACCGTAGGCGTGGGGCAGCGCGAGATAGATGTCGCAAGCATATGCGACACCACTTGCTATGTCGCGCAACCAGGATCGGGAGACAGCATTCAGTTTCTTAAGGCGGGGATTATGGAAGTGCCTCACCTGCTAGTGGTCAATAAGGAAGACATGGGCGCTGTAGCACGCCGTACACTGGCAGAACTGGGTACCGCGCTGGGCAAAGCCCACGCCGATGGCAACTGGGAAGTGCCGGTACTCGCCGCCAGTGCAACGGTCGGTAGCGGAATCGATGAGGTTGCAGATGCACTGCTAAAGCACTGGGAAACCCTGATAAAGACAGAACAGCTAGTTAGACGACGCAGACGATCCCAGGCGCGCTGGATTATCAAACGCATTCGCGATGAATTTGGCAGTCAAGGAATCAGCCGGCTTGGGGGTGAAGTCGAGCTTATGCAGCGCATAAGTGTCCAGCGCCGCTCACTGTTCGAGCAACACGAGACATTGAGATTGATACTTTTAGAGACAGGAGAAACACATGCGTAGCCCTAGAGACTTCTTCAAGCCGTTGGCGCTGGGAGCGCCCGCGCCCGTTCGCGATATCCCTGTACGGCCTTCGCGCATGATACATTTTTTTGATCCCAGCAATCCAAAGATGGCAGAGAAAGTACCCTCTATTGCGACCAAGGTAGACATCCTGTTAGGCAATATGGAAGACGCAGTTGCGATCGATAATAAAGAGGCCGCCAGAGAAGGGTTTATCAACATTGCCAAGAAGAATGACTTTGGCGACACCCAGCTCTGGACCAGAGTTAATAGCCTGGACAGCCCTTGGTTCCTTGAGGATGTAAGCCGGATTGTCACGGAGGTAGGTGAAAAGGTCGATGTCATTATGCTGCCCAAGGTTCAGGGGGCTTGGGACATTCACTATGCTGACCAGCTTATCGCTCAGCTCGAGGGTAGGGCCAACCTGAAAAAACCCATCCTGCTGCACTGCATTCTCGAAACAGCGCTGGGCGTGGCCAACGTAGAAGAGATTGCCAACGCCAGCCCCAGAATCCAGGGCATGAGTCTGGGCCCTGCAGATTTGGCCGCTTCACGCAGAATGAAGACCACGCGAATTGGCGGTGGCCATCCTGGCTATCTTGTGCGCGACGATCCTGACCCTGCTGATCCAGAGGGATCGCGTAACACCCACGCCCAGGATCTATGGCACTACACGATCGGCAGGATGGTAGACGCCTGCGTGGGCGTAGGCGCGCTACCGTTTTACGGTCCCTTCGGCGCTATCGATGACCCCTTGGGTTGTGAGGATCAGTTTCGCAACGCGTTTTTGATGGGCTGCGTGGGCGCATGGTCCCTGCATCCCAGTCAAATTGAAATTGCAAAAACCGTATTCAGCCCACCCGCTAATGAAGTTGCCTGGGCCAAGCGAGTCTTGGAGGCACTTCCGGATGGTAGTGGTGCCGTCATGGTCGATGGCAAAATGCAGGATGACGCGAGCTGGAAGCAGTGCAAAGTTATGGTAGACCTGGCGCGCCTGATAGCCGAAAAAGACCCTCACTACCAAGCCCTATATGAGATGTAAGCACAGCAAATCACCCATTAACTCAACGAGAGTACAGTGTAAGGCGCTGCCCCAGCATATAGGACGGCGTCTGCATCTCAATAGCCTTGGCCTCCTCAACGTTGCCGCCGTCGCTTAAGATAGGGCATCCAATTGCCATCCCACAGGGCTGGGGGCTGCACGATGCCATAGCCGCTGGCCGCCTTACGTCCACCGTCTGGACAACCTCGCCATCGGCAGTAACTGTCTTCGAAGCGCAGACCGGGTTGCCTGCATCAATAACTGCCGCTCCGATGGTTTAAAACCATTCATTCCATTTCTGCCACGTCCTTCCAATCTCTTCTGACACAGTCGGTTCGCTGCCACGATGCTAAACATAAAGATGATTTGGCGCGCAAAAGCCTCCAGTCAGTAAACGATGATAAGAAGGATAGGCACAACTCTCGGACGCTCCACAGGGATACTGCCGCGGCGGTTACTCAGCGTGATACCAGCTAGATATCATCCAGCAAAACCCCCACCTCATTGCCCTCATACACCAGCTCAAAGGTTCTCAGATTGCGGCATGACTCCTCAGTGGCCAGCAGCAGACGACCACTGTGAATATTGAACTGATAGCGGTGCAAAGCGCACTCGATAATATCATTTGCTAACTCGGCAAATTCAAGAGAATGCCCTCGATGGGGGCAGCGCCCTTCCAGTAAATAACGCTCACCGCTGCGCTGGATCAGCAGTAAATCCAAACTGTCAATTTTGAACCGACCCGAATAATCGTCGTGCAAATTGATCAGCTTTTCCAGAGGGTAAAAGCGTGCCATGTGGATCAGAATTCATCCATGATGCGCTGCGCTGCAGCATAGGCAGTAGTTTCGTGCCGTTCCACCTGGCGTTCCAACTCCGGCATTAGCCTGGCGATCCGGGGGTTGCGGTTGAGGCGAGTAGACAGCATTTCTTTTACCAGCTGGTGCATCCAATCGCGGTTTTGGTGCGCGCGCTTTGCCTGAAACGCACCCTGTTCGTTCGCTTGAAAATAATAATCCACCAGCATTCCCCAAATGGTGTCAATGCCTATGCACTTTAACGCTGAGCAGGTCATCACCTGCGGCGTCCAGAACGTATTGTGCCTGAGTAAGTTCATAGCGCTGGTGTAATGGGTGCGACTGACCTGCGCCAAGTGCTCACTTTCCCCATCGGCTTTGTTTATCACCAGGGCATCGGCCAGCTCCAGAATACCTTTTTTAATGCCCTGGAGTTCATCGCCTCCGCCGGGCAGCATCAACACCATGAAAAAGTCGACCATGCCCGCCACCTGATACTCACTTTGTCCTACACCGACGGTTTCCACTAGTATCACGTCATAACCGGCTGCTTCACACAGGAGCATGGATTCACGGGTTTTTTGTGCTACGCCGCCAAGTGCGCCCTCTGCTGGAGAAGGCCTTATAAACGCTTCGTCTCGGCGCGTAAGCTCTTCCATTCGGGTTTTATCGCCCAAAATAGAACCGCCTGCAATTGGCGAACTTGGATCAACCGCCAACACGGCAACACGCTTGCCCTGCTCAATAAGATAAAGGCCAAAGGTTTCGATAAAGGTGGATTTGCCGACCCCGGGAACACCGGTAATGCCGACGCGAAGGCTATTGCCACTTTTGGGCAGTATCTGTTCTAAAATGGTTTGGGCTTCTTCACGATGCTGGTCAAGTTTACTTTCGACAAGAGTGATTGCCTTCGCCAGCGCGCGTCGATTACCACTCAATAGGGACTGCAAGTCAACCGATGTCACGGCATCACCACAAACACACAGACAAAACGTCTCGGATCAGATGGGTCAGGATGACTGCGACGCTGAATTAACCGCATCCAGCACCTCGCGCGCGCAAACAGGAATGGGTGTACCGGGCCCAAAGATACACTTCACGCCCGACTCGTAAAGAAAGTCATAGTCTTGCCTGGGAATCACACCGCCGGCGATAACGACAATTTCATGTGCCCCCTGCTTCTGCAATTCTTCAACCAGCTGGGGGATCAGTGTCTTATGGCCTGCCGCCAGTGAAGATGCGCCCACCACATGCACATCGTTTTCGATCGCCTGACGGGCGACTTCCTCGGGGGTTGAAAACATGGGGGACAGATCGATATCAAAGCCCACGTCGGCGAAGGCTGTCGCGACAACTTTTGCACCGCGGTCGTGACCGTCCTGACCCATTTTGCACACCAGCATCCGAGGGCGACGCCCGTGCCTGGCGACAAAATCGTCTATGTCTTTGCTAATCGCCAACCAGTCCTCGTCCTGTTGAAAAGCAGACCCATACACGCCCGATACCGTCTGCGCCTGCGCATTAAAGCGGCCGAACTCGCGCTCCATTGCAAAGGATATCTCGCCAACTGTGGCGCGTCGACGCGTGGCCTCTATAGACAACTCTAACAAATTGCCCTCGCCGCTGACGGCACACTGGTAGATCTCTTCCAGTATAGCTTCCACAGCCGACTCATCGCGCTGTCCCCGAACCTGGGCGAGCCGTGCCAGCTGTGCCTCGCGCACGGCATCGTTATCGATCTCCAGGATATCAACTGGCTCTTCTTCATCCATTTTGTATTTATTCACGCCCACAATCACATCGTCACCACGATCGATGCGCGCCTGTTTCTTGGCGGCGGCTTCTTCGATGCGCAGTTTAGGCATCCCTGTTTCGATCGCCTTCGCCATGCCCCCAGCGCGCTCAACCTCTTCGATCAGCTCCCAGGCTTTATCCGCAATGTCTTGGGTGAGACTCTCCATCATGTAAGAGCCGCCCCAGGGATCAACGACGTTGGTAATACCGGTTTCTTCCTGAATGACCAGCTGTGTATTGCGGGCGATACGTGATGAGAATGAGGAGGGTAGTGCAATCGCCTCATCCAGCGCATTCGTATGCAGGGACTGTGTGCCTCCGAACACCGCTGCCATGGCCTCAATTGTGGTGCGCACGACATTGTTGTAAGGGTCTTGCTCCGTGAGAGACCAGCCGGAGGTCTGGCTGTGTGTGCGCAACATAGAGCTCTTGGGGTTTTTGGGGTCGAACTCGCTCACAATCCGCGCCCACAGTAACCGCGCTGCCCGCATTTTGGCAATTTCCATATAAAAATTCATGCCGATGCCCCAGAAGAACGACAGCCTGGGTGCGAAGTCGTCAATATCCAGGCCCGCCGCGATCGCAGTGCGGATATACTCCTTGCCATCGGCGAGGGTATAGGCCATTTCCAGGGCAGCGTTCGCCCCCGCCTCTTGTATGTGATAGCCGGAGATGGAAATCGTGTTAAAGCGCGGCATGTTCTCTGAACAAAACGCGATAATGTCGCCGATGATTTTCATGCTGGGCTCGGGCGGGTAGATATAGGTATTGCGCACCATGAATTCTTTGAGAATGTCATTCTGAATGGTGCCCGCAAGCGCAGACTGAGCCACCCCTTGTTCCTCGGCGGCCACGATATAACCCGCGAGCACGGGTAATACTGCACCGTTCATGGTCATCGAGACGGATACCTTGTCCAATGGAATGCCGTCGAACAGAATTTTCATGTCTTCGACGGAGTCGATAGCCACGCCCGCTTTTCCCACATCACCTGTGACACGAGGGTGGTCGGAGTCATAGCCCCTATGGGTCGCCAAATCGAATGCAACAGAGATGCCCTGTCCGCCGGCGGCAAGCGCTTTGCGGTAAAAGGCATTGGACTCTTCTGCTGTGGAAAAGCCTGCGTACTGTCTGATTGTCCAGGGACGCCCAGCGTACATGGTTGCCTGCGGTCCTCGAAGATAGGGCGACATGCCCGGCATGGTATCGACAAAGGGAAGGCCTGCGAGGTCCTCAGCCGTGTACAGCGGCTTCACGGGAATATCTTCTGCGGTCTGCCACACCAGGTCCTCGGGACTACGGCCTTTCAGCTGTTTTGTAGCAAGCTCATTCCAGGCGTCCAATGTAGCGCTACTTTTGTCGTAAATCTCGTCACTCATAGGTACCTTCCTTACAACCTTTTCCTACCGCTTTTCTCTTAACGAGCAGATACTGGCGTTCTACAGCTGCTGCAAAAACCGATCAGTCGCCTCGCGCTTACGCATCGCTATTTCTTCAGGTGACTCAATCAGCGGCCGCTCATCAGGCGTGATTTTGAATATCGGCTGCCCCTTACTGATAATTGTACCGTCTGTTTCGACCAAGACCTTGTCGATGGTGCCAGCAAAAGGCGCATAGAACTTGTTAAACATTTTCATCACTTCGATGATAAACAGTGGATCGCCAGCCTCAAAGTGATCACCCTCTTTCATGTAAACATCGTGATCAGGCGTCTCTCGTGAGTAAAACATACCGCCACTCTCGGCGAGGATTTCGTCAGACTTCGCAACCGGTGGCGGTACCAGTATTTTCGCCATCGCAGTTTGCAGCTCAGGATCATTTAACCGTTCAGGAATAGTAATGGTTAGATCATCGTTGACCTGCAGATCATAAAAGCGGGTCGCCTCAGCAATACTGGGTAACACCGCAAGTATGTCTACCCCAGCCTGAAAACCTAGATGCGCACCGCGAATTTCCAGCCATTGTGTCTCGTCAATGCCCTTAGGAGCATCCGGCGAATTAAGTTGAGTACACAACTCCACCCATTCTTTGGCGTCTAACCTTTTATTGAGTTCGTCATAAAATGCTATTGCCTGTCGCAAAATCAACTCATCGTGATCCCAAATCAGCGTGGCCGCCGCGCGTTCATCTCCTCCTGAATCCATATTCAGAAAGTGGTAGGTATCCGCTAGAAGTTCAATTGGGTTTTCATTCCAGCTGATTTTGTCGTCGATCAGGGTATAGCAGTCGCGGTTAATGCTGAGCCAGCCACTGAGCACATGAGGTTCACTCAGTAAGGTCTCCAACGGTCGAAGCAACAAGGTTTCCTTGAGCTGGAGTGCATCGGCCAGCGCGGCGGCGCTTTTTTCACCGCCTGTGGCCGCAGCGTCGACATCCTGCAGCATGCGATCACCGATGGATCGATAGGCGTAATCTATATCCAGGCTGTTGGCACACTGCTTTAACTCCCCTACAGCAGTTAAGTAGGGCACGATAAAGCGGGTCGTTGGTCGCGCATTGACATTCTGGGCGATAAACCAATTCACCAGCCCGTAGTGAAACTCCAGATTGGTTGCGAGATCGGTTCCTCGCATCCGCGTCTGACGAATAGTCTCAGCCATATTGTGATAGGTATCTAAACGAGAATCACCCACCGTCAGTAGTAGCGCTATATTTGAGTCATAGGCGCCCGCCAGTGTGTATTTCATAAACGTGTCAGTATCAGGGTTGTGCAAACTGATACCCTGATCGTCGCGAATCTCGCCCTCGACCGCATCGGTCCAATGTTCTATAACGCCACCTGCGTGCGGCTGTAGGGCCTGGTTGGTGGCATTCAGGCGCGCTTCAACACTGTCGTTACTGCGCACAATTCGTTCGGGTTTGGGCAGTTTGGGACCATGCGCTGCAAGCAGAACCATGGCTTCCACCAGCGACTCAACAACAAAGTGCTCTTCAGAGTCCTCAGGATTTGAGAACTTGAGAGCGTAGCAGAGCTCAGTTACCCGGTGTTCTACCTGGATGCGCGTATTCATCTCCATAAAAAAGTGTTTGTCTCTATCGACGATGCACTCAAACGTTGAGACAGAATCCAGACCTACCGCACCGCCGAAACGTGCAGCCTCATCCTCCATCGCCTCCAGCGTTTTTAGATCCTGACTGAGTACATGTGCTTCAACCTGGTTGTCGGCACGCTCGGCTTCGACGATAGCCGCCTTCAGCGACTCTACCGTGACGGACACTTCTAAGAGCTTTTGTTCATGCATCTGCAGTGAGCAGTCACGTCCACCCATGCTCATACTCCAGCTGCCGTTACCGATCACCTGAATTTCCTGGTGGCGTGTCGTTTCTATGTTCAATTCGACAAGAACGTTTTTATTGTCCCCAACGCCAGTCGTTTTCACTTCGTTCAGTATTTCTCGTACCAGCTCTGCCGTCCGCTCAGATTCACCGATTCCAAGAATGCGCTGCCCCTTACCTCCGCCGCCGCTGATAGCTTTCAGTCTGACACGATTTTCCGGATAGTCGGCTGCCATTTTTTCGACCGCTTCGGTGAGCGTGGCGCAAAGCTCATCGACCGTGTAGAGATCCACGCCTTTATCATAGGAAGCGGCGAGTACAAGATCAGCCTTATCCTCAAGGCTGGTCTCATCGTCGGCCAACGCGCTTGCATCCACCTTCAGGCCTTGAGCAACCACCAGAGCATTCAACGCGGCTTCATCCGGGTATTTTTTCAGCAGGGTCAAAGCGGTGGCATTGTCTATCCCAGGCGTCACCGAGACACCTGTTTTCAAGGCAGTGCGCTTTGCCTCATCCTTCAGACCGGCATCGTGCACAGTGCGCGAGCACGGTCCAATAAAGTTAAGTCCAGCGTCTTCCATCGCCGCAACCATCATTTCATCCTCCGCCATAAATCCGTAGCCGGCAAAGATCGCGTTGTAATGATTCTCTTTGGCGATGTTGATGATTTGATTGATGCGCGCCTCGCGTTCTTCCTTGTTAACCCCGCTGTAGTCAGGGACGCGGTGCACCCTGTCTGGGTCAGTAAGAGAGCGCAGTTCCGGCGCCAGCGCATTGCGGTAGACAATAGAGTCTTTTTCCGAGAGCAGTATGCCAAATCCATCGATGCCCATTTCGGAAAATACGTCCATCGCTTCCTTTCGGATAGGACCGCGGCAAATAATAAGAGGTCGAATATGCGTACAGTCAAACTGCTTTACCCACTCATCGTCGCGCTCTCCTAATCTACGGTCGCGATGAATAAGGCTGTTCTGGAGATAGTGTTCGTTCGACACGCGTGTTGTCCTCTATTATTGTTTTTGAGCGATCAATGGAATTCGCGCTGCACAGAATTCAGCGGCCCCGGTCGATAGCGACGCAAGTAAAACGCCATATTCTCCGCTAGCACATGGCGCAAATCGGAGGGCATGACGATTTGGGATATGGAGCCCAAACTCAATGCCTCGTTGGGGTTCATCAGTTCTCGTTCGTAGCGTTGCGCCAACAATGCCTCTTCAGACTTTACCCAATCGGCGACCAGCGCTTTAGCTGCATCCTCAGCCTGTTGTTCAGACAAGCCTGCAGCTGTCTGAGCTGCTGTTTCAGCCTTGGTTCGCTGCTCTATGGAGGCGTGTATCTTGCGTAGCTCTGTTTTGTAGACGTATTTCACACCGGCTGGACCCATAACCGCGAGACGCGACGTCGGCAGCGCGATTACAAAATCCGCCCCGGTTGGAAAACTATTGAATGAAGCATAGGCGCCGCCATAGGCATTACGCACAATAACGAGAAAACGCGGCGTGCGAAGATCGACTATCGAATCGAGCATCGCACGTCCCGCCTGTACAATTCCGCCGCTCTCCTGCTCCTTCCCCGGTAAGAAGCCGGTCGTATCCTCCAGAAATATCACCGGAATGTTGTACAGGTTACAAAAACGGATAAAACGTGCATTTTTATAGGCCGCATCGATGTCGATCTGACCCGAAGCTACCGCAGAATTATTGGCCACAAACCCGATCACATTGCCACCCATCCGCCCGAGCGCTGTCACGGTGTTGCGCGCACGGTCAGGCTGCAACTCAAGAAAATCACCATGATCACAAAGCTGTTGGATCAGGATGGTAACGTCAATCGGCGTATTGAAACCGGTAGGTGAATTAAAGGCTTTTTTCAACAGGATATCGATGTCCCAGGTCTTGCGCGTGACCGGATCAGAACTGGGCTGGTGGGGCGCTAATTCTCCATTATAACTTGGGAGATAGTTGAGCAAGGCACGCACCTTTCGCAAACCGGCCACTTCGTCTTTCACAACAAAATCGGTGACGCCACTTTGGCTGTGCACACCGGGACCGCCCAGCTCGTCCGGCGTAACATCCTCTCCGAGCACGGATTTCACCACACCCGGCCCAGTCAGACCGAAAAAGGTCTCATTAGGCTGAATAAGGAAACTTCCCTGTCGCGGCAGATACGAGCCGCCTCCCGCATTGAAACCAAACATGCACATGATGCTGGGGACCACACCGCTGATTTTACGCAATGCTGCGAACGCCTCAGCGTAGCCGTCGAGTCCACCGACACCCGCGGGTATATAAGCACCTGCACTATCGTTAATGCCAATAAGGGGAATGCGTTGCCGGGCCGCTAACTCGAAGAGTCTGGCTAGTTTAGCGCCATTGGTTGCATCCATGGACCCAGCCCGCACGGTAAAGTCATGTCCATATAGCGCCACATCACGTCCGTTCACTTTAATGATCGCTGTTACCAACGACGCGCCATCGAGATTTGGGCCCCAGTTCTGGTATAGCACCGTGGGCTCGATATCACTCAAAAAGCGAATGCGCTCCCATATTGTCATGCGTTTCTTTTGATGTTGGCGCTGAATACTTTTCACGCCAGCCGCAACATGAGGACGCTGTTGCAGTTCCCAACCCGCTTTCATAGACTCCTCATAAGCGCCGGGTTTGCTGGCAAGCTGCCCAGGTACTTCAAAGGATTGCTCGCGCTTCGGGGCGAAAGGGTTTTCGAGTGATGCCAGAAGGCCTTGCGAATGCTTTGTATTCATTTTTATCTCATTCCTGTTGGCAGTACGTGGACGCTCAAGCAGTCAACGGGTGGCGGACGTGTCTCCGTTACCCATTGCGTAAGACGGCTCGTGGCCGCGAGGGATTTGCATGATACTTAGCCCGGTAATTGGTCCGGGTAATCGGTGGCGAGAGCACGCAAATCTGCTAAAAAAACAGCCGGTTACAATAAATGTATTGCCTTTTGAAGTCAATTACGCCCCGTGTTCGCAGCACGCCGCACACCTTTAAAATCACGTCATATAGACTGTGTGACAAGGTGCTATTGCAGCTTTGGAGCAAGCTGATAAGTTAGCAAGGCAAAGAACCCCATGCACAATCCTGACACCCAATTTTGAGAAAATCGTGATGCCACGATTCACCATTTTAGCTCCCACAGCCATTCTCGGTTATGGCTTCCCTGCCGCCTCCTTTCAACAAGGCCTATCACATGAGCCAGATCTGATTGCAGTGGATGCAGGTTCTGCCGACCCTGGCCCCTATTATCTGGGCAGCGGCAGGTCATTCACCGATGCTGCTGCAGTGCGTAGAGACCTCGCCGTTCTGCTCCAGGCCGCAATCGAGCGCGACATACCACTCGTGATCGGTAGTGCAGGCGGGGCCGGTGCGGCAATGCATCTGCAATGGACGCTAGCGATCATCAGGCAACTCGCCAAGGAGCTGCAGCTTTCCTTTCGCCTGGGGTCGATTCATGCCGATATCGAGAAAGAGCAGATACTCAATGCAATACAAGAGGACCGCATTACAGCACTGCAAGGCGCCCCGGCACTCACTAAAGACACAGTGACCAAGACAACAAAAGTGGTCGCACAGATGGGCGTAGAACCCATTCAGGAGGCATTGCAGGCAAACTGCCAGGTCATTGTTGCCGGGCGCGCCTATGACCCAGCGTTGTTCGCTGCGCTGCCAATGATGCTGGGTTTCGATCCCGGCCTGGCGCTTCACCTCGGTAAGATTCTAGAGTGCGCAGCGATCGCAGCAGCTCCTGGCTCAGGCGCGGATTGCGCCCTGGGTATACTGGAGCAAGATCGCTTTGTGCTGCGACCGTTAAACTCTGAACGAAGCTTCACGGCCACCTCAGTCGCCGCACACACGCTGTACGAGAAAGCGCACCCAACGCTACTGCCTGGCCCGGGTGGGTATTTAGATTTAAGCAAGGTGCAGTTCGAGGAGTTGGGTCAGGGCAGCGTCGCAGTCACCGGCAGCAAGTTTGTACCTGAATCCCGCTATTCAGTGAAACTCGAGGGAGCACGTCAAATTGGCCATCGCAGCATCTGTATCGCCGGTATTCGCGATCCCATCATGATCGCATCCCTCGATAGCATTCTGAATGAGGTTCGCTCTGCTGTGGGTAAGCTATGCGCGAACGAGATCCAACAGGGTAGTCTGCACTTTCATATCTATGGCAAAGACGCCGTCATG
Source organism: Pseudomonadota bacterium (assembly GCA_039178015.1). Lineage (GTDB taxonomy): Bacteria > Pseudomonadota > Gammaproteobacteria > Pseudomonadales > Halieaceae > JARRPM01. The sequence goes on from JBCDFM010000026.1 coordinate 23,466, forward strand.
GGGTCACGGGAACCGCGCAAAGATCAGCCTGCTCATGAACTGGGGGTTTTGATCGACGCCGTCGCCCCCGAGCCATCTGCCGCTGCCACCCTGTGTAGCGTGACCCGCTCGACCTTACTGCATTACGGGTATAACGGTCGCGTAGCTACTGCCGGCAATCTTGCGTTCCCATTTTCACCGTCCGACCTGGCGGCTGGCGAAGTCTTTGAGTTTTCAATCTATCACCTCATGGCGACGAAAGATCCGCTGAGCCTGTTCCCGTTAGTGATCGAGGATATCGCGAATGACAATGCTTAGAGACATTGCCGTGGTGCTACGCAGCAAAAATACTAGCCCATTCACTTATGCTCTGGATATCATGTTCAAGATGGAGCGCGACTACCTGCAGTTCAAGCAGCGCAAGCTGATCGATGCACAACTTATCGCTAGGCTCTATGCGCTGGAACCAGAACAGATTCTCGATATCATCTACTTTGACCCTGCTATGGCGATCAAGATCTGTCTGCCCAGATCAACCCCCTCGGGCTCACCGGGCGATCGAGATGTCTATGGCGCTCAGCAGCATGCACCTTTGTTGGACTGGCAGTTCCCTTGAACCACGATACAGCTGTGATCAATGACCCGATGTTCGCAGCGCTTGCTGAGGATTTACGAACTCAGGGATACAGCGTTAAGCCTGACGCTGTACCGCTCGCCCTGGCAAATAGCCTGCGAGATGAATTGAAGGCAACGGCACCTGGCCGTTTCAAACTCGCTCAAATGGGTCGCTTGCGACATCAACACACAGATCAGCAGTTACGCGGCGACTCGACCCTTTGGATTGACGATCAATCGAAAGCCGGATTAGATTGGCTGAACTGGACCGCGCAACTACAAACCTATCTCAATCAACATCTTTTGCTCGGACTGTTTTCCTTTGAAAGCCACTTTGCACACTACCCCCCGGGCTCAGCTTACACCCGGCATCGCGACACCTTCGTCTACGCTTCCAAACACGCCATCGCCAAAGACGTCGAGAGCGCTGCGAGTCAAGACTCAAAACATACCGGGCAGAGCAACTCCGCGAACGCTCAGCAAGCTGCAAGCTCAAGGGTGCTATCGTTGGTAACATATCTCAATCCTGACTGGTCCGTAGACGCGGGCGGCGAGCTGGTGCTGTACACAAAAGCAGAGGCCGTAGAGGTACTACCTGTTCATAAAACCCTGGTAGTGTTTCTCAGCGAAGAGTTTGAGCATGAGGTGCGCCCCGCGACGGCTGATCGTTTTTCAGTGGCGGGCTGGTACAGGCGAAATACGTCGCTCTCAAACCGGGTTGATCCACCCAATTGAGGAGTTATGCGAATGCGATCAATTAGCTTAGCAGGTCAGTCAATAACGCCATCGAAAATACTCTGTGTGGGCCGCAATTATGTCGCCCATATCAGTGAACTAGGCAATGAAATTCCCGACGACATGGTTGTTTTCATCAAGCCAAATTCGGCTATCGGGGACGACCTCCTCGCAACCGTTGATGGCGAAGCGCTGCACTATGAGGGAGAGCTGGTGTTTCTAGTATCGGGCAACGAGTTTTCCGCCGTTGGTTTCGGTATCGACCTTACGCGGCGACAACTGCAATCGACCCTGAAACAAAAAGGCTTGCCCTGGGAGCGAGCCAAAGCTTTCGACGGCGCAGCTTTGTTCAGTGACTTTGTTGCTCTGCCCGGACCTGTTGATCGATTGTCGCTGCGCCTGGATATCAATGGTCAGACAACACAGTCTGGCGGCGTGGAATCAATGATCTACAAGCCGGACGTTATTCTAAGTGAGCTGCAAGCGTTCACTACGCTGGAGGACGGTGACCTGGTCATGACCGGCACACCCGCTGGCGTGGGAGCAGTACAGAGAGGGCAAACATTTGATGGTAGCGTTTTGCTAGACGATGACATCGTCGTGAGTGCAAGCTGGACAGCGATTTAAAGTATTCCTGCGCAACAGGACTGGCCGTGCAAATTACGATTGTTAACTTCACAATTTTCCAGTAGGTTTTAGCAAAATCCTTAAGTGGTGCCCCATGTACACAATTCTGCGTTTGGATGTGGCGGGCCAGCCACGGGGCTGGATTACCGTACACGAGGCAATTTCTGCCTACGCCAAAGGCGATGTCATCTATGGCATCGGCGACAGCCTGCCGCCCTTTTTCGGTGGTATTCAGCGATTAACCGGCTTAAGGTCACGCATTGACCTGCAGCCTATCATCGCCATCGATGGCAAAATCGTAAAAGACTTTAGCCCACCACTGTGTAACCGCACCCTTTTTCGCAGAGATGACTATCGCTGCCTGTATTGCGGGCAAAAATTTTCGCGCAGCGATCTCACGCGCGATCACGTCATTCCAACTTCAAGGGGCGGTACTAATCGATGGGAAAACGTGGTCGCAGCATGCAAGCGCTGTAATTGGAAAAAAGACAATCGCACGCCGGAAGAAGCCGGCATGCCACTGCTGGCCATTCCTTTCAAACCTAATCCCTTTGAGTGGCATTTTCTCGCCAAAGATCGAATATTGGCAGATCAAATGGATTACCTTTCACAGCAATTTCGCGGCCTACGCGCCTGGGCGAACTAATAGTCCCTGAGGCGCGCAAGTTTGCACAGCCAGCTACACAGCTTCGAAAGTTGAGACTATAGTTACGCCACAAACAGGCTGTGGTAACTCGCCTTTTCTTATCTTCATGGAGCCATCACAGTGTCCGCAACCAACCCAGTCAGCGACAGCCATCAGGCCATACACTCCATGATGGCGCAAATAGAGAAGTCCGTTATCGGTCAGCA
>JBCDFM010000027.1:0-26109 GCA_039178015.1 Pseudomonadota bacterium
ACGCGAAGAACCAGACGCAAGAACAGCTTTCAGGTCAGCGGTTGACGACTTCCACCCAAATATCGGCAACTAAGCGATATAAAACCGATGTAGCGCGCAAGACAAATAAGAAGCGGCTGACACAAAAGCGATCAATTACATGAGGCGTCAGTGCCGGGTCGGCTTCCCAAGGATTTCCTCGAGTAGTTTCAACAAAGCTTCCACGTTCGCTATCCCAGGGTAGTTCGGTCGTATTGCGATAGCCAGCTCCCGATGCGGACCCGGCTCTTCCAGCGGGATACTGACCAGCTCCGGGTTACCTTCAATCAGTTGACTAACTGCGATTTCGGGCAGCAGGGTAGAGCCCATGCCACAGGCCACTAGCGGAATAAGCGTTGCCAGGCTTGTAGCGCTGAAGCTATGGCCGGTACTCTGTTCTAATTTACAGGCAGATAGAGCGTGCTCGGTTAGACAGTGTCCGTCTTTGAGCAGCATCAGCTTTGCATCGGCCATGGCCTCGGGCGAGATTTTTTTTAAGCTCGCGTGTTCGTCCTGCTTTTGCACTATCCAGAGTAAGTTTTCGCTCCAGAAGGGGAATGTCAGAAGGCCTTGGCAATCGTAAGGCAAGGCAATAATAGCCGCATCCAAGACTCCACGGCGAAGCTGATTAAGTACCTCTGCAGACTGATCTTCGACAATATCTAATTGTAAGTTGGGGTAGCGCTGCTGCAGATCAGGTAGCAGCCGCGGCAACAAATAGGGGCCGATGGTAGGGATGACCCCTAATGAAAGCGGAGTGCTCAGCGGTTCGCGCTGAGCGTCTGCTAGCTTCACTAGGTCCTCCATCTGCAACTCTACTGAGCGCGCGCGCTGTAGCACCTGCTTGCCAAGCGGTGTGACTAAAACTTTGCGGTTATCGCGTTCAAAAACTGGGAACCCCAACTGCTTTTCCATCTCTAACAGCGCCGTACTGAGGGCTGATTGTGAGATATTGCAGTCTTCAGCGGCTCGCTTGAAGTGCAGGTGACGCTCTACGGCGAGTGCATACCGAATTTGCTTTAGTGAAATCATGTATTAAGTTTACTGGGTCAAAACGGGTAGATCGATCTATTTTTAAGAACGTCAGGTTAGAAAATATTGGATTTGCAGAAAGGCTTGCCTTGACTAACATTCTACGGCTTGACGGGAATCCCCTAACTAATTGAACCAAACGAGGAGCATTGCAATGGCTTTGATCAACACCCAAATTAAACCTTTCAGCGCAACAGCTTTTAAGCAAGGTGAGTTTATCGAAGTGTCTGAAGCTGATTTGAAAGGTAAGTGGGCAGTATTTTTCTTTTATCCGGCAGATTTTACCTTTGTTTGTCCCACTGAATTGGGTGACATTGCAGACTACTACGAGGAGTTTCAGAAGCGCGACGTTGAAATCTACTCTGTATCAACGGATACACACTTCACCCACAAAGCGTGGCATGAGACATCGGATACCATCAGCAAAGTACAGTACACCATGATTGGTGACCCTACTGGTGAGATTACTCGCAACTTTGACGTGATGCGTGAAGGTGTGGGTCTGGCAGATCGCGGCACGTTTCTAGTCGACCCTGAAGGGGTGATACAGGCGATGGAAATTACTGCGGAAGGTATTGGACGAGATGCGCAGGATCTATTGCGAAAAGTAAAAGCAGCTCAATATGTAGCGGCCCATCCGGGTGAAGTATGCCCGGCTGCCTGGAAAGAAGGTGAAGAGACGCTTGCGCCATCTCTCGACCTGGTTGGCAAGATTTAAGCCTACCTACAGCGGGCCCGCTGGGTCCGCTGACCCATAAAAGGAGTGAGATCGTGTTATCCAAGGACATTCTCGAAGCACTAAAAACGTATACCGCTTCCATGCAGAAAAAAGCAACATTCGTTCTGCAAACAGGGGAACACACCAAGCGAAATGAACTGCTGGAGTTTCTCGGAGGGGTGGCTAGCGCTTCTGACAAAATTTCGCTGGAAGAGCGTGACCTTCCGGAAACACTGCGCAGCCCCATGAGCTTCCTCATAGAGGCGGATGGTAAAGATACAGGGATTCGTTTCTCGGGCATCCCCAGCGGCCACGAGTTTAATTCGCTCGTGTTGGCGTTGCTACAAAGTACCGGAACACCAATGAAGCTCGACGACAGCATCGCGGATATGATTCGCAATGTCTCCGATGAGTTAAGATTCGAAGTGATCGTAAGCCTCAGCTGCCACAATTGTCCCGACGTGGTGCAGGCGCTGAATCAGTTTGCACTGCTAAACGAGAGAATCAGTGTGGAGATGATTGATGGCGGCCTTTATCCTGAGCTTATTGAGGCGCGCGATGTACAGGGTGTTCCCAGCGTCTTTCTGAACAATGAGCTTTTTGCCAACGGCAAGGTCGATGCCGCAGCACTGGTTGACAAGCTCGTGGAACGCTATCCCAGCATGGTAAGGGTGGCAGAAAAGGCCACTATGCCCTTGCAGGACGTCACTGTTATCGGTGGAGGCCCTGCGGGTATCAGCGCCGCAATCTACGCGGCCCGAAAAGGGCTTAAAGTGACCGTGATTGCTGACCGTGTAGGCGGTCAGGTCAAAGATACAATGGGGATAGAGAATTTTATTTCTGTCTCCGAAACTACCGGGCCTGAACTTACGGGTGCGCTTCTTGAGCATCTGCAAGGACATGACGTCACTCTGAAAGAGCACCTCAAGGTGATGTCTGTGGAGAAAGGAGAGACTAAATCCCTGGTTCTTTCCAGCGGCGAACGCATCGATACCAGAACACTCATAATAGCCACGGGTGCTAGCTGGCGTGAGTTGGGTGTTCCGGGTGAAAAGGAGAACATCGGTAATGGTGTAGCTTACTGTCCACACTGTGATGGTCCATTTTTCAAAGGCAAAGATGTGGCGGTTATTGGTGGCGGCAACTCCGGCATCGAAGCTGCATTGGATTTGTCCGGAATAGTGAAGTCGGTGACGGTTTTTGAGTTCTTGCCGGAGCTGAAGGCTGACCAGGTCCTGGTGGACCGAGCCAGTGAGCGCGATAACATCAGCATGCTGACCAATGTTGCAACGAAAGAAATCGTGGCAACCGATGGCAAAGTAACATCTATCCTGTACCAGGACAGAGAATCTGAGAAAGATCACTCGGTAGACTTAGCTGGTGTATTCGTTCAGATAGGCCTGGTGCCAAATAGTGGCTTTCTTGATGGCGTAGTCGAGCTAACCCAGTATGGTGAGGTGGTTATCGACGAGAAGGGCGCAACATCAGAGCCTGGTATTTACGCCTGTGGTGATGTAACAACCGTACCTTACAAGCAAATCGTGATATCGATGGGTGAAGGTGCTAAGGCGGCGCTAGCCGCATTTGAATATTTAATGTTACATCCGCAGAAAGAAAGCGAGGAGTTGGCAGCCTGAGCAGCGGCACAAGCTGCCCGGCGAGCAAAAGGGCTCATGACGCACTGAAGCGTTAATGGTCCTCAGGAGATTGGCTTGAGTTTTGGGGGTTTTTTATCGGCATCGGTGAGCCCCTCATCTAGCGTCGGCTTTTCCAAGGCACCCAGGCGACTATTTTCAACGTCGACGTGAATGGATTCCAACGCCGGCATCGTCTTGTTGGCCTTGGTCGATAAGTGTTGGAAGCGCTCAATTTTGCCATGCAAACCCTGCTGCCCAACGAGGCCGCGCACCGTATCATTGTAGTGGTTGCTTGCTGCCTTTAGGGTATTGCCCAGCTTGTTTAAGCGCTCTGCGACTAAGCAGACTTGATTGTATATATCCCCTGCTTTATCACTAATCTCTCTGGCTTCGTGATTGCTCTTGTCGATCATCCAGAGGTTCGCCACGGTTCTCAGAATGGGCATAAGAGTCGTATGCGAGACCATGATCACGCCTTTTTGATAACCGTAGTTGAAAAGATCATTACTGTGCCTCATCGCCTCTATGTAGGCCGGCTCAACGGGCATAAACATTAAAACAAAATCAGGGCTACCGATGCCGGGCAGGTTGGTGTAATCCTTCGATGCGAGATCGTCGATGTGATTTCTGACGGCTGCAACATGAGCTCCGAGAGCGCGTGTCTTGTCTTCTTCAGTAACAGCAGAGATGGATCGGTCATAGTCGACTAAGGATACTTTGCTGTCCACTACAAGACTTTTCCTGTCCGGTAGTTTGATGATGAAATCAGGTAGCTTGCGCTTACCTCGATCGTCCCGAAACGCGATCTGGGTTTGGAAATGATCGCCCTCCTGCAAACCGGCGAGTTCCAAAGTTCGCTGAAGCTGAGCTTCGCCCCAGTTACCGGCCGCCTTGTTGTCACCTTTTAGCGCGCTGCTTAGGTTAGTTGCCTGGGTGTTCATTTCGAGACCGATGTCGAGAACTTTTTGGATCTCTTTTTCCAGCGCGGTGTTGCCGCGCAACGCCTCAGAATGCACTTCATTAATTCTGCTCTGGAAGCCGGTGATTTGTTCTCTGAATGGCTTTAGCAAGGCCTCCAGTGATTCGCGGCTCGTGCTGGTGAAGCTCTTGCCCTTGTCCTCAAAGATTTTGTTCGCCAGGTTTTCGAATTCTTTTTTGAGGTTATCGCGCGCATCGTTTAGCAGCTGTACCTGCTCGCTGTGTTTATCCTGTCGCTCGCGATGCTCTGTTTCCAGGCGCGTGTGTTGATTTTGCAGAGCGCTATAGCGCCGATTTGTCTCAGCTAGCTCGGCGGTTGACTCATCCAGTTTCTGAATGTAGCCCTGGAGTTGCTCTGCCGTGTGTTCATGACGTAAAGATAACTCGCGGACTTTGATGTGTGCTTCTGTCAGTTCGTGTTTAAGCTGTTCACTGCTGGCGCTGAAATCACCCCGCATACGCTCACGGATAAAATGGCTGTGTATCAGAGCGACTATAAGTCCAAGCAAAAAGAGCGCGGCAGCTCCAGTTGAAACCATAAGCAAAAAATGAATATCTGCTGCCATCGCCTCGCCCAGTCTTTTGTGGCTAGTTTAAAGCAATCTGACCGGAAAACCCGGTCAATTGTCAGGCCCAGGCTGCTACCTGTCGCTTTTTGGGGCGGGTATTTCTTGCAGCAGGGCACGAGCGACCCCAGCAAGGTTATCGTAAACACGAAGGCTGTTATCAGGGAATGAATGTATCTGCTGCGTGTGCAGAGATTTCAGCGTGGCCAGCCCGTTTCCCGTTTTCACCAACACGGGGATGCACCCGTATGTCCGAGCGGACTGCAGATCGGTGAGGCTGTCACCCACGAACCAGGCACCCCTTACAGAGATCGCCAAGTCCCGTTCAGCCGCTTGCAGTAAGCCCACGCCTGGTTTGCGACAACTGCAGCTATCCTCCGGTCGGTGAGGGCAATGAAAAATACCTTTGACTTCTCCACCTAGTGCCTCTACAAGCTGGCGTAGCCTCCGATGTATGGCCTGCATGTCCTCGAGACTAAATAGGCCCCTTCCCAGGCCGGACTGATTGGTGGCAACGACGACGGAGAAGCCCGCTGCCGATAGATCTGCGATGGCCTGAATACTTCCTGGTATCGGTCGCCACTCATTCAGTCCTCGAACAAACTCTTTTGAGTCTTCATTAATGACGCCGTCGCGATCCAAAACGATGCTGTTCACGACCTTACTTGGCAACGGCCAGCTGGGAAATATCGGCCACCTGCAGGAATAGATCCTGCAGAGTGTTCAGCAGACTCAAACGGTTGTTGCGTAGTTTTGGGTCCTCTGCGTTTACCATCACACTGTCAAAGAAGGCGTCCACGGGACCCTGTAATGCGGCAAGGCAAGCCAGCGCCTGTGTGTACTCCCGCTTTTGAAAATGCGCAGAAGCTGTTTCGGATAGTGTGTCGATTTTAGCCCGAAGCTCTTTCTCAGCTGGCTCTACGAGTAAGTCGGTACTCACTTCGCTAAACCGATGATCGGGATTCAGCTTGCCAAGTATATTGGCGACACGCTTGTTGGCTGCAGCAAGAGCGGCGGCCTCAGGTAGAGAGCTGAATGCGTGAACGGCATGTACTCGGTTTTGGATATCCAGCGGGTGGCTGACGTTTCGCGCCGCGACGGCTTTGAAGACCTCTACCGGAACGTCTTCCTCCTCAAACCAGGCACGGAAGCGTTCAATCATATAATCGAATACGCGTGAGACGGAGTCATCGGCAACTACGCCATTGCTGTACTTGGCTACTGCTAAATGCAGACAGTGGCGCAAATCCAGATCCAGTCGCCTGTTAACCATAATTCTCAGAACGGATAGTGAAGCTCGCCTCAGGCCAAACGGATCTTTGGACCCTGTGGGTGGTTGACCGATCCCAAAGATACCCACTAATGTGTCCAGCCGATCAGCGATGCCAAGGGCGCAGGCCGTGGATTCCTCAGGAAGTCGGTCGCCGGCGAACTTCGGCCAGTATTGCTGTGCGATAGCAGTGGCGACAACGGCCTCTTCTCCGTCGTTAAGGGCGTAGTGATAACCGGCAATACCCTGCATATCAGCAAACTCTTGGACCATGTCAGTTAGCAGGTCAGCTTTGCTCAGCAGAGCCGCCCGCTGGGCCAGTTTGGCATCGCTGTCAATGAGCTGCGCTATCTCTCCTGCCAGCGCCGTGACGCGATCGGTCTTATCTTTCAAGGTCCCCAGCTTTTGTTGAAAAACTACGTTGTCCAACTGCGCAACGCGCTCGACAAGCGGGACTTTTTTATCAGTTTCGAAAAAAAAGGCTGCATCGCTCAGCCGAGGACGAATGACTCGTTCGTTGCCAGCGATCACTTGATCAGGGTCTTTGCTTTCTATGTTGGATACGGTGATGAAGTTAGGGAGTAAATCGCCCTGCGCATCGACGACGGGAAAATACTTTTGGTGTTTTTGCATGGATGATACTAATGCCTCTGCGGGTACGCTGAGAAAGCGCGGCTCGAAAGAGCCTGTTAGAGCAACCGGCCATTCAACAAGACCCGTGACTTCGTCGAGTAGCCCTTCATCTACAACTGCTGTGGCACCCAGAGCGGCAGCCTCCGCCTCGACCTGGCGGAGAATGATTTCGCGTCGGCGTTCAAAATCAACAATGACTTTTTCGTTCATGAGCACTTGTTCGTATTCAGGCGCGCTGTCGAGCTGAATTTCGCCAATACTGTGGAAACGGTGCCCGTATGTGGTATTGCCGGTTTCCAGCCCGAGAATCTGACCAAGATCACTGTCTGCGCCGAACATAGCGACCACCCAGTGCACAGGCCGAACGAACTCCACCCTGCTAGCACCCCAGCGCATGCGCTTCGCTATGGGTAGTTTTTGAATACTGTCTTGAATGATGGCGTTGACACTATCACACGCACGAATACCTTGTTCTTTTCGCGTGATTCCCAGGCGAACACCCTTAGGCGTATCTACCTGCGCTAATTCGTCGGGTGTAACGCCCTGCTTTTTTGCAAAACCGGTGGCAGCAGCGCTCCAGTTCCCGGCTTCATCGCGGGCATTGGCCAGTGGCGGTCCCAGGATTTCGACCTCAGTGTCGGCAGCCTTCAGCTGTACGTCAGAAATCAATACAGCCAGACGCCTGGGAGTGGCAAACCACTTGACTTCCCCAAACCCCAGCTTGCGTTCCTGAAGACCTTCGATCAAGCCATCTCGAAATGCCAGGCCAAGCGTTTTCAGCGATTTTGGTGGCAGCTCTTCGGTACCGAGCTCCACCAGAAGTGGCTCCGTGCTCATGAGTCAACTTGCCTCGGCCTGCAGATTACCTAGTACCTCATCTCGTATTGACGGTTCGGCCAGGGGAAATCCCAGGGCGGCTCTGGCATCAAAGTACGACTGCGCTACCTCTCGAGCCAACGTTCTTACTCGTAGAATAAAGCGCTGGCGCTCGGTGACAGAGATCGCATGACGCGCGTCCAAAAGATTAAATGCATGAGATGCTTTCATCACCATTTCATAGGCTGGAAGGGGCAAGTCTTTTTTCACAAGACGTAGTGCTTCGTTTTCACATTTGTCGAAGAAGCTAAATAGATAATCAACGTCCGCCTCTTCGAAGTTATAGTGCGACATCTCCACCTCGTTCTGATGAAACACGTCGCCATACGTGACGATACCAGCGGGGCCATCGGCCCAAACAAGATCATAAATGCTGTCCACGCCTTGTAGGTACATAGCTATTCGCTCGATACCGTACGTTATTTCCCCTGTAACCGGGTAACACTCCAGCCCACCCGCCTGTTGAAAATAAGTGAATTGGGTGACCTCCATACCATTCAGCCATACCTCCCAACCAAGGCCCCAGGCACCCAAAGTTGGAGACTCCCAGTTGTCCTCTACAAAGCGAATGTCGTGAACGCTGGGATCAATTCCCAAGGTCTCAAGCGATTCCAGATAAATGGAGAGAAACTCGTCGGGCGATGGCTTCATGACAACTTGGAATTGATAGTAATGCTGCAGGCGATTAGGGTTTTCGCCGTAGCGTCCGTCCGTTGGTCGCCGGCAAGGTTGTACGTAAGCCGCGTTCCAGCTCTCAGGGCCTAGTGCTCGCAAAAAGGTAGCGGGGTGAAATGTTCCCGCTCCTACTTCCATATCCAGGGGTTGCAAGACCACGCAGCCCCGCTTCGCCCAAAACTGTTGTAGCTTTAGAATTAGCGCTTGAAAGGTAAGCAATTTTTGGTCGGTTTTTGGCACTGGTTGGACTCGCAAGCCTTTAAAAAAGCTGGCTATTATACCGCCTCTTTTGTCGGCATAATACGCGCGTTCATTGAGCTCCTGCCCTTGTACACGTTCACCTCATCGCGCTGCTAGCTTGAGCGCATCTGTTTTGGCAGCGCTAGTTCAAGCTGGGGACTTCTCGGCAGATAAAGGAGATCTATGTTTTACGGCAAGGTCATTGGCGGACTAATCGGCCTGATTGCAGGTAATTTTTTTGGCTTGATGCTGGGGGTTATCGTCGGTCATTTCTTTGATCGTGGCCTTGGCGTCACGTTCAGGTTTGGCTCCCCGGAAAATATTCAACGTATTAAAACCAGCTTTTTTGAAACGACATTTTTGCTATCGGGTTATGTGGCAAAGGCGGATGGTCGCGTTTCAGAAGAGGAGATCCAACATACAGAATTAATTTTTAGTCAAATGCGGCTCAACCCCGAGCAGCGCGAACAGGCAATAGAGCTTTTCCGTCAAGGTGCGGCCGCCAGTTTTGAAATCGAGCCTGTACTGTCTTCTTTCCTTGAGGTCTGTGGGCAGCAACGTCAATTACAACAGACGCTTTTGATGTTTTTGGTGTCTCTGGCGATGGCGGACCAGCAGATTGACCCCGGTGAAAAAGCGGCGCTGGAGCGTATTGCCGTTACGATAGGCTTTGGAGCCGCCAGACTGGAGCAACTGCTTCGCATGGCAACCGCCCAGGGACAGTTTTACTCCAACGGCGCTTATGCCGCGCAACCGGGTACCAGCATAGAGGATGCCTATGCGGCTATCGGGGTGGATTCGTCGGTCTCTGACAGAGAGTTGAAGCAGGCATATCGCCGGCGTATGAGCGAGAATCATCCCGACAAGCTCATTGCCAAAGGGGTGCCAGAACATATGGTCAAGGTTGCGACCGAGCGCTCGCAAGAGATACAAGCCGCTTACGAGATGATCAAGAAAACCCGCCCCAACATGCGCTAAAGCCGTCGCTAGAGACGCCAGAATGCGGGTGTGAACAGTACCAGAAGCGTGAATACTTCAAGCCGGCCCAGGAGCATAGCTATACACAGAATCGCTTTTGCGATCTCGTTGATGTCTCCGTAGTGTGCCGCGACCCCACCCAAACCCGGGCCCAGATTGTTAATAGATGCAGCGACTGCAGAGAATGCTGTGCGAAAATCGAGGCCTGTAGCCATTAGTAATAGCAAGATCACAATAAACGCAAACATATAGACCGCTAGAAAGCTCCAAACCGCGCTCACGACTGCGGCCGGAACTCTGCGCTGTCCTACCTTTAGAGGGATAACCGCCTGGGGGTGCACCAGCTGTTTCATTTCCCGAATGCCCTGTTTGTATATCAGCATCATGCGCATTGCTTTGATGCCACCGCCGGTAGATCCCACGCAACCGCCCATGAACGAGAAAAAGAGCATCATCAAAGGAATAAATGATGGCCATGAGGCAAAGTCGCGAGTTGAGAAGCCCGTTGTTGTGGTTATCGATATGGCCTGGAATGCGCCATGTATCAGCCCTTCCTGCGTGTTAAGCGTGCCGCTGAATACGAGGTAGGCGCAGGTAATCACCACACATACGAGCAAAGCACTCAAGAAAAAACGAGTTTCCGAATCTCGGCTGTAAACCAGGACACTGTGTCGCCTCCAGGCCACATAATGCAGCCCAAAGTTGATGGCTGAGATGCACATAAAGACGCTGCAGACGACCAGGACGGCATCGTTATTGAAATAGCCCATGCTGGCATCGTGAGTAGAAAACCCGCCAATTGCGACGGTTGACAGTGCGTGAGCGACCGCATCGAAGACCGACATGCCCACCAGATAATATGCCACGCCGCAAGCGATTGTCAGCGCGAGGTAAACCGAGAACAGTGCTTTGGCGGTTTCAGTAATTCTCGGTGTGAGTTTGCTATCTTTTGATGGTCCCGGAATTTCTGCGCGGTAAAGCTGCATGCCACCAATGCCGAGCATTGGCAGCACGGCAACCGCTACAACGATGATGCCGATACCTCCCAGCCATTGTAGAAGCTGGCGGTAGATCAAGATTGATTGCGGCAGACCGTCCAGCCCTACAATCACCGTTGCCCCAGTCGTGGTCAACCCCGAAATCGATTCGAAAATAGCCTCTACACCTGTCAAATTCAGAGTAGGGGTCAATGCGAAAGGTAAGGCGCCGAACAAGCCCAATACGGTCCAAAATAAAGAGGTGATCAAAAACCCATCTCTAATTCGCAAGTCGTGGCGCACGCCGCGTACGGGTAGCCACATTAAGAGCCCAGAAAAAAAAGTAATACCCAGCGCTTGTGCGAACCCGACGGCAGTATCGTCATTGGCTAGAATCGCCATGGTCAGAGGCGTGAACAAGGTCGTGCTGAACAGCATCAGCAAGATTCCGAGAACGCGAAATGATACTGAGATATGCATGATCTAGGAGAAGAAGCCGAAACCTACTGCAAATAATTTCTCTACGGCTTTGATCATATCGCGGTTAACAAGAAACAGAATTACATGGTCATTAGCTTCTACTTCGACATGACTATGGGCGATTAAGACTTCCTTCCCTCTCACGATCGCTCCGATGGTTACCCCCTCTGGCAGGTTGATCTCATCCAGCCTCCTGCCTACGACCTTGGAAGAACGAGCGTCTCCTAATGCGGTTACCTCCAGCGATTCAGCTGCACCCCGCCGCAGCGAGTAGACATTGCTGATATCCCCCCTGCGCACGTGAGTAAGCAAACTACCGATCGTGATTTGCTTGGGCGAGATGGCGATGTCGATCTCATCACCAACCAGGTCCTCGTAGGCAGGGTTGGTAATTAAGGTAATGACTTTTTGTGCACCCTGTCTCTTGGCCAACATGGACATCATAATATTAGCTTCATCGTTATTGGTAAGTGCGCAGAATACGTCCATTCCTTCTACGTTTTCCGATGCCAGTAATTTAGGGTCCGCTGCGCTACCGTTCAGCACCAACGTGTGTTTTAGTCGCTCGGATAGCACCCGACAACGATCATAGGATTGCTCTATCACCTTGACCTGGTATGCACTTTCTATATTAGAAGCCAGCGTCGCACCGATATTGCCGCCACCGGCTATCATGACGCGCTTATAGGGCTTATCTACCTCTCTAAGTTCTGACATTACGGCGCGGATGTTATCTCGCGCGGCGATAAAGAACACCTCGTCATCTCGCTCTACAACGGTACTCCCTTCAGGGATGATTGGACGATCCTGACGGAAGATAGCGGCCACTCGGGTATCCACCTTGGGCATGTGGTTCCTGATTTCTTGCAATTGCTGTCCAACTATAGGCCCACCGTAATGGGCTCTTACTGCTACGAGTTGAACTTTGCCATCTGCGAAATCCAGGACCTGAAGCGCTCCTGGGTTGGCAATAAGCTGTTGGATATTTTTGGTGACCAGCTGTTCGGGGCCAATAATGACATCGACAGGGATATGATCCCGATTAAACAAAGTGTCTTGTTGGTGAAGATACTGTTGCGAGCGCACTCGTGAAATTTTTGTCGGGGTGTTGTACAGGGTGTGAGCGACCTGGCATGCCATCATGTTGATTTCGTCACTATTGGTGACCGCGACCAACATGTCAGCATCTTCAGCACCGGCTTTGAGTAGAGTGTTGGGGTGTGATGCCTCGCCGACAACGGTACGGATATCCAGGCGGTCTTGCAGCAGCCGCAGCGTTTCAGCGTCGACGTCCACCATGGTGATGTCGTTTTGTTCGCCAGCCAAATGCTCGGCTAGAGTGCCGCCTACCTGGCCAGCGCCGAGGATAATGATCTTCATAGCTTTGCTAACTCAACCTTTGTCATGGATTTGAGTTAGCCAGCACATTAAAGAAAAGCCACCTCGATTGTAAGTGAACTACTGGGGAAATATTGCCTATCTCAGCCTGTGTAAATCAGGTTTGCTTCTTCAGTAGAGCGTAGAACAGTCCGTCTGGCCCGCCCACCGTCGGCAGTATTTGTCTGCCTGGACCTGCGGCGAGACCCCAATCTTCAGAAAGCGGCACGCAGGCGGCATCTGACCTGCTCAGCAGAAAGCGTTCGACCACGTTAGCATTTTCTAGCTCAAGAATTGAGCAGGTAACGTATAGCAGATAGCCGCCCGCCCTTAGGAGAGGCCAAAGACCATCGAGGATATCCCTTTGTACGCGGGAAAAGCCTTCAATGTCTGCCCGTCGCCTTAACAACTTAATATCGGGGTTGCGTCGCACTACACCGGTCGCAGAACAAGGGGCATCCACCAAAATACGATCAAAGCTTGCGGGCCCAAACTGTTGCGGTGGATAGCGAGCATCGCCTGTCACCACGGAAGCCTCGAGTCCCGGACGCCGTAAATTGTCCCTCACTCTTTCAAGTCGTAGTGTATCTATATCCATTGCCACAAGTTCTTCCAGCTCGGGCTCAAGTTCGAGCACGTGACAGGCTTTGCCGCCGGGGGCGGCGCAAGCGTCCAGGATGCGTTCACCAGGGGATGCGCCGAGGTAGTGCGCAGCGAGCTGTGCGGCCTCATCCTGTACGCTTGCGTCACCCAGGCTAAACCCAGGCAGTGTGCTTACATCTGCACCGCGAGCCAGGTAAACGGCTTCCGTGGACAAGGTCCCCGGATCGGCTTCAAGACCTTTTTCATGCAAGGTCTGGATGTAACTACTCCTTGAACAGTGCTTTCGATTGACCCGAAGTGTTAGTGGCGCCTGGGTATTGTTGGCCTGGATGATAGCCTTGGCGTGTTGAGGCCATTGCTGCTGTATCTGATCGTATAGCCATTGTGGATGAGCATTCTCAGCAGCGGCTGAAAGCTGCGATGCCAACTCATCTTTCTCTCGCAGGAATCGTCGAAGCACGGCATTGGTTAGTCCCTTTGCCCAAGCCTTTCCGAGCCCCGCTGTGGCGGCGACTGTGCTTGAGACCACTGCATGATCGGGTATGCGAGTGCACTCGAGCTGGTACAGGCCGCACAATATGAGCCCCTTTAGGTCTCGATCTTTATTTTTCAACGGCGTTCGCAGCAGAATGTCGAGCAGACCCTGCAAGCGCGGTGCTAGACGCAGGCTGCCATAGCACAGCTCCTGCACAAGAGCGCGTTCACGGACCTCTACTTTTGCTAAACCTGCGGGTAGCGCTTGATTGAGAGACCTACCGGCGAGTACTTCCCCGATCGTCTTGGCAGCGGCTGCGCGTGCGTCCATCGCAACTATTGGTGACGATTGACGGAGCTTGTGAACTGCACTCCAGGTTTGAACAGCTCGCTTCGCGCGTTCAGCATTTGATGCGTCGCAAGGGATTTGCCTCCGGCTAGCTGCATGCGTTTGATATTGAGCCGTCCGCGGCCACATGTGACCAATAACCCCCCGCGACCCGCAGTCAGAATCGTCCCCGGTGCGGTGGTCTGCTCAGAATGTTCAATGACATCCGCTTCCCAGATTTTCACTCGCTCCCCTTCCAGGTGGCTAAAGCAGACCGGAAATGGATTGAATGCGCGGATTGAACGAGCCAAAACGGCTGCGTCCTGCTGCCAATCTAATTCGGCTTCCGCTTTTTGGATTTTATCGGCATAGGTCGCCTGAGCATCATCCTGCTGATCGGCATTGTGCTGGTAGTCTGAAAGCTTGCTTAACACCTTCAACAGTAAGGGTGCTCCGATGGCAGCTAGATCATCGTGTAAGGACGCAGCGGTAGTTTGCTCAGTGATTGGGCATGTTGCACTGGCTAGCATGGGCCCTGTATCCAGGCCAGCATCCATCTGCATAATGGTGATACCGGTTTCTTTATCGCCGGCTGCGATTGCTCGCTGTATGGGTGCCGCTCCGCGCCAGCGCGGCAGCAGAGATGCGTGTACATTCAGGCAGCCCAGTTCGGGGGTAGCCAGTATGGGCTTCGGCAAGATCAGGCCATAGGCCACGACAACCAAGAGATCAGCGCCCAGTTCGGCGAGCGAACGTTGCTCGGTTTCGCTGCGCAGTGTGCTCGGCTGGAGCAGATCAATGCCGGCGGATTTCGCGAGCTGGGCGACCGGGCTCGCGCGCAACATCTTGCCGCGCCCTGCTGGCCTATCAGGTTGCGTGTAAACTGCTATAAGTTGGTGCTTACTATCTATGAGGGCCTTTAGATGTAGGGCGGCAAAGTCAGGCGTGCCGGCGAAAGCAATCCGTAACGGAGGATAATCGGCGTGCTCTGGCATCAGGCCTTGACGCGCTGCTGTTTCTCCAGCTTTTTGCGTATACGCTGTCGCTTAAGTGGTGATATATAGTCGACAAAAAGCTTGCCTTCCAGGTGGTCGATTTCATGCTGGAGACAAATTGCCAGGAGTCCATCTACCTGCTTGGTAAATTCTTCGCCAAGTTCGTCCAAAGCCGTGACCTCGATGGTTCTGGGCCGCGAAATTGTTTCGAAAAACCCAGGAACTGACAGGCATCCTTCGTCATATTCGCCAAGCGTGTCGTCAAGTACCGTGATCTTCGGATTGATAAAGACCATCGGTTGACTTCGATCTTCAGTTACATCGATGACTAAAATCCTTTCATGTACATTCACCTGGGTTGCTGCCAGGCCAATGCCCGGAGCGTCATACATGGTCTCCAACATGTCGTTGACCAGCTTTCGGGTCTTATCTGTGACCTGGTCAACTGGCTTCGCCTTGGTGCGCAAGCGTGGATCAGGAAATTCCAGGATTTCAAGTAATGCCATTGATAAAAGTCATGTGTTTGAGGCCTATTTACGGTGTGTGACTGCTGCGTGAATTAGTCACATTAAGCTTGCCACCGGCAAAAGGGGGCAGCAAACTGTAGTGATTATACAGCCTGCGGCAACGGGGCGCCCAGCACCTACGGTGTTGGCGCGAATTCGCGGGCAGGCAAACAGCACATGGGGAAGCTGTCACAGTGTCTATTTCCTGGCTTGGCCAGCCAGAGAGGCCTTTGCTGCGACAGACTATAACAAGGCTACGCAGGGACGGAACAATGAACAGAAGCACACTTTCAGTTTGCCTGTTGGTGATGGCGTTGCTATTGAGCACCTCGCTAAAAGCCGCGGTTGAACTCAACGAGGACGTACCAGAGACCTATATTGTCAAGAAGGGTGACACGCTTTGGGGCATCTCTGGCATGTATCTTGAGAAGCCCTGGTTGTGGCCTCAACTGTGGGATGCCAACCCTCAGATCGATAACCCCCATCTGATCTATCCTGGCGACGAGCTCTACCTGGTTTGGATCGACGGCGAGCCGAAGCTGCGAATGCGCAGGGGCAGAGATGTCAAACTGACACCCAATATGCGCATTACGCCGCTGGATCTTGCAATACCGATTATTCCCCTGGATGAGATCGGACCTTGGCTAGAGTTCTCTCGCATAGTTGATCTGTCTGAGATTGAAGGTGCACCGTATATCGTCTCGGGTAACCAGGGGCATTTGTTGAGCGCGCCCGGTGATCTCATATTTGGGCGTGGCATCTTTCCCCCGGATGAGCGAGCGTTCGGTATCTTTCGCCCAGGCGAAGCCTATTACGATCCCGTGACAAAAGAGCTGCTGGGTTACCAAGCGCAAGATATTGGTAACGCGAGACTAGTCAGCCCAGCGGGCGACGAAGTTGCAGAACTAGAGGTTACTCGTGTTACGGAAGAGGTAAGAATTACAGACCGCCTGCTGCCCATGCGCGAGAGGGTGATCGATGCAACCTTTCACCCTCGGCCTCCGGCGGTGGAAATAGAGGATGGCTTCATGATCGCCGTGCCCGGCGGTGTTACTCAAATCGCCACGAACGCCATCGTAGTTTTGAACAAGGGAGCTCGAGACGGTCTGGAGATAGGTCAGGTGCTCGCAATCTATCAGGCAGGCGAGGTTGTCTTCGATGACATCGCCAAGGAAAACGTGCGACTTCCAGATCAGCGCGCGGGTCTGGCGATGATCTTTGAGGTATTTGATAAGGCCAGTTATGCCATAGTGTTGAAGTCCGATAAGCCGCTCAAAGTGGGTGACAAAGTTAAGAACCCATGATGTTCTAAAACGGAAAACAAAGCATCAAACTAGACGGGGCAAGGGCCCCGTTTTTTGTTGGACAGTTTAGAGAACGCTCATGACATCAAGGACGATGTATGGATGAAGCGCAGATATACACCCGCGTTAGCATGCACTTACTTACCTCTCTCACCAGCTCAGCGTTGGCGTCTCTACTGCAGCGTTGCGACTCCCCAGAAACGCTGCTGGCCGGGGGCGAAGCACTTTGGCGCGACTTAGGGTTGGATTCGCGAGTTGCAGATGCCGCTGCACGAGAACTAAGAGCCAACGCAGATAGGGTAAAGAGCGATACCGAATTGCTGCAGGAGTTGGGTGCGTCCGTCGTCGCATTTTCTGACCCAAACTATCCACCCTTGCTACAACAAATTCCCAATCCGCCGCCGGTTCTTTACATCTGCGGGGATAATACCTTGTTAAGTAAAGCTCAAGTTGCGATGGTGGGAAGTCGCCAAGCCAGCGCTGCTGGTCTGCGAGCAGCCAGAAGGTTTTCAAGTCAACTGGTGAAATCCGGGCTTGTTGTCACCAGCGGTCTTGCACTTGGAATTGACTCAGCGGCCCATCGCGGCGCTTTGGAGGCAGGTGGTCGCAGCATCGCGGTTTTCGCTACCGGGATAGACAGAATCTATCCTACGCGCCATCGAGGCCTCGCTGAAGAGTTGCGCGGTGCCGGCGCATTAGTAAGCGAGTTTCCACTAGGTACGCCACCAGAGAAGTGTAACTTTCCCAGACGCAATCGAATTGTCAGTGGCTTGTCACTGGGCGTGCTAGTGGTAGAGGCCGCGCTTCCAAGCGGCTCTTTGATCACAGCAAAAGCCGCCCTTGATCAGGGCAGAGAGGTATTTGCCCTGCCCTGGTCTATTTACCATTCGACAGGTGCGGGTTGTCTGAGCCTGTTACGAGATGGGGCGAAACTCGTGGAGTCCGAGCGTGACATTTACGAAGAGTTGGGTCCCACGTATACGCTACTTGAAGACGGTGACTACGCGCAGACACTCCCAGCATCATCTGCGTCACTGACACACCTCCAAAGTCGTCTGATACAGTTGTTGGGGGACGATGTAGTCACTGCCGATGAGCTGAGTCTGCTATGCGATCTGCCAATCAACTGTGTAGTCGGAGATTTGACTGCATTGGAGCTACTCGGCAGGGTGCGTCGAGTATCGGGAGGGTACGCTCGAATTTAGCCGTTTTGGCAGTATCTGCAGCCCCTATCTTGAGGTGCGCACAGTAGTTCGATAGTTTGCACGTGCCTGCAGACATGCTGCAGCTACTACCATGACGCTTCGCAGGATCAGCTTCCGGCCAAGAGCGTATTTGTAATGCTTGTATCGCTACCTGCGCCGAGAGTCCACTCGGGGCACGAAGAGGATTGGGGGAAGGACAAAAATGTCAGTTTATGCTCGAACGTTGCATCTGCGTTTAGCCCGGCAGCTATTGGCGGTTGGCGGCGTTGTCGCTTGTCCTACAGAGGCAGTCTGGGGTTTGAGCTGCGATCCGCAAAACGAGAATGCTGTAAACCGACTGCTTGAAATAAAGAAGCGGCCGGAATCAAAGGGTTTGATTCTAGTAGCTGCGAACGAACAACAGTTGGAATTTTTACTTGCCGAGCTTGCTGGGACAGAGCGTCAGCAGCTGTCCAGGAGCTGGCCCGGCCCGAACACCTGGCTGATACCCCACCATGGGCTTGTAAAATCTTGGGTCCACGGGGAACACGACACGGTAGCGGTGCGTGTGAGTGATCACCCCGTCGTGGCGGGGCTATGCCTGGCGTGGGGCGGCCCTTTGGTGTCCACGTCGGCCAATCCAGCGGGTAGCGACCCGCCGACTGTGCAATCTGAAGTAGAAAGCTATTTTGGCAAAACGCTGGATTACATTATACCTGGGGCAACAGGCGGCCTCGATCGGCCCACGCAAATACGCCATCTCGCGACTGGGGATGTGGTGCGAGTCTAGGTGCTCAGACATTGATCTGTTTAGGTATTGTTGAACAAAGAGGGTGGGTATAATGCAACGCCCATGAAAGCTGACGAAGACATCGATATAGATCAGGTGCGCGATTATCTGCTTCGCCTGCAAGATTCAATTTGCTCGGCTCTTTCAGATGAAGATGGGGACGCTGAATTCCTAACTGACGAGTGGCAGCGCTCGGAGGGCGGCGGCGGGCGCAGCAGAGTGCTTTCCGAGGGGGCTGTTTTTGAACGTGGCGGGGTGAATTTTTCGCATGTCTTCGGCGCAGCGCTTCCGGCCTCAGCGTCTGCTGCTCGCCCTGAACTAGCCGGAAGAGGCTTTCAGGCGATGGGGGTTTCCCTGGTTATCCATCCGCGCAATCCACACATACCAACCTCCCACGCCAATGTGCGCATGTTCGTCGCGGAAAAAGCCGGTGAAGCACCCATTTGGTGGTTCGGGGGCGGCTACGATCTCACTCCCTATTACGGCTATCGAGAGGACTGTATAAGCTGGCATAAGACGGCTGCCCAGGCATGCGCACCGTTTGGCGGGGATGTCTACCCTCGGTTCAAGAACTGGTGCGACAAGTACTTCTATCTGAAGCACCGCAAGGAGCCAAGAGGTATCGGTGGTTTATTTTATGACGACTTGAACGAATGGGATTTCGACACCTGCTTTTCTTTTATGCGAGCCATTGGTGACTCGTATATCGAAGCGTATCGCCCAATCGTGCAGCGTCGTCGGGATCACGATTACGACACTCGGCAGCGCGAGTTTCAGCTCTATCGCAGGGGCCGCTATGTGGAGTTCAATCTCGTATATGATCGCGGCACGTTGTTTGGTCTACAGTCGGACGGTCGGACTGAGGCGATTCTGATGTCTATGCCGCCTTTGGTTCGTTGGGAGTACGATTACCGACCGGAACCAGGCTCGCCAGAAGCCGACCTGACAGATTATTATTTGCAGGGCAGAGACTGGTTGTCTGAAGAGGGATAGAAGGACGAAATAATAATGAGTGGTATTGACAAGTACGCCGTCTTTGGCAACCCGATCAAGCACAGTAAGTCCCCGGTGATTCACAGCGCTTTTGCCCGACAGTGTGGCCGAAGGCTACAGTATCGCGCGGTATTGGTTAAGCCCGATGGCTTTGAGCGCGCGGCGCAGCAATTTTTTGAAGATGGGGGAGCTGGGCTCAATATTACGCTGCCTTTCAAACGAGAAGCTTTTGCGTTCGCCGATAGGTTGAGCAGTCGCGCGCAGCGTGCTGGCGCGGTCAACACGCTGAGCCTTGGCAAGGATGGAGCCATCCAGGGAGAGAATACTGATGGCATAGGCTTGGTGCGCGATATGATCGCGAATCTGGGTTGGGCTGTTCAGGGTCTCAAGGTGCTGATAGTGGGCGCTGGAGGTGCGGCCAGGGGGGTATTGGAGCCTCTGCTGCGAGAAAAACCACAGCGGCTTTTGGTGGTCAACCGCACGCCAGAGAAAGCTGCCGCACTCGCCCATGAGTTTGTCGACCTGGGCGCTATCAGTGGAGGCTCTTATTCGCTGATTGGTGATGAGTCCTTCGATTTGATTATCAACGCTAGCAGCGCAGGATTGAGTGGGCAGACGCCACCGCTGCCTGGGTCAGTACTGAACGAGCGCAGTTGTTGTTACGATATGATCTATGGGTCCGGCCCCACCGCATTCATGCGCTGGGCTGCGAAAAACGCCGCGTGGGCTGTGGCTGACGGGCTTGGTATGTTGGTAGAGCAAGCGGCGCAGTCATTTTATATCTGGCAGCACCAGCTGCCCGAAACGAGACCAGTGATTGCCCAGGTCAGAGAGAGTCTGGCTTAAGCCTGTTTGCTTACTCGGCCTCCAGCTGATGAATATGCTGGTCTTTCAACTTCACGTAATTCGCAGCGCTGTAAAGAAAATAACGCATTTCTCCTGTGCTTAGCGCTCTTATCTCCCGTGCCGGGCTACCTGCATATAACAGGCCGCTCTTTAGGCGTTTCCCCGGCGTGACTAATGCACCCGCACCAATGACCACATCATTTTCCACTATCGCGCCGTCCATAATGGTCGAAGCCATTCCCACCAGCACTCTATCCCCCAGCGTACACCCGTGCAAAGTAGCATTGTGACCGATGGTGACGTCGCTGCCGATGACAAGGGGCCATCCCTCGGGGTTGTAAGGCCCTGCATGGGTGATATGCAATACGCAGCCATCTTGTATGCTGGTGCGAGCTCCAATGCGGATGCGGTGCATATCTCCGCGAATTGAGACCTGAGGCCAAACGGAGACATCATCGTCCAACACCACATCACCCAGAACCACCGCACTGGGATCAACCATCACTCGAGCGCCGAGCTCGGGAATGTGATCTTGAAATGGGCGGACGCTGTATAGAGTGTAGTGCTTCATAGCTGGGTTCTCTTCGAATACACCTGTACCATAAACATGCTGCGGGTTGGATGCCAGCTGCTGCTTGCATCAAACCCTTTATGGAGGCCAACTCATGACAATGAAGCGTAGCACCCGCCGTTATATCGCTGGGGCCGTGTGTCCGCGCTGCGGGCAGATGGATAAAATTGTCATTGATATGGAAACAGATCGACGTGAATGTGTTGCATGCGGATTTCAGGAACAGCGGCCATCCGGCCCTGCTAAGCGCAGCGAGGCGGACGCTGTCGAAATTCCCACGCGAGTCAGCCGGGCGGTATCCCGCAGGGTAGAGACGCCTGCTGAGCCGATTACGCTCGTGAAAGTCGACTCAACTTCGGACAAACCCGCCTAGCTCGCCTCTGATGCCAACCTCAGCCGTATCCTTCGAGTTGACCATGTCGCTTTATTGTATTTGAACAACTGCGTTGCGGTTGCACTATTTGGCGGGATGGACCTGACCTTCGCCCAAACATATTCTCGAGACAATAGCTGCCCAGCCGTTTCAAGGACCTTCTGGTCGAGTCGGTTCGCAACTTCGTCGCCCAGCAGATGATGCACGATCACATTGGCTTCGGTCATATCGATGGGGAGCAAGGGGCGCTGAAGATGCCGGATATGATGATCATTCACCTCCTCGAGGAGTCGATGAGCAAGGAATGCTTCGTTCATCAGGGCAGCCAGTTCGCCATTTGCTGACAGCCCATCGGGTGGATTTAGGAAGTAGTCTTCAGCCATATCTAAAAAAGGCTGCGCATAATCGTAAAAGCCCATGTGCTTGCTGACGGCGGTAACCAGCAAAATGCTCTCCGGCACGCTTGCTACGTAGTCCCTGATAAATGTTATAAGGCCGACGATAGGGTCATCGTCGGGCAGAATAAGCTTATTGCTCAGCTGGGGTAGTTGTGAGAGCAGACGATTGCTGAGCGCTCGAGTCTTTGACTCCCGATGCACTGCAGCGATAATTTTTTCTCTGATAAGCGCTGTAACCATAAGCCGGGTGAGGGTCTGGCGTATTTGAAGCAATAGCGTTCAGGCTAGTACATCCTGACTAATTCGCTAGCTATTGATCTAAATCTATTGGCACCTCGCAGTTTGCAGACTAAATTCATACCTGGATTATGGCATTGCCACTGTCAATAGGCCTCATTGCGAGTAAGGCCGCCCCTGGGTAGGTGCAGGCTTGGTCGGTATTTTCAGCATCCAGCCTTTCGGTGTGCGCGCCCATAGTGGTGGGAAGCGCGGAAAAGGCAGGATGTTTCAGGAATTGGGCTGGTGTGCAATGTAATTTAGATTCGTTATAATTCGGCCGCCTTGTAGGTGCGACGTGGTGTCGCACTAGACATAAGGTAGTATCAGCTGACATGTTCAGACAGTGTAGACGTCCCGTTCGCCCCACCCACGAAAGGTGTTCCGAAGTTCGTACCACACACATCGAGTGAATATGCATAGCCTGGGGGGGAATTCAGGCCGGTTAGCTGAGGGGTTAATGATTCCTATTAAATATGGAGACACAGGAAATGTGTTTTGACGCGAAGCGCCTGCTATGGCTCGCCCTTGGTCCTGTGCTAATGATCACCAGCTTTTCCGCACAATCTTCTGATCCAGAGATTAGTTCAATCAATATGCCGCGCGGCGTCACCGACGTCGGCAGCAATATTTACGACCTTCATATGCTGATATTTTGGATCTGCGTGGTCATTGGCGTGCTTGTGTTCGGCGTGATGTTCTGGTCGATATACCACCACCGAAAGTCCAAAGGCGTCAAACCGGCAACCTTTCATGAGAGCACGAAGGTAGAAATTGCCTGGACCATCGTGCCGTTCGTCATTCTGGTCGCGATGGCCTTTCCGGCGACCTCGACGCTGATGGAGATCTACGATACAGATGATGCCGAATTGGATATTTTGATCACGGGCTATCAGTGGAAATGGAAATACGAATACCTCGATGACACGGCGGATAACGTTAGTTTTTTCAGCAACTTGCGTACCCCGCAGAACGAAATCTACAACACCGCTCCGAAAGGCCAGCACTACTTGTTAGAAGTCGACGAGCCGATGGTGATTCCAGTCGATACGAAAGTGCGTTTTTTGATAACCGGCAACGACGTCATACATTCTTGGTGGGTGCCGCAATTGGCTGTGAAACGTGACGCGATACCGGGTTTCATTAATGAAACCTGGACGAAGGCCGAAGAGGTAGGGATATACCGTGGTCAGTGCGCGGAGCTGTGTGGCAAGGACCATGGCTTTATGCCGATCGTGGTGAATGTGGTCACCCAGGAAGAATACGATGAGTGGCTTGGCACCAAGCAGCTAGAGGCTGCAGAAATCAAAGAGCTTATGGCCCAGACCTTCACTATGGATGAATTGATGGAGCGTGGAGAAGCCGTCTACACGCGCAACTGTCTCGCCTGCCACGGTGCAAATGGCGAAGGCGGACTGGGTACGGCTATAAAAGATAGTGCGATTGCCACGGGCGAGGTACCCGGTCATCTCGACATCGGAATCAATGGCGTTCCTGGCACGGCCATGCAGGCATTTGGCGGGCAGCTGAATGACGTTGATATGGCTGCGGTCATCACTTTCCAGCGCAATGCGTTCGGTAACAACATGGGCGACATGATCCAGCCCATTGATGTGTATAACCACAAGAAAGGCTGATTTAGGGAGTTAACGATGGGCGATCATCATCACGGTCCAGCTCAGGGCCTCAGCCGATGGCTGTTTACTACCAACCATAAAGATATCGGGACCATGTACCTGTGGTTCTCTTTCGCGATGTTCTTGCTAGGTGGAGCATTCGCGATGATTATTCGGGCCGAGCTGTTCCAGCCAGGCATGCAGCTGGTGGAACCCGTCTTCTTCAACCAGATGACCACCCTACACGGTCTGGTGATGGTTTTCGGCGCTATCATGCCCTCCTTTGTGGGACTGGCCAACTGGCTGATTCCGATGATGATTGGAGCGCCGGATATGGCGCTGCCGCGCATGAATAACTGGAGCTTTTGGTTGTTGCCGCCTACATTTTTGTTACTGGCCTCTACGCTGTTTATGGAGGGTGGTGCTCCTCAGGCCGGATGGACCTTCTACGCTCCCCTTTCTACCACCTACGCCGGCCCATCGGTTACCTACTTCATATTCTGCATCCATGTTCTTGGTATTTCCTCGATTATGGGCTCGATTAATATTATCGCCACCGTTATGAATATGCGTGCGCCTGGCATGACCTATATGAAGATGCCGCTGTTTGTTTGGACCTGGCTGATTACGGCCTTTTTGCTGGTGGCGGTTATGCCTGTGCTTGCAGGGGCGGTTACCATGATGCTAATGGATGTGCATTTCGGAACCAGTTTCTTCTCCGCAGCCGGCGGTGGTGACCCTGTTTTGTTCCAGCATGTTTTCTGGTTCTTCGGCCACCCTGAGGTTTACATCATTATCCTTCCGGCTTTTGGCGTGATATCGCAGATCATTCCCGCCTTTTCTCGCAAGCCGCTGTTTGGCTATGACTCTATGGTCTATGCCACGGCTTCAATCGCCTTTTTATCCTTTATTGTTTGGGCTCACCATATGTACACGGTGGGTATGCCGATAGCGGGCGAGCTGTTTTTTATGTACGCGACAATGCTGATTGCTGTGCCAACCGGGGTAAAGGTATTTAACTGGATTACGACAATGTGGCGGGGTGCGCTGAGCTTTGAGACGCCGATGCTTTTCAGCTTGGGTTTCCTGGTTCTGTTTACGATTGGCGGCTTTACCGGCCTGATGCTGTCAATTGCTCCTGCCGACTTTCAGTATCACGATAGTTACTTTGTAGTGGCGCACTTCCACTACGTTATGGTTGCCGGTGCGGTGTTCAGTATGACGGCGGCCATTTATTTCTGGCTGCCCAAGTGGTGCGGCAAAATGTATAACGAGACCATGGGCAAGACCCACTTCTGGATCTCATTTATCGGCTTCAACCTGACGTTCTTCCCGCAGCACTTCGTAGGCTTAGCGGGAATGCCTAGGCGTATTCCCGATTATGCGCTGCAGTTCACCGATTTTAATATGATGTCTAGCATCGGAGCATTTATTTACGGGCTGTCGCAGCTCCTGTTCTTGTACAACGTGATCGCAACGATTGTCTCTGGCAAGCCGGTCAGTGATGAAAAAGTTTGGGATGGTGCCGAGGGTCTCGAGTGGACCGTACCAACGCCCGCGCCTTACCACACCTTTGAAACACCGCCGGCGATAAAGTAGCTATAGCCGGTGCTGAGGTTAAGCAACAACCCGACAATCGATACCGCCGGTAAACTGGTCGGGGTTGCTGTGTTGATGTTTGCTTTTGTATTCGTCGTGATGGTGCCGCTGTATGAAGTGCTTTGCGATGCGCTGGGGATAAACGGTAAGACAAGCAGCGAAGCTTATACGTCTGTGCCAGCCGTCATCGATGAAAGTCGCACGGTGTCTGTCCAGTTTTTGGCATCAAACCACGCCGGTATGCCTTGGGGCTTTGTGCCTGACACCACTGTGATGAAGGTGCACCCAGGTGCAGTTAATGAAACGGTCTACCATGCGCACAACACCATGACGGCGGCAATGATAGGGCAAGCCGTCCCGAGTGTATCGCCTTCCCGGGCTGCACCTTATTTGCACAAGACCGAATGCTTTTGCTTCAACCAACAACCGCTAGACGGCGGCGCGACTGCTGAGCTGCCGATACGCTATATTGTCGATCAGGACCTACCAAAAGATATCAAGACAATCACATTGTCTTATACCTTGTTCGACATTACGGACGCTGTGAGCGGCCCGGTTGCAGTTAGATAATGCGCGGGGGGAATCTGCGCTGAATGAACGGAGAATAATGTCATGAGTACCGAAACGTCGGATGCGTACGAGAAGTATTACGTACCAGATAGTAGCAAGCTCGCCATCTGCGCGACGATAGGCTTGTTACTGAGCGTGTTTGGAGCGGCCGGTGTCATGAACGACGCGACTTTCGGTGATCCTGCGGAGTCCAGTAGCTCATGGACGATTATGTTTCTGGGTTTGTTC
>JBCDFM010000028.1:0-25765 GCA_039178015.1 Pseudomonadota bacterium
GGCAATCGTAGGTCGAACATCTGGTGTGATGGCGAAGTAAATCCTTTGTTCTTCGCGAGTGAGGACAGGGGGCTCATCAAAGGTTTTTTGTTCTGCAGTAGTCAATATCGACAGCTGAGTCATGGTAGACAATCCAACTTTTTGGCGATTTGTTATTTCCGATAATAATATTTATCGGAAATAGTAGTATAGAAGGTTTCGCGTTATCCTACCCACTGTAACCACTCAATTGGTCTGTGCATCTCCATGAAAAGTCCCAAGCGGGCCCCTCCTACGCCGATAATTGATAACTTGGCTGTACTTGAAGATCGCTCATATCGTGAGGCACAGGCGCGGTCTGTCGGCATACCGTTAGATGACGAAAGCGTTAACGCTGCAGCAGAAGACTATCGCGTGGTCATTCAGTTTTTGCTCAGCTACGGCGGTTCAACCGCAACGTTCAATTCTTACCGGAGAGAGCTCGAACGGCTGCTGCAATGGAGCTGGTTGATTAAACGGGCCTCCGTTCGCCGTCTCGGGCGAGATGACATAGTCGCGTTCGTGAAATTCACGTTGAATCCGCCCTTGGCATGGATTGGCACCAAGAATGTGGCTCGCTTTGTAAACCGTGAGGGCCAGCGTACAGTCAATCCCGATTGGCGTCCCTTTGTTGTGTCTATCTCTAAAGCGGAGTTTCAGGCCGGTATGTCGCCCGATAAATCAGCCTACAGTCCTTCGCAGGCCGCACTACGCGCCACATTCGCTGTTTTGTCCTCGTTCTATGATTATCTATCGCAAGAATCGCTGGTACCCACGAACCCCGTGTCCCTGATTCGACAAAAGAGTCAGTTTTTGCGCTCTGATCATCAACAAGCGCCTGTCAGGCGGATCAGCGATTTGCAGTGGGACTACGTGTTAGAAACCGCCGAAATCATGGCATCGCAAGATTCTGTGGTGCATGAACGCACCCTGTTCTGTATGACGGCACTATTTGCCATGTACCTTCGGATCTCGGAGCTTGTCGCCGATGAGCGGTCGGCGCCTGTCATGGGCGATTTCAGAAAAGACCGAGATGGGAACTGGTGGTTCCACGTTACAGGCAAGGGCAACAAAAACCGAACAGTGACGGTCTCTGATGCGATGTTAAATGCGCTCAAACGCTACCGGCGATCACGAGGGCTCTCCCCTCTCCCAGCTGCGGGCGATACGATACCGCTGATACCGAAAATACGCGGCAAGGGGCCAGTAACGAGCACACGCCTTTTGCGGTTGCTAGTCCAGGATTGCTTTGATCAAAGCTATCAGCGTATGTGTGAGGACGGATTAACGGATGATGCGGAGGACCTGAAGACATCGACAGTCCATTGGCTTCGACATACGGGGATATCAGAGGATGTGCAAACTAGGCCTCGAGAGCATGTGCGTGATGATGCGGGGCATGCCAGCATGGCCACGACGGATCGGTATATTGAAAGCGATCGGCGGGAAAGGCATTACTCGGGCAAAGAAAAGCCCGTTCGTTACTTCGAGTGACCTCACGTACTGATTAACGCTCAATGCAAGATGCGTCGGTCATGGGAGTATCTATTCAGGTATAACGGTTGATGGCAGTCTTTCGCACGCGGGATGTTATGAGTACGCTAGTTGGCAAGCTTCTTTTTAGTTAGCCTTTCTCTCTAACATCGCTTGCTCAAGCGCTTTATGGGAAACAGTTACTGTGATCAGCAAACTTTAGGTTAGCTTCGTCCACTTTGAAATTATCTCATTTACAAAGGGTAAATCCTTGGCAACCTTGTCCTCAGCACCGAATTCATCAAATAGTTCGCATAGCCAATTAAATACGGATTCGACTACGTCTGTAGACGCCAAAGACAAATCAAGGTCGGCTAGCTTTTTATGTGGTATGTCCTTATCTCCACATAGCTCCCACGAGAGTACCATCATCGTGTGAAATCTGAGATTGTTCCGATATAGAGAATCGACTGTCTTACGAACAGAGTGAAAATGCTGCGCGACTACGTAATGCAGCCTGAAACAGGTTGCATAAATACCTAATGGATGACCTGAAGAAAATACCTTTGTATACAGATCATCGTCTCGAATAATGTTTCCCGGCCTACCTCTGGCAACGTCAGGCCTTCGTGCTACTACGGAATACGCGCACTGTGCCAACCGATCTATACCGATGATTTGCTTAGCAGGCTTGCCCTTATTTTTGTAGTAGTTTTTCCTGCGATCATAGAATATAGATTCACCAACCAGATAGTCTTCAATTTTTCGCTGCAACTCATCCGTGGCGCGCAAAGATGATTCCTTAATTTTGGTTTGGGAATTCGTAGCTTTTATAATTTTGTCACGGACCTTCTCATCTTCAGTATCAATAACTCGAACAAGTAGTTTTCGGTCATCTTCTTTTGGGTTCGCGTTAAATATTTCGTTTGATGTCTGAAGGCCATTCACAATGAGCGGATTGGTAACAACCAATGAATTATTTAGATTTTTTGCCTCCTCAGCAATGATCGTCACACCGTTATTTAGCCACCAAAAATCTATTTCTCCAGTCTTGTCAGCCAAAGTTTCCTTCATGTCCTTATTCACAGAGACTCCACCCTCGTAGTCCCTGATGTTAAATTCAAATAATCGCTCCAAAAGCTGACCGCCATCTGCGATGAAGTCAAAATAGTCTTCGAGCCCTACTAATGCAACGAAGCCATTGTCCACGTTCAGTGGGCTACCATAAACAGGTATCGACAAGGTGACGGTTGCTTGCTGTTTCGCATGCTTGTAAAGGTCTTTAGCGCTGTAGAACTCAAAGAATGTTTGTGCAATCGATAACTTCTGACCGACTAGTTTGCCCAGGTCACTCGCCTTCTGCTTCATCTCTTCACTTGGAGAAACACCGCGACAGGCATAGTGAATATTTATCGATGCAGACGGAAATTTCGTAGCAAACTTACTCAAGCACTCACTGAACAGCTCGCGTTTCGAAACCACCGAGTTATTCAGCGTCTTTTTTAACTCGCGTGAAGATACCTCGTTGTCAAAAAATTTAGGGAGCGAGGTATGGAGTGAGTTAACAACAGCTTCTTCGAAGCTGTCTTTTCGTTTCGCCTGGAAGACATGGCATTCAATCTTGATATCTCCCTTGTAAAGTGAATAATCAAAATCGTCTGTTACAAGTGTGCGATTGACAAAAACATATAGCGCATCTATCCCACCGTCATTCGCACCATCAACTATGCCATCTTCTAGCTGGTCATATGACAAGCCGTAATTTCGCAAAAGCGTATCGACAACAAAATACTCAAAAACCTCTCCATCATCATAGCTGGCGGGATATTCATCCTTTTTTGCTTCCAGAACTTTGTCCAGAAGAACTATATCGCTCATAGTCTCTCCTAAGCTCTCAAGGATAGGGATACACTATGACCTTCGGATAGCAGTCGGATTAGATTTTTTCTGTTCTATACCATTTCTAGTTACAGAGGTGGTGCGCAGCATATCTGTCCCCTTGTACTCAACCATAAAGTCTACGTAATTTACCTCATCCTCTGTGCCTCCAAAACACTCGTGAAACGCTTTGAGAAGCTGCACATCATCAAGGTTTTGATGTGGGGGGTGCGGGTTGTTACGAGGATGGGGGATTGTCGGGGGCAACAGATAAAGGCAAGGTGGCGGTAGCATATACGCGCCAATTTCAGTTGTACGACTAGCATCAGGAATTAGCTTGGGGCAGGGTCTCCCCATAGAACCGCAGTACATATCCCACACCACAATCCCATCTACCCGCTGTTCTCGGTAGATAACTTCGGCACTTAATCTAGTATGAATACCAGACCATGCATTGTGCTGAGGGTCGGCACCCGGATTGGTGCATACACTCCATATTATGAATTCTTCAGCATGGGGCGGTCGCTCAAAAATGTTTGTATTGTTTCCGTCCAGGCAACCTTTCAATTCGATGACGGCTATTTTTCCTGACGTTAAAGTAATCGAGTAGTCATGGCGATTGGACTCACCTGCAGACTCCCATTCTGCTATGAACCCCTCATCCTGCATATGGTTGAGAACATTTTTGACGAAATCGCGCTTTTCCCTCATGGTTGAGGAAAATTGGCCTCGCACTCGTTCAATTGCCCCTCGAAACAACCCTTCGTTATAGAACTCTTGCTCCGTAAGACCATGGTCTCCTAGCGTATGAGCCTCCGTTTTTAATGTGTCGGCGAATTTTTCAATTTTCTCTCTAAGTTCATGGTTCTGCTGACATGGGATAATACTCACGCGACCCCTCTCGCTAGATCGACATTATTGGTATAGATCGTTTTTAGGAGATGATCCGACAGGAACTTGACTACTGGCACAACAACACCATCACCTGTTAAGTGGTACGCTTCATTGTACTTCTTAGGCAGGATGTACGAGTCTTTTAGTCCCATTAATCTTGCAGTTTCTCGGCTAGAAATAAGTCTGGAACGAACTTTGTTTTTTTCGACAACAATAATGAGCTGTCTACTGGAGCCTCCTGCAGGAGTCCGCAGGCAGCCAGCAACATCGTCAAACCTTACTTCCGCTCTTTGAACTTTGTAGCCTGATTCATCAATCCTGGTACGCTTGTAAATGGCCCCAACCATCTTTTTGCCAGATTGCATCGCAGCCTTAACCTTTGCGGAGTTGAGTTCACTCATCATAGAAAGCAGCTTCTTCGTCTCTGCCTTGCTATGCCACACAACTGAATCAGGTTCCTCTTCGATTAGGTCAACAAAATTCTCTCTGCGCCTTGAAGGCTTTGGAAGATGCCACCATATCCAATCGTCAGCATACTTTTTGGGTAGCATTGCTTGAGCGTTGCGAAGAGTTGCCGTGTGCCATATATCGGACGGGATTGATTGGGACAAGAATTCAGGTATCACGCAATTTTCCCTCACTGCAATGACGAACAGCCTGGGCCTTGACTGAGGAACAAAAAGCGCTGCATCTATGACAACAGCGCCATATCTGTACCCGGATTTAGAAAAGGATTCACAGATCGCTTTGAAGTCTTTCCCACCATGTGAATTAAGCGTGCCACACACGTTTTCGAGAACGATCATTTTCGGGGCACGCTGCTCACTGATAAGCGACTTCATGAGGTCCCAAAAAGGCCAAAATGTACCTGATCGCTCACCTTTCAAACCCGCGCCCCCACCAGCTAATGACAGATCCTGGCAGGGAAATGAAGCCCACACCAAGTCACCGCCTTCGGGGAGATCGGAAGTCTTAATTGCTTTTACGTCAGCTGTTTTAATTACCGAGTCGCCCCAATTGCGTTTGTAGGTAGCACTTTTTTTGTGGTCAAAGTCGTTAGCAAAGAGGCATGACCAGTCTGCATTCAGGCCTGCATGAGCCATGCCACCGCCGCAGAAGAATTCGTAGAATGAACCCGCCCGACGTTTTTTCATTGGTTCACCGCTCGATCTCGAACAATTTGTAGAAGGGGGACTTGGAGTTCCTGGTTTTTGTATTGCTCTAGCAAACGAGCTATGGCCTGTCTGCCCAGAAGTGCCTTGGATATGCCTGTACTCTGGGAAAGGGCTACCAGTTCTCGGTGTTCGGCTTCCGACAGGTTAACAGTCACACGAAACTTTGAACTCATCATTCACCTCTAGATTCTGAGGGTGCTGCACTGTGCTGCACCTCTTGGAATACTAGATATATATACAGTATTGGTCAAGCCTCGAAGGGTAGCCGGGACATCCCCGGCGTAATTTTCACTTGGGAAGCATGTTGACGTTAAAACAGCGTGATAAAACTGATACATATCATACGGTTATGGACAAAACTGTGCGGTTTACACCCCTATATTGCCTCGGACCCACAGCTCCAATAGTTCGTACTCAAAAAAACCCTTATGCGGTAAGGACCTGCCCATCGCGGCCCCCAATAGGGTGTCATCGGTTTCTGACACCAGGCCGTAAAAGCCAGGCGACGCAAAGATTATACTGAGGCGATCATGAGCCCAAGCTTGCTTCCACGTCTCCTGCCAGGGGTCCGCCGCAAATGCACGAACGTAGACATCTGAAAGAGATACGAGGTCTTTCTCTGTGACCTGGCGCATAGCGCTCTGCACCTTGGCATCCCTCATTGCTGCCCCCTGCATAGTGACGTTGTGTGAGTGGCACATACCCTCGAGAAGCTCCACTGGGCGCTCAGAGTGATCATATCTTTTCCCACTTCATGTGGGGCTGTTCTGCCGGCAATGCCTTGAATCCGAGTCTCTCATAGAACGGTACAAGACCCTTGCTCGGCCACAAATGCACACTATCGATACCGATAGACTCGCATTCAGCGAGTAGAGCTCGCACAATCGCCGTGCCGATGCCCTCACCCTGATACGAGCGCTCCACGATGACATCGATTAGGAAGGCGTATCTGGCATAGTCCGTGAGCATTCGGCCCATTCCTAAAAGACGACCTTCGCCATTTCGCCCGACAACCCATTCTGATGGATGATTGAGTACACGCTGCATCCCTTCGAGCGCGGGCGCTTCAAGCCAGCCGGCGTCCTTATACAAACGGGCCAGTTCAGTCGCCGATGGTGGCATTCTCGTTAACGTATATTTCACTGTGTAACCGCCTTTTCAGCGCATATATTAATGACGGATAACAAGATAGACGACACTTAAGCCGCTAATCACCAAAATGGCATAACGAGCGACCACCGCGCTCAGAAATCTCGCTGCATAGCTACCTAAGGCGGCACCAATGACAATGCCCGGCAGCAGATAAGCCGTCATCTGTATGCTCTGTGCTGTCACATGACCTGTACCCCACAAGGCTGTTAGCGAGAGCAGTCCACCTAGAAAGAACGACGTAGACAGCACCGCACGTATGGCTGGAGCCGATTGATTTTGGTACAACAAAGCAATCGGTGGTCCTCCCACCCCAGTGGACGTACCGAACACGTTAGACAGTAACCCTGCCAGGAATTGGTTAGGCGGATTGATCGGGAAGACGATGCCAGACAATGAAGCCACAAGCCCTATCGAAACAACAAACGCGACCCAGTAGCCAAGCGCGGTAGAGCTGAAAACACCTAATAGGTATGCACCGATGGGAGCGCCAATACATAAGCCCAGTAACAGAGGCCAGATTTTATGATCGGCCAACGCAAAGCGGTTTTTCGCCGCCACGTACGCCATCAGCAACAAGCTAGCCATGATCAGGGGGACAGGAATAAACGCTGGGCTGACCATAAGAAGTAAAGGAACAGCGACCAGTCCAAAGCCATATCCAACAGCGGCCTGCAGAATGGAAGCTACCATGCAAACCAACGTCGCTAGTAGAAAAAGCTCAATATCAATCACCGACGAATTGCCCCATACTGAGACATCCTTGTGGGGAACATGAGGTACTCTCAGTTGACGCGCTTCCTGTACGTAATGAGCCCGCAACCTTCATTGTGCCAGAGCAATACGCAGCATTTGCTTGCCACACCTCGCCTGCTCGCTGTCTCCTCTAGTCGAGAAATGCCCCCATGCTGAGCCTTTCTTCTCCAGAAAACCCCAAGGATTCGTAGAACGCTTTTACTTCATGGTTAGTAGCGCGAATCTGAAGATTCACTTTGATACAGCCAAGTTCTCTGAGTGCATTCAGTGCCTCTTCGATTACTTTCCTACCAATACCCTGACGACGCCGTTGGTGGGATACTGCTACAGAGTAGAGCCAACCACGATGACCGTCATAGCCGGCCATGCAGGCTCCAACGATTTGCCCATCGCTCACGGCGACAAAGATAAGATCATCGACCAATCGCTTAGCCTCGATCATCTTGGCAGGCTCGTTATGAGGGGGATTATCGGGAAACGCGTCCGACCACAGCTGGATTAGATTGCCTCGATCACCATCACGATACTTCCTTACGATCACGCCTTTCACTGTCGAAAACCTTATCTCGTTTGTTGAAACTGCTTGAGAAATCGACGTTCGTTCCGTTTGTAACCGAGATTCTCATAAAATTGATGAGCTTTTGGGCGGTGGTCTCCGCTTGTCACTTCTGCCTTCACGCAGCCCAAGCTCAGAAAGAATTGCTCCGCTTCTCGCACCAGGCTTTTACCTACACCCAGCCCCCTGGAAGCTTCATCTATTGCTAGGCTGGTGATTCGGCCGGCGTTCCCGCTCTGGTGAAACAAGCGGGTGATATGACAGGTGATCACGCCAAGAACTTCTTTGTCATGCTCAGCTATGTAGACAACATCATTTTCCGACTCTGAGAATTCAGCCAGTTTCTTCTGCATTAGCGGAGTTGAAACCTCGTACCCCAGTTGCTCCATCAGAGGTACCAGTGAGTTCGCGTCGGTGAGGTTCGCTTCCCTAATTTTCATTCGCTTTCTCCAGTCTATACAGACGTCACCACGCAAATCAACGTGGCCATGAAAAAGAAATCGAGTTCAATCATCCCCAAATTTCTCTAGCGCGAGGAGTCGTAACGGGTGGCATCCAAGCTGTAAAACAGCTGTGTGTAGGGTTTGCCGTCTAATTCCCTACTTTCCTCACGAGTGAGCACCGCACCAAGTTTCTCAACCGCCCGTCGAGAGCGGATGTTGTTCGAACCGACGTGAAACCAGACCACTTCTGCCCACTGGAATATATGATTGAGCATCAGGGATTTGACGCAACCATTGGTGCCCTTGCCCCAATATTTAGGAACAATAAACGTGTAGCCGACAGAGATGTGTCGCTGCTCTGCATTCCACTTATAGAAACGACTTGATCCAATAATCTCGCCAGACGGTTTATCCACGATCACTAGAGCACCCTTGCTCTCTATTGCTCCTTGGAAAAACCGATCGTGGAATCGTTCGCGACGATAGCGCTCGGAATCGGGGTGCATAGCCCAGATCACCGGGTCCGATGCTGCCTGGTGTAGCGCTTCAAAGTCACCTTCGCGTAGTGGCCGTAAGAGAACGGCCTGGTCCGACAGTGTCGGCTGCAAGTCGATCATCGACATGCTCTCAGCCAGTCGGTAGCAACGCTAGTGCGTTATGCATTCGCATCAGACGAACTATTGTATGAATACATGTTGAGTTCGTGTCGAAGCTGCCACCCTTTCTCGGCCCAGAATGCATTCGCCAGCTGATTCGATTGGAGTACGAAAATATGCGTTTTTGCGATCCCAATGCGTTTTAACGTGTCAATGCATCGAGACACCAGCTCACTTCCAACACCTTGACCTCTGTATTCTTCATCAACGACCAAGTGTTGAAGATACCCTCTGCGACCATCGTGCCCGCACATCACGCAGCCGATCAAGCTCGAATCGAAGGTAGCTACAAAGCTAAGTCCCGGATTCCTGACCAGATAGCCCTCGGTCACTGCTAGATTATCGGCTTCCCTAATCGTTATCCCAGGCGTGCGTTTGAATAGCTCGATTATATTGCCATGATCTTCGATCACCAGTTCCCGGAATTCCACATCTGACATGCGATCGCGTGCCCCCTGCCTGAAAGGTATCAAATGTAGCATGAGCCGCGCAGTGCTGTTTGTTTACCTGCGCGGCTTAGTTTCACGGTAAAACAACAACTGAAGCTGATACCCCTCGACTGTCATTTCGTATGCAACGCTCGCATCGAATTTATGACCCGATAGGTATACACGCTGTCCAGCCGCGTCACTCGAAAACTCCTCAAACCAACACAGATATTCCAGCAGGTAGAAGCCCAAACGTTCGCGCAGATCTAGTCCAGGGATCACTCTGCCAAGATCATTCGTAAACTCGGCAGTCCATCGATGCAATGGCTCAGTGCGATCCACTTGATAGGGTGACCAGTCAAAGTCCTCTGCGATATGGGCAGAGAGTCCAAAAAACAGGTCTGCTGTGGTACACACCCTGCCGACGGCATCGAGATACCCTCTCATAAAATCGACATGCTGCTCTACTGAAAACGTCCATTCTTTCGTCATTATTGAAAGGCTACCTATTCGATGGCAGCTTGATTAGTGCTAGGACTGTTGATGTCGTTTTCATCAGGGTAGTTATATTTCTTGACCGCTAGATTTGTACACGCCGTAACCGCCGGCATGCCATACGTTGGTGTCAAGCCATAATGCACCGAATCGGGGCGTATCATCTCGGGTGACGATACTTGGGCCTCACCGCAGTGTATCAGTAGCAACGCACCTATCAACACAAACTGGGTTAACGGCAGTTATCGGTCATTATTTGCTGCAAACGATTTCCAATGTAGGCGAAGATAGGCGTCATGGCCCGTCGAAACTCCAACATTCTTTTTGAGCTGACACTGCTACCGTGGTGGGTATCCGTTATTTTGGCAACACTGGCATACACTGCCCTAGCCATTATCTTGCCATCCATTGAACTTGAACGGCCACTGCTGCGCGGCTTTCAGTCGGGACTACCCAAGCTGGCCCCAATTATCACCCTTCTATTGCTTATCCCCGCACCGATCGCCGCATTCAACGCCTGGCGCAAACGCAAACAGCTGGAAGCACAAAAGAGTATCAAAACCATACGCGATTTATCTTGGAAGCAGTTCGAGGAACTCGTTGCGGAGGCCTATCGGCGTCAAGGGTACACAGTTGTTGAAAATACACGCGGCGGCGCTGATGGTGGCGTGGATATCCGACTCAGGAAGGGGCAAGACGTGTATCTTGTTCAGTGTAAGCACTGGAAACGACAAAAAATTGGTGTGTCCGTTGTTCGCGAGCTCTATGGCGTTATGGCTGCCGAAGCGGCATCGGGTGGGAGCATCGTTTGCACCGGCCTGTTTACGCAAGATGCACACCATTTCGCTGGTGACAAACAAATCGACCTGGTCGACGGTGGACAACTCGAATCTATGGTCAGGCAAGTTCAGCCGTCACGCCCGACTAATCGGCACACCGCTATTCCAGCGATCCCAGATTGCCCGCGATGTGGAAGTCAGCTTGTGCGCCGACGAGCAGGAAAAGGTAAGAATAGAGGGAATGAGTTTTGGGGCTGTTCTACTTTTCCCAAATGTCGGTACACGAAAAATAGTTAACCAAAGTCTCTTCCTTTTTTTCCATTAGAAATTGGTCGCAGTCGAGCTTAGAAGAGAATCACCCAATCCAACGCTCATCAGTAGTTACACGGTGTGCATACTGCGCGCAAATACTGCTAAATGCTGTCATATCCGAAGCAGAATCACTGGAGTTACATAGACGTACTGGGTGTGCGTAGTAACATAACATACATTATGCGCACTAAATTGTTGATTTATATAGATAATAATATTTAATACATTATTATGTTAAATGACAAATCACGACCAAAGAAGTATAGATGTACGCCTCTGGCGCGTCTAATCTGAAAACAAGCCTATGTCAAAAAAGATAAGATCCCGCAAGCCAATCACGCCTCATTTTCCCGCAGAGTATCCAGCACTTCCTCAAGTGCAACAGACAGATCTTTGACGTTTGCCGCTGCACTTCGAGTCTTCCTTGGCCCATAGTTCAATGACAGATTTACAACCGCGTCACCCATTAAGCGATACATTTGCCCCAGCCGTTTAAACACCTGGGGTGTGATCTCGACCAGCATCGCTCTACGGTCTTCTGGGTGCGGTTTTCGTTTTATGAATGAGCGCTGCTCCAACCTATCCAGCATCGCGGTGACGCTACCTGTCGTCAGCCCGGTCTTCTCCGCTATGTCTCTAGCAAGCTTGGGCTCTGCCTCGAGCATATTTAGGCATCGTAGCTCGTTTCTGGTCAAGCCGACGGCGTCTGCGATTTGTGCATCAATATCGTCAATAACGCTGTGTAGTCGACGACATGCCAGGACTAAGCCGTAGCCGTCATCTGGTGCTTCTTCGCGATTCATACCCATCCTTTGAGGATAACGCCCCGGGGCCTTATTGACAATTAGCTTGATTATCAAGATACTTTACCATCAATTTAAATACAGGTGATGGCATGAATACCGCGCTAATTATCATGGCCGCTGTTGTTTTTGTTGGGCTACTGATCGCGCTCACGCCCAACGTGATTGAATATGTGGAAACCGTGAAAATCCGTGGGTCTCAACAGGATGTGTACGATGCGATACGTTTCCAGAGCGATTTGATGCAATGGTCAGCCTGGCCGGCCGAAACGGACTCCGCGTGCCGCCAGGTTGGGACTGATGGAGAGGTCGGCGCGACGACGGAGTTTATAGATAAAAAGGGAAAGCTCTTTGGGCACCAAACGGTTTCCGAAATCGCACCCTGTCGGTTTATCAGGTTGACGATGACGAGTAAGGGGCCGCCGCATGTACCGTTACTAGATTTTCACATCCTTCCCGAGGGCGAGCGCGATACTAAAGTGCTCCTACACTTCCGCAACACCATCTCCCGCCCCTTTCATGTGATTTTGCGACTAGCAGGCGTGGTTAAATGGACCCGTGAAATGCACCTCAAGGACCTGGATGGGCTAAAGCGCTTCATTGAGCGTTCGGAGGATTACGCCGGGCGACACGTCACTCGCTGAATGGTGATGCTGTTTTACACCCACAGTTTTACCGCCCCGCTACGCGAATTCGGCGTCGGAAAAGTGAAGAAGCGCTGGTACAAAGTGGTGTTTCTGCCGCCTGAACTTCAAGCTACGTTGCCGTTTAAGCAGTACCCAAGGCTACGAATCGACGGGGAGATCGGTGAAATGTCTTTAGATAATGCTTTGATGCCAACCGGAGATGGTCGTTACTATGTCATCGTGGCACCGAGAATTATCAAGCAGTACGGTTTGTCATTGGGCGACTCGGTCGAGCTCAGATTTCGTATCGCGGACCAGAACTGGGTGGAAGTCCCTGACGCGCTAGCACGAGCATTAGAAGCTGATCCGTTGGTGCAGGACGCGTGGAACAAACTAACGGCTGGAAAAAAGCGGTCGTTAGCTCAGCATGTCCTCTCTGCAAAACGGGCTGCTACGCAACGTAAACGGGTTAGCGAGGTCATCGCGGCGATGCTCGATTATGGAGCAGATCTGCGGAAGCGGCGCGCGGATCAGTGATTCGCCGAGCGGCCCAAGAGTTATTCATCTTTTCGGTGTGGTCAGAAGGCTTCCAGAATTTAAGCGGGTGTAAATTACCGTTCACATACCCTAAGTGCCTGATGTCTATCGCAATCACCTGACACTTTATAATGGGAATGTTCTCGTATCCTCGCCTGCAGTTACCCTAGCTGTACAAAAACGCAGTTATGACGAGAATCTATCGAACGTGCGGATTCTAGGTCTCTTGAGTACGCAATTTCTCAGGCTTCGTTTAACCGAGTCTTTTCGGCTAGCTATCTGGTTTATAAAGTGTAATGTACAACTCAAGTGCATGCATAGAAGACCCGTGCGAGGTCCTATGAACACCAACGGCTTCTTTTTGCCGGAAGAGTTCCCACGAAGGCTGACCTATAAAGTACTGATTAGATTGGCTAAAGAGCTTGAAAAGGATGGTTAAATTTCTTGATAATTTTGCGGTCTCAACGAAATTCCGCCTAATGTACTGTTAGATTTCAGATGTAACATTAAGGAAGGAACATGACAGACGCTCTCACAACACTTTTTTCTTCAACGACAACATCAGCACTTGGTGTTGCTGCACTCATCGTCTTCGCAGGCGTCAACATTCTGAAGAACATGGGACCTGATAGCCCGCTATCGGAGCATGTACTTCAATTCGCAGGGCTCGTAATCATTGTGCCCGCGCTAATCGTCATTGCACTGGTTACCGACGTTCCACCAGACGCAGTTATTGGGGTATTTGGTGTAATTGTAGGCTATTTCTTTGGTGCTGGGAGTGGCGGAAGAGTGTCTAAACATAGCGAAGGGCAATGAAATCTAACAAGTCAAAGCACTCGGACGCAGCAAAGCAGCGCCGGTGTTTGAGGCGTTAGCACTCAGGAGAAATTCGGTAGCAATAGAAGTATTGATCGCAAAAATCCCTCGTCTGACTAGTCTTGCTGAAAAGCTGTTGCGCGAGCGAAAGCGCGGCAGAGAAAAGTTTTTCGAGCAAGTAGTTGAACCTCTCAATGCTATTTTCTTTCAGCTAGTCTCAGAGCATATGGCAACATTTGAACAATTAGATGCCATGCTTTGTGATCCGAACATGGAATATTTAGGCTTAGTAGAGATATTAGATCGCAATGCGTTATTCGAGTCTGGAACAGTAAACACCCTGAAATCCTTGGCTTTTAGTCGTGCTTTCACAGATGTGCCACAGACAGGCCTAAAGGAGAGTTTTGAAAACTATATTCGAGTACTTGCTACCTGTCTTGTTGTTGGGGCTGGCGAACGCCCTAAATCTGGCCCCCGCTACTATGCGTCGCTGAATACTCTACTTCGGAAAAAGCCAGAGGGAGAAGAGGAACAGTCGTCCCTAAAAGCCGAGGTTCGCAATGTTGTTGCCGAATTTACTGCTTATCAAGGAGAAGTTTCTCAAGCATATCACGAGGTAAAACGAGAATGTTTGAAATAGGGTTGATCGATATAAGTGCTAACAATACAAGGCAGTCGAAGGACTTCGCCGCACGCTGTTTATGGCGTTAGGTGACTTTGGATAGTGCGGTGATCCACTGGCTTTGTTCTGGCTGCTATCGGAGTAATTTGTATCGTTTGGTTTCTGGTTGTGGCGGGTAGTTTTGCGTTAGTTTCCTTGAGTGGTTTCATTGGCACTTCTGGTAGGGAGGGCGGTGGCTATCTTCTGTACTCAGCCGGAGCGGAGCGTTCATAGGATGATGCTTAATAGGTTTCTACTTGGTAAGGCTGGGTCGTAGTCTTATCGCAAATGAATAAATGTCTGGCACATCATCTGATGCAAATATACTGTCAACTCTACCGATGGCATGCATGTAGTCGAGGCATGAGCGAGGGCGTTTGATGATTGATCACGTATCTATAGGGGTCAGAGACCTAGCAAATGCAGGAGAGTTCTATGAGATCGTTCTTTCCAAATTGGGTCACAGAAAATTAATTGAGAAACCCGGTACTATAGGTTTCGGCAAAAAATATCCCGAATTTTGGCTAAACCACC
Organism: Pseudomonadota bacterium; assembly: GCA_039178015.1. Classification (GTDB taxonomy): domain Bacteria; phylum Pseudomonadota; class Gammaproteobacteria; order Pseudomonadales; family Halieaceae; genus JARRPM01. The sequence continues at coordinate 14,990 of JBCDFM010000028.1, forward strand.
GTCCGAATCGTGGCAAAGAACCGGACAACGGCATGCACATATGCATTCGATGCGGTTCAGCTGAAGCTGTCACGCAATTCCATGAAACTGCTCTGGCAGCGGGAGCGCTTGACGCTGGTGAACCTGGCTTCAGGCCTCAATATAGCCCTGGTTACTTTGCTGCATTTATCTGGGATGTCGACGGTAACAAAATTGAGGCTGTAACTTTTGTTACATGAAGAATGGAAAACTGGTATCAGATTCCCACCGGGTAGAGTCTCAGTAGGCTAAAGCACCAATAATCGCAACGGGCAAAAACGCCCACAATACGCGCTTCACGATGTCTGCAGGCTCGGTATCGAGGCCCAGACCGTGGCGCCAGGCATCGGCCAAATGATCGATTTTGCGGTGGACGAAGCGTATCAGCAAAAACGACGCAAGGCCCCAAGCGGCAAGCCTACCTGCATGCTCCACAGCCGATGTATCAGTGGCATCGCCAACGATGAGCAACCAGAGAGAAAGAATGACGACGATCGCCTGCACACCCTTCACAGCGACCCAAATAACCTCACTGTTCACCACTTATATCCCGCCTTCGAGACGCTTGAGTATCGAGCTGGGTCATATCTGACCGTTCCTGGCCACGATCAACAGTGTGATCACGGGAATCGCGAATACCGCTATGAGCGCGAAGAGCAGTTTGGGCAAGCTATTATCCTTTATAGCGGGATCGATTGGTGTGTCGTGGTCATAAGGGTCTTGCAGGTAATGCACTCCAATCACTTCAAGCACTCGGAAGTTGGGTCTCATAAAGTAAATCGCGATACCCGCTAGGACCGCCCATGCAATACACCGCAGTGTGTATTCGAAGGTCGACATGGTGTCGCCCTGCTCAAGCAACAACATGCCCAGGCACGAGATGTTTAGGGCACAGAGGGAGAATTTCATACCCAACCAAAGAAAGCGACCAACCATGTTACCCGTGAGTCTCCTACCAATTCAGATTACAAACTAGCGTCTAGCGAAACGAGCAAGAACGGGATGAAAAACGCTACTGAGAGAGCCACGCCGGTCATCATAGTGGCGAGCAATAGAACTGCCGACTTGGACTTGAGGGTGGGCATGTGCAGTCCGGTTGAAAAGCGCCCGAACATGTAGTCAGCAAGAACAATCGCGAGCAACGACAAACAGAACGCGGCGACACCCAGCGCCAATGACGTTTTCAACAGCCAGATGGGCAGCGTTGCGGCCGCAATAGTCTCGAACATCAGGTTTGATGTGATGCATACCATCACGAGCACTGCGCCCGCCGCGAGGGCAGTCAGTCGGAGTGCATTCGCTATGCGAGACTCCCAGAAATCGTTTGAAAGGTTGATTTGCGTCATCATGATCCCTCTTCTTCGGACCCACGCCCAGTGACGTATCGCTGTTTCGTACTGTAATGCGCCCACTGATCTGCTAAGGCTTCGAAGCGCTCGCTGCCATTCGTGATCATTGAATGTGGCCCGTGATTGAGCACCACCCTACCCCTGATCGCAATCAGCGCTTGTTGAAAATATTGGAGATCCAGCACGCACAGATCCGTCATATCCATATGAAACCGATTGCCGTTGTACAACGACAACAGTAATTGCGCCGCTGCGCGACTACCGCCCGTATCCCCGACCGCCAGCTGTAACAGCGATTCGACCGCATCGCGGTAATCCGCTTCCGTTACCCCAAGCTCTTTACGAAGAAATGCCTGCTCTTGCATCATCTCCTCGACCCAGTCTGGCCTCTCTTTAGTCATACTACTGTCCTCATGATTCCCCTGTTTCAGTATGACCACGCTTCATAACACCCGCGAGCAACACCCCAAGGGATGCGAGCGCCCCAGCGCCTATACACGCATAGGCAATGTTGTACATCAGGTCCATGCCCGCGATGCCATTCTCCATTTTGTCTGCCAAAGTCTCCCCTGGCTCAATGTGTCCGGTCACATCGAGAACCCAAGCGCCGAAACCGCCCAAGCCCAGCAGCATGAGAATCAGGGCAACACTGGTGCATGCCACCAGCGGGCGCATGATGATGCGGATGTTGTCTTTCGTCATCAGGGTGCCTCCCATAACACCACGCCAACTTTGCGCGCGGCCGCGAACGTATCGAACATCAGGCGTGGAGTGATGCATACAATCACGAGCACCACACCCGCCGCGAGAAGTGGGTCTTCAGAACGTATTCGCGCCAGATCAATCATGGTCCGTTCTCTCGATGTCACCATGACTATGATCTCTAGGCCATCGCCAGTAAATCAACCAGGAAGCAACAATGAACACAGCGGTGCCGAATGCATTGATCGTGAGGATCAGCGGCGTTGGGAGCGCGATAATACCCACTGCCACCCCTAATAATTGCAACACAAGGCCGGCCCCATAAAAGACCACGACGTTGACAGCTGACTTGGACCACGACTCGGTATACAGATCTCGTATCGTGCTCAGGTAGTTCTTTTCCGTCACCCTCTTAGCGCTTTTAGTTCTCACGAGCCCGGTCCTTATCTGGATAATACTGACGAAACAGTGCCCGGTTTGTGGATGGTACATCAGCGCAGATCACGCCGCAGGCATCTTCAAGCGCAGCGATATCATCCATTGCAGCGAAATAAAGCGTCATGTTCTCGTTCGCAAAAGCCCGGTTACGCTCCACGGCCGAATAGCCAATAATGAACGCTAGCAAGAAGCCCGCGCCAACGCCCATTAGCATACCAATAAACACTGTACCTCTGTTCATATCTGCCTCTATCAGATCAGCTCACCAACAGTCTGACTTTCGCCAAAACATCCGCGATGGTTTCAGAGGGTGCGCTCTCAATCCGTTTCACGCCGCGCGCGATATAGTCGATAGTTTTCACCTGCTCACACAGCACAACACCTTTTGTGTTGGTCCCTTCAAGCATCACCTCAAAACCGTGTCCGCGCTGCCGACTGGTAATGGGCGCTACCAGCGCTAACTTTACCTTCGCGTTAAACACCTTCGGCGACAGGACCAAAGCGGGTCGCTGTTTCGCCTGCTCATGACCGGCCGAAGGGTCGAAGTTAGTCCAGACGATATCACCACGCTCGGGCGTGTATCTCGCCACTAAGACTCCTCTTCGCCGACTGGGGCGTCGTCCAGCCACTCTCGATCTTCCTCATCGAGGGCGAATGAACCCCTGGGCGATGCGTCAAGCAGCTGTTCCAGGGAATACTCTGGTGTGAGGTGTTTCAACGTGATTTCGCCCTTGCGCACGTCCAGTTCCACGGCATCACCGAGTTTAATGCCCGCTTGCGCGAGCGCTGCTGCGGGGATAATCGCTCCGGCCGAGTTACCCCACTTTCGAATATTCGTTCGCATGGCCATCTCTCTACGTTTAAACAACGTATATACTACCCTACATGCCAAAATTATACTATTGTTTAAACATATACTGCGAGCGCGACGCATTGTACGATCACCCTCGCCAGATGAACGCGCGAGCCCGGTAAGCCTGTGACACGGCGGTCACAAATGCCTCGCTTTGATCGCGAAGAAACCGTGTCCAGCCCTGCACATAAGCCGCACTGTTTTTGATGCTGGCTTCACTGTCTACACCGCAGTCGTGGCACAGCATCGCAGCTGTTATTTCGGCAACCAGTTCTTCTTGTGAGTAGGCTGCTTTGCTCTCAAAGCGATCGGCGCTGGCATCGAATCGGCCAAGGCGTTTCTCTGCGCCGCTTGAGTGGGCGAGCTCATGGAAATAGCAGCTATAGAATTCGTCGGTGCTTGTCACCTCGTCAAGGTGCGGCATTCTAATGGTATCGAGTGCTGGCACATATGCCGGTGATCCGTGACAAACGCGTATATTTTCGCGCGCCAGGTAGGCGCTGGCTAGCGCATCCGCATCGTGGGCAATGGTCGCCTGCCCTCCCCTATCGGTATTCACGCTACCCAAATCGATCCCCGTGACATGATCCAGGTTAAAAATAAAGCTGTGTCTGACCACGGAGCGCGGTTCACGGTCATCATCCTCGCTCGGCAGTTCTTTATAAAAGAGGATCGGTATACCCTTCCCCTTCGCATTATCCAGCTTGCCACCCGCCTTTTTGACTTGGCTAAACGTCGCCCAATAGGGGCTCTCATACCCTTCCCCCCAAGCGACCATCGCTAACACAAAGGCATTGATGCCGGTGTACGGCTTGCCTGTAATCAGGTTTGAATGCGTTTGAATCGTGCAGGGGTTGTGCCAGATCAACTCGCCTTCCTGCATGTGCGCCTGTATCGTATCGACCACTTTTTGCATGCTCTTGTTCATGCGGAGGCCTCCGCATCAGTGTTATTGCACTTGGCGACAGCGGTTTCGTTGCTCCATGAAGTTAGTACCAGACCCAACGCGCGTTCAATATCGTTAACTAATTCCCACAGAACTCCGGTATCCGTATGCTGCTTGGCCTCGCAGATGCCCCGGAAGTCCGCGATCTCATCGTGTACTGCGTTTAGGTTCCGCACGGCTTCATCCAGCCGAACGCGAGGAAAAGACTGATTGTCGGGGTAGAGATCGTTCCCGACCTCAACTGTCTCTTCTGCACACTCTTTGAATTCATCCTGGCAGTCACTACAGCCCATATCATCGTAGGTGCAGTCCAACACCCATTCCTGACACTCAAAGCTCCACCTGGCTAACGCGTCTCGCCACACGTTGTCTGACCCACAACTCGGGCATTTCAGATTGATTTTGATCATGTTTCGGTCCTCGCTTTTGATGTTGTTGTCACCCCATCCCTCTGGGGTTGAAAAACCCCAAGAACGAGCGAGAGAGGAGACGATCGAGTGAGCAGCGCTTGGCTTGGCTGTGTCCGGGTAGGGGGAACCACCCGGATCGCAAGGAATGAGCGCAGCGAAGGACTGAGATTTGGCGGGATGCCTGGACTAAGGCCAAACGAGTGCTACTATCCCGACATACCCAGAGGGAGATGTATTTAATTGCTGTGGACGATCAGGCCTACGATGAAACTCGCGTACGGGTTGTTGGTCGTTTTAAATACTATGCTTTTAACCGGGTGGGTGTTGAAATGGGTGACACACGCTTCGTCTTCCGAGTAGGAAAAGTAAAAGCATGGGCAAAGATGATGACACGCTTGCTGATCACGCAAAACATTTAAGAGCAGTCCATTTTGCGGTCGTGACACTAAGCCTTGGGCTTGCACTGGCGTCGCAGCTGGCGGTGGACACTCAGCTTGGATTGGCCATGAGTCAGCTGAACACTATAGAGAAGATTAGGCATCGATTATCAACGGATAAAGAAGTTGGAGGGGTAGACGAGGAGTGGTTAATTTCTCTTGCTCTCGATCGGAGCGCTTCACGCTTTGCGGACCAAGAGGTTGGGAACGGCCCTGTGGTCACCATTAACCGAAGCAAAGATGACGATATAAGTTACCTTCTGGAATCAAAGCTTTATGCGCCTCTATTTCTTAGCGGCCCTGAACATCCCCATTTGCGTATCATGAGCGGTCCCTATCAAGAGTCAATTGAGTCTTTCGAGGACTTCTGGAACAGGATCAACGGTGCTATAACCGTTGCTGTTTTCAAGTCATTTTCGGAAAGTGTCTATACGGCGTATTCAAGGGGGCCGGGGTCGCCCGAGATGACTGAGTTTCATGAGACAGTGCTTGGAGAATACAGCACGGAGTTGATCTCAGACGATAGCTTCCTTCCGATCGATGTGCATGTGCGCCCGATCCCGGACGATTCAGCAGACGATGTAGCAGCAATAATGAATCCACTGGTCATGGGGATGGACGCCACACACTATGTATGGAGAGCCATGAAAGCGCAGGATTTTGGCACAGACAGTAATGGAGATGGAGTTCTCGTGATAGTCGCTCCGTCCACCTACTACGAACTGAAGATTAACCCGCAAAGCTACCTGCGCAGTAGGTTTTCCGATTTGTTGTATGAAGCGCCATTGGGATCGTTTGCTCAGAGCTTTCCTCAGCTAGCAGCTTACGCCTCAAACCTAAAAGCTCTAAATGTAGATGATCTACGCACTGTCCTGCAGAATGAAATAGAGCGATCAGGCGATAAAGTCGAAGTCTTAGGTATATCTTTCCCGCCTGAGGCGATACGGACATGGGGCATATTGGTTCTGCTCGCGAGTCAGATGTACCTGTTGATGCATTTATCAGAGTTTAGAAAACGAGCTGCCACGGCACACCTACCCCAAGTGGCCTGGATAGCCCTCTACGACGGCTGGGGACCGAAGCTCTCTTTTATCCTTACCGCAGGGATTTTGCCAGTGGGAGCTGTCATGATCTTGGCGCTGTCGTTGACGACTGACGGCACATACTCAACCGTGAGCCTAACCTGGGACGCGGACAAGTACATTATATTGTTTAGTTGCGCTGCATTCCTAACGTCACTTACCCTGGGGATGTCCCTGCTACTAGTGTATCGTGCTCTATTCCGAAAAATCGTGGCTACTCCGAGTACACCAAAAACATAGGTCGATAGAAGTAGAATTCGCGTTTAATACGTATTGTTCATAGAAATCAAAGAAGGCGTAAGAGAACGTCCATTCTCAGATAGCGACATTACGACACAAAATCAGACCCACATGCAGACAAGCCGAATGTAGAATCGCCCGCGATAATCGAGGGCTGGACTCGCTTGCGCCCGCCTTTAATCGCCGCGTTCTAGTTTAAGAGGTTGTTGATGTTTAGAAATACTGTATTAGTTTTCGCTATGGTAACAATTGCAAATTTTTCAGTTGCGAATGACCCTGAACCAACTCTCGACGATGCTGCTAGCTGCGCGGCTTTCACGCAGGTGATAGATAATAGATATGGAGATGTTCAGTTTGTTCTAGATGAACAGATAGTTTTAGACCGAATATATGAGAATTCTTTTCGGCGTATGTCTTTTATATCACAGCGAGACGGCCTTTCGCCTACTACTGCAGCGGTAAGATATGGCCACTACCTTGAGCAGCATGATTTTGATTTATCTTTAGGAGAGAGTCGAGGTGTCAAGTTTACTAAAGCTACGCTGGCGGCCTTTATAGACGGAACGTGCGGCAGATTCAATTAAAGTGAGAATATACTTGGTTACCCCACTTGTCCGAGCTCGCTATCGCGAACCAGTGCGCAATGCAATGCTCACACACGCAATATAAACTGGCGCGCCCACAAGCCTGCGCGATACGCTACGTAGGCCTTCATAGATAGATATAACTATGCCGCCGGCAATAAAAAGGCCGCCCACACGGGGCGGCAAGCGAGGCAATTACCGAAGAAAGCGGACGATCTTGGTGTAGACCTTGGCAGACGCGAAGGTATCGTTGGGTAGGGTCTCGAGTGTTTCGGCCTCATCGTGCTGATAGGTCACCGGGACCAGAGCAACCAGACACGCCGGGAAGTCATGCCCTCCCCTGCCTAACAGGGACAGGGCCGCATTCACATGACGCTTGGCCTGTTTGAACGGCGGATTCATGATAATGCGCGGAAAGGTCACCATGCGCTGCGCTGTCTCTGCGTATTCCAAGAAACAGACGTGCAACGGATCCACACCGCCCTTGTATCGCTCACCGGGAAAGCGTTCGCGCATGGCCTGGCACAAACCCAAATACCGCTCAATAATGACCAGCTCGATAGGCGATTGGTCTGCATTATAGAGCGCTTGCACCAGGTTACCGGTCCCGCCGTGCGGTTCGAGGGTCAACACATCACCACTGTAGCGGCTGGGCTCCATGAGGTAGTCCACCATGCTATCGGCCACGCCTGGCGGGGTCACATGGCATTCCGTGGCGCTATCCACCGTAATAAGCTCGGGTAACTCAGGAAGCGCGCAAGGCGCGCTCCTGGAACGGTCTTTAACTATAACCCGCTTTGGTTTGTTGGGTCGTTTGTAGACTGAGGCATCCATCCTAGCTGGCCTCCTGCGTTTGGGCTTCGCTCAAGAGTGCAGTGAGATCCAAAGGCAGCGCTTTTTGCGGCTTATCTTCAATCACAACCACCGCTTCGGCCTGATGCAAACACGAACGACCGCCGCCTGTACGTACTCTACATACGGGTGTCGCATCGCGATTACTCCAAATTCTGCGGCCGTGCTGGTCCAGCTTGATCGTGTTGAATGGTGAATAGTCGCCTTTGGAATTTCTCGAATAGACGGCTTGCGTGACCGTGCTGACCCCGTTTGGCCGACCGTATTTGCCCTTTGCTGCATCGGCATTCCACAACGCTTGGAGCTTTTCGGCTTGCTCTGGGGTTGGATTAATCAGCGGGCAACTCGGCTTCGTGCTCTTGGCACGCTCTGTAATGATCACCTCATACCCTAGGCCCTGCATCAGATCGCGCCACTCGGCATCAGATAAGGTCAACTCGGTGCCCTCCCCTATGTGCACCGGTAACGGTAAATTAGACACCAACATAAAACCGTCGCCTGTTTTCGTGGCTTTTGGCTTATCTGCCCCGTGTGCTCTGGCAAACCCCTGAATAATCACGGGGGTTAATGCCCCCTCGAAGCGTGGGACCTCGCCCAGCTCGGCCCGCTCGTAGGCAAGCCGGTTCAGCAAATGGCTAACCCAACGGAAGTAATACGGGCTTTGGTTTCGCTTTACCCAGTAGTCCACCGTTATCTGTAACGCTTCATCGGGCGTGACATCGCCATCACGTAGCGCCGACCACATGCTCTTGCGCTTATCACCTACTGGTAACTCCGGTGCAAAGTGGCCGTCATGGGCAAACGCGCCTGATAATCCGTCTATGAGCTCGTGTCGCTGTCTCTCATCCTCTAGCGCTGCAATATCCTGCCATCTGGCTAGCGCAAATTGTCCGTGATTGATTCGCCGCTGGTAGGTGCGTAGATCCGCTAGTAGCGTTTTGATGCGATTGAGCGTTGTCCGTCGACAGGTCTTTTGATTCGCGTGGCGTTCTACTGCACTAGCGCGATAGTTCCAATAATCCACAGCCTCAAAACACGCCACAGAGCGACACATAGCGTTATTCATTTTTTCTTGATCTTTACGGGCTTTACGCTCGGAGTGATGGCCGACCAGGATTGGTTGACCGAATGCAAAACGCTCACTAATGCGCTCTGCCGCTGCGACATACCCATACGCTTCTCGTTCCCGTTTCCCGGCCAGTGCTTCTAGTCGTGCTGCTTTTGCCTCGGCGCGCTCGGCTACAGTGGTCTGCTCGGCTGTTATCTCCCCGGCTAATTCAATACACAGGTCTTCGCGCTCTGGAGACCATCCAGGGGCTACAAATAGGTCCTGTTTGGGTGCCCACTTGAAACCCGCTGCTTTCACTCGGGCATACAGCGCTTCGTCAAGCCGTTCACTGGCATAGAGTCTCAGCTTGTTATCTTCAGGGCTGTAGGTCGCATCGATTTGTACTGTCATGGTATGTGCCTCGTTGTCTTTGGTTGTTGGTTTTAACCCCCCATCCCTCTGGGGTTGAAAAACCCCAAGCGCGAGAGAGGCACGAACGAGTAAGAAGCGCTTGGTTTGGGTGTGTCCGGACAGGGGGAACCACCCAGGTCGCAGGGAGCGCGCGTAGCGAGCGACTGAGACTAGGCGGGATGTCTGGACTAAGGCCAAACGAGGGCTATGCTCCCACAATACCCAGAGGGAGTATCTTTAAAAAAAAGCGTGCGCTGCGCGCAGCTCGGGGTACGCTTTTGCTGATTAACCTGCGCCGCCAACGGCGGCGCCGCGTTTTTGCTTTGGTTAACACTTCGAGAGACCGTGTAGCGTGTTCAAGACATCGATCTAGCTTTCCTAAACCAGTGGGTCCAGCCAGAAAAAGAGCGTAAAAAACCTTACGTTTTACTCTTTAAAAAAAGGGGTTAAGCTGGTTTCGCTTCGTGGCTACTCTCAGTAGCACTGCACGCAGGCACAGCCTGCACAAGTCGCTGGCACAGCCAGCACGAGCGCCTTAGCGTTCAACAACCCGTCGGGTAGCAGCCCCGACGGGATTGCTATTCGGCCAATCAACTGAAAAGTAGGAGAGGCAAATGGATAGCATAGAGAAAGCTGCTAAATTGATTAGCGCCGACGACGTTTACGAAGGTCAATTCAAAGTGAATACCCTAGTGGCGATAAAGGCCCGTAGGTTAGTGGAAGATGTGGGCTATCGTGAGAGCGATTTGGTGAGCGAGGCTGCCAGGATGGCGAGTGCCATTGGGGATGACACCAAGATAGTGGTGTTTGACTCAGCGCTGTTACCTCGATCATGCCGCTTTGAAGTGGCTGCGCGTTTGTACTCAGACGAGCTATGGACAACGCCGTTTGTCTATATCTTCCTGGTTCCCAAGGAACTGGCGGATAGGCACTGGGGCAACCAAGCGAGGCAGATCAACGTTGCACAATCGCTAGCGAGCTAATCAATGTCATATCGCGATGTACGTTGCGATGATTAAGGGGGCCTTTGGTCCCTTTTTTTCGATAAAACACGTAAAAAACCTTACGTATCACTCCTCTTAAAAAGCGTATAAGCTGGATTGGCTTTGTGGCTACTTTCAGTAGCACTGCACGCAGGCACAGCCTGCACTAGTCGCTAGCACAGCTAGCACGAACGCATTTGTGCGTTCACCTTCACCCGTCGGGTAGTAGTCCCGATGGGAATGCTATTCGTCGGATTTTCAACCGAAAGGAGAAAATCATGAAAATGAATAGCATTACGAAGGCAGTAGTACAGAAGTACGGCGACCACGGTGAACCCCTAGCCGAGTTCACATGTCCCGTGAATATCTGTCCAAGGTTGTTGGCCTTATATCCACACGGGTACAAGCAGAAGCGGCTGATCA
>JBCDFM010000029.1:0-25477 GCA_039178015.1 Pseudomonadota bacterium
CAGGAGCTGTTTTTGCAAGGCGGACAGTGATTCCAGCTGCGGGTCTGCGTACTGGTACATAACCGATTCCCGCGTCAGCGCAATGGGTGCTTCTATCTCAGGGGTCGCTAGAATACGGTCAAGCACCCGAATTACGGCGTTATCGAAGTCTTCCGCGGGTAATCCCAATTGACCGTAAGCCTGTTCGTAAAGGGGTCGCAACAAATGGAAACCATCGATAAGCGCTTCGCTATCTAATGCGGCAATTGCCTGGGCGTATGCATCATAGCGAGCGTAGCCTGAGGGACTCATGAACGTCTGGTCTGCCTGTTGCTCCACCACGAACCCGCCAGAGGGCGGATCCAGGGCGAGCATTTTTCTGATAATCAAACCACGGCTGAGTCCATCAATGACAGCAGAACTTTGCTGTATCAGGTTTTGAGATTGCAGCAGCGAATCCAGATTTTGCGATGGCCCTGCCAGTTCAAAGGTCTCTCGCACCAGAATATCGCTGTCTTCCAAAGCCGGCAGTGGGACCGGCACAGGTTGATTCGGATCGGTATCGGCAACCGGCTCGGGTACAGGTTGTACTCGCACCGGAATATCCTGCGCCGGTGGCAACTCGGGCTCGCCGGGCATATCTTGCTCAACGACCGGTGGCTCTGCGGTGGGTAGCTGTGGCGAGTCATAAATATAGCGCAGCACCCCGTAAGCCACGATGACAATGATCGCCAGCGCAATCAGTAGCTTTATTGGAGAGCCGCGTTTTACAACGCGCGCCTCCAGACGATCTTCTCGTGATGCTTTCATAAAGTGCGCTACCTCTCCTGCAATGGTGCCGCCCGCACTGTGCTGCCAGCCAACCTGCGCAATACATTAGCACATCCAGCCGCCACAGCTGGATATCGCGAGAAATTTACCTGTGTGCGTTGCTCCACGGTGAAAGCGATAGATTTTCAGATCGGCTATCGCAAGCTAATATAGTAGCCGAGGGTTACTCGATCTGCGGCTACCGAGCCGCAGCTTTCAAAAACAACAACGCGAAACGAGAACACGCCAATGATTAGTCCTATGAAAACTGTTTATATCGCCTCCTTGCTACTACTGGGAGTCATATGCATCAGCTCGCAAACGGCAGTTGCCGAAGCACGCGAACAGAAAGTCTGGATCGAAGTATCCAAACCCGAAGGCGGAGATTGCAAAGTGACCGCTGTGTTCAAGGGCGACCACGACAACTGCAACAATGACGCAGCCAGGGGGCGTGCCGACTGCAGCAGAGACGTTGGCTGCGTCTGTACCCGACAAGAAAAACACGTCACCTGGGAGGTCAAAAACAAGCAGTCGTTCACAATCGCTTTCGACCAGGGCAGCCTCAATCCGTTCGTCACCAAAGGCAGTGACGAATGCAGTCTCAAGAGCAATAAAAAAGGCAAACTACGGTGTACGGTTAAGGGTAAAGACGTTCCCAGGGGAGACTACAAATACTCCATCGAAGTGCCGGAATGTCCAACAATCCAGTCCCATATCAAAATCTATTGAGTGTTGCAGGGACTGGCTAGAGTTGCATGCGTTGCCAACGTATAGGCTGAGGCTTAAAGATTGACCGCCTGTATTGCCGTGCACAATGATTGGGAGCGCGCAGTGGATATCCTCGATCGGGCTTTCCATGATGACCCATTGATGCAGTGGATATCTCAGCACCCAGATTTTAGGCGTACGCTTTTCAATATAACCCTGCCTTTTATTGTGCAAGATGGGCTCACCTATATTGAGGAACGCGGTCGCGGTGCAGCGGCGTGGTTGCAGATACATCGAGCGTTGGATTGGCCAGTAACGCCTGCAAACCTGTTGCGCCTTTACCGCGTGACAGGTGTTCGAGGATTTTATCGGTGCGCTAGAGCTGGCATGGCGGCAGCCAAGTTCCGGCCACGTCAACCACACTACTATCTGTTTCTACTTGGTGCTTTGCCGGAATGTCAGGGCCAGGGGGTCGGCAGCACGTTGATATCGCATGTCTTGCGCAAGTGCGATAATGAAAAGATGCCCGCGTACCTGGAAAACTCAAAAAGAGAGAACATTCGTTTCTATCAAGGGCATGGCTTCGAAGTGATCGATCGCTGCCTGTTTGCGCGCGGGGCGCCGCCCGTCTGGTTCATGTGGCGAGAGCCCAATCCCGCTGTTTAGCGCGCAACCGTTCGCATAGCCGTGACTAGCCATGTCACTCATCAGCGTGACGTCAAGTGCGCCACGGGGAGGTCGAGTTTCTGCCCGATCCGCCCGTTTACGGCCTGGCTCGTCTGGCAAGGCTGGCTACGTACTGATTGTCTTGCAGATTTAGCTTTCTACGAAGGCGCGTTCAATAACGTACTCGGCAGCCTTGCCATGCCTGGCTTCGTGCAACCCCAGGCCGTCCAACAACTCGCAAATCTCTTTCAGCATGGTCGGACTCCCGCAGATCATGAAACGATCCGTACTTGGATCAATCGGCCCTAGACCGATATCCGCTTGCAGCTTGCCGCTGCGCAGTAAGTCAGTCAGGCGACCATTATTGCGAAACGGCTCTCGAGTCACAGTTGGATAGTAAATCAGCTTGTCTCTCACATCCTGACCCAGATACTCGTGGGCCGGCAGATGCTCGGTGATCAACTCACGATAGGCGAGTTCCTCAATGCGACGACAGCCGTGCGTCAGCACAATTTTATCGTAGTGTTCGTAAATTTCAGGATCCCGAATAATGCTTAAGAAAGGTGCCAGACCAGTTCCGGTAGCGATCAAATAAAGGTTTTTACCGGGCAGCAAGTTATCCTGAATGAGCGTACCTGTGGCCTTGCTATTGACCAACAACTCATCACCCACCTCAATCAGCTGCAGTTTCGAAGTCAGCGGTCCATCCGGTACTTTGATACTGAAGAACTCCAATTCATCTTCATAATTGGCACTAGCCAGGCTGTATGCTCGCATCAACGGTTTACCTTCATCCTCAATGCCAATCATGGTGAAGTGCCCGTTCTTGAATCGAAAGCTCTGATTTCGCGTTGTTTTAAAGCTAAACAGGGTATCTGTCCAATGGTGAACCGACGTCACCTGCTCTCGCATGATCGAAGCCACTTGCATTTCTCCTTACTTAAAGTGAGGGAATATACGCCACAATCTATAATCGTAAAAACAGATTTATATGATAATATATATCGGAATATTTGATATAGGAGCTACGATGCGCTACAGCTTGCGACAGCTAGAAGTCTTTCTAGCCACTGCGAAATACGAAAATGTTACTCGCGCCGCAACTGAATTGGCGATGTCCCAATCCGCCGCCAGCGGCTCCCTGAAAGAACTGGAGGAGCAATTCGGTATTCAGCTCTTTGACCGTGTGGGCAAACGTCTGCAGCTCAGTGAACTAGGTCATCAACTTAGGCCTCAAGCAGAGAATCTGCTGGCCCAGGCCAGGTCTTTGGAGACCGCCTTAGCCAATAAAACGGCCATGGGGCGTTTAACAGTGGGCGCGACGATGACGATCGGCAACTATCTGGCCGTCGCCATGATCGCGGAGTTTCGCGATCGATATCCAGGCGCAGACGTGGCACTGAATGTTGCCAATACGGAGACGATTGCCGCGAGAGTAGCCGGATTTGAGCTGGATATGGGCATGATTGAGGGTGAGTTTCAGCATCCGGAGCTAAACACCACGCACTGGCGTATAGATGAGCTCACCGTTTTCGCTGCGACAGGGCACCCGCTGGCAAAGAAACCGGGCTTATCTGACGCGATGTTGCTCTCTATGCCCTGGATATTGCGCGAGCGCGGCTCGGGTACGAGACAAACATTTGATCGGGCGATGCACGGTTTGGTCACAGATTTGGATATACGCATGGAGCTACAGCACACAGAAGCGATTAAAAATGCGGTCGAGGCCGGGCTGGGTGTGGGCTGTTTATCGCGCATCTGTCTGTTAGAGGAATTTCAGCGCGGATCGCTGGTTCCTCTGTCTGTACCGGACCGCGACTTTAGCAGAGCGCTATATCTCATCACCCATCGGAAGAAATTTCAGGGGGTCGCGCTCAAACGCTGGCTGGAGCTCTGTAAAGCCAGTAACTAGTGCCACGACCCCACCTTGATTATATGACTAGACCTAAGATCTGAAGCACTCAACGTCACAATCGCGGCTTGCGAAGACCCGTACAGCTTTCTGCGCAACACTATTCTTCCAAACAACAGGATCACGCCCTGCTTTGGTCGGCTTGGCCGCGCCATGCCATAAGGCAGCGCCCTCAAACCAACTCATGAGAGTAGTGTGAGGGCAGCTTCTCGGTAATGATTGCCGTAGTCTGGCTTGTAAAACACAACCTGTGCAAGGCGGCGGATCAACTGAATAGGGAATCGCTGCTGAGGCCGTTGTTTTCCATAATGCTGCGCAGCCGCCTGAGAGCCTCTACCTGAATCTGGCGGACTCGCTCACGCGTAAGGCCTATCTCCCGGCCCACCTCTTCCAGCGTACTGCTTTCGTAGCCCCTGAGGCCAAAACGACGCGATAACACCTCTCTTTGCTTGTCGGACAGTTCATCAAGCCAATCGCCAATGCTCTCCTTGATATCGCTATCCTGAAGCAGCGCGGACGGGTCGGACTCTCGCGTGTCCGCAATGGTATCCACCACTGACCGATCGGAGTCTGGGCCGACCGGCGTGTCCATTGAGGTTACCCGTTCATTCAAGCCGAGCAAGCGTTTAACATCTGCCGCGGGCTTGTCCAGCATGTCCGCAATTTCCTCCGCGCTTGGCTCGTGATCAAGCTTTTGCGTGAGCTCGCGAGCCGCACGCAGGTAAACATTGAGCTCCTTGACCACATGAATCGGCAGCCGAATCGTGCGGGTTTGATTCATAATGCCGCGCTCAATGGTTTGCCTGATCCACCAGGTTGCATAAGTTGAGAATCGAAAACCCCGCTCAGGATCGAACTTCTCTACTGCGCGGATCAGGCCAAGATTGCCCTCCTCGATTAGATCAAGCAGGGTCAATCCGCGATTGATATAGCGGCGCGAAATCTTTACGACGAGACGCAGATTGCTCTCTATCATTCTGCGTCTGGCGCTCTCGTCACCCTGCAGTGCAAGTCGGGAATAGTGCTTTTCTTCGTCTGCCGTCAGCAGCGATGAGTAGCCTATTTCATTGAGATAGAGTTGTGTGGCATCCAGCGATGTTTCAACCCGACCAGCTGTTCTCGCCTTTGCCTGATCGAATAGATCGGTGTCGTCTTCGTCGGGGGAACTGGATACTTGATCAGTGATCGTTGGGCCGGCCAACTCGTCCCTGTCCTCGACCGTGACCTTGGCAAGTGTCTGCTCTGCGGGCGCCCCTACCGAAGAAGCCGCGCCATTTGTCGTGTTACCCGATTTTGAACTCCGTTTCGGACGGGTTGCATCCACTACATGTACCCTCTTTGTTTTTTTACTACGAGATTCGGGGAAATCTCGCCGGGTCGATCAGATTAACTCAGAGATAATGACAATTACAAGTCATTGGCCGGCCTATTTACGGGGCCAGTCTGACCCGTTCGGGTTGGGGGCCTATGTTGCATCACCAGGCCACGTTTTAACGGCCAGGCAACAGTTTCAGGGGGTCAACCGGTTTGCCCTCTTTGCGAATCTCGAAATGTAGCTTCACCGTATCTGTACCCGTGCTACCTTTCTCAGCGATAGTCTGTCCTGCGCCCACAATATCGCCTTCACTAACCAGCAAGCGGCTATTATGGCCGTAAGCGCTCAAATACGTCTCATTGTGCTTAACGATCAGTAATTCTCCGAAACCTACGATACCTGTTCCCGCGTAGACAACCGTGCCGTCTGCGACGGCATAAATCGGGTCGCCGCGTACACCACCGATGTCTATACCCTTGTGTACGCCAGCGGAGTAACGCCGGGTCACACTGCCCTGGGATGGCCAGCGCCAGGCGCGGACACGAGCACCCGGTGTGGGGGTTCTGCTCGGCTTAATCGCCGTATTAGTTGGTGTAACGGGCGCCGGCCTGACAATGGCAGCCACCGTGTCAGCCTCCGCAGCCGGTTTCTTCTCGACCGGCGGCTGTTCACTCACCGTCGCGACCTGATTCGTCGTAGATCGATCCTGCTGCGCCCCGGGTTGGGCTCCAGCCTGGTACACAGGCGAAGGCGGACGTCCGGCTTGACTGATAGGCGTCGTGGCAACGCCGGGTACAGCCGTCACTACCACTGCGGACGGCGCATAATCCACGGGCAAACCGGGTGATCCCGAATGGATAGTCGCGGCACTCTTCTGTGGTGTAACGTCGATTGGATTTCCAGGCGTCTCCCACAGGTACAGGTGTTGACCCGGATAGATCAAATAAGGACTAGATATGCTGTTGACCTGCGCCACCTGCCGATAATCTAAACCATAACGAAAGGCAATCGAATACAGGGTGTCGCCGCTCTGGACCTGATACACCTTAACACCCGAATCTCGAAGGCGGTCCTCTACCGGGGCCGGCCCATAGCTGCCGCAAGCTGCCAGTAACAGCACTGCTAACCAAACGATGCTAACGCGAGTCACTATGTTCATTTTCGGATCACCCGTGGCCGCCTACTGCTAAGGGGTGGACGACTTGCGAGTGTCAGCCCCCCAAAAGTGATCAATCAGCCAGACGAGTACAAAGCCAACAAGCATCAGTGACAGACATAGAAGCAGCGCGGGTTCCTGACCGGTTTGCGCCAGGAATTGTCCGGGCGAGATGGGCACCTGGTGTGCCGGCTTAAGCTGACCCTGACTTCCTGCCACCCATTTCAGCACGTGCTTCCAAGGCCACACCACTAACAAAGAACCGATTAAAAAGCCTGTCAGCATTGCCATAGTGGCTTGATGAAAGCGCAGCAACAACCAATGGAGCAAGCGTGAAAAACACAGCAAACCGGCTACGCAACCCGCCAAAAATACAGCAATGAGCGGGACATCGAATGACGTGACCCCTTCCAAAACAACACCGTACATACCCAGTAGAATGAGGATAAAGCTGCCCGAGATGCCTGGCAGGATCATTGCGCATATCGCCAGAAATCCTGACAGAAAAATGCCGATCGGGCCAATATCCAGGTTGACCGAGGGCGATAACGCTATCGCTGCGGCCAACACGGTGCCGACAAGTAGACTGGCAATACAGCCGACCGACCAATCTTCGACCTGTTTTAGCAGAACTAGAGCCGATGCAAGAATTAATCCGAAAAAAAACGCCCACAGCGGTGTTGGATGCTGCTCGAGTGTCCAGGAAATGAGGCGCGCAAGCGAGAGAATACTGGTGCCTATGCCCAGCACCAGCGCGAGTAAAAATCTACCGTTTACGTGCATCCAAACGCCGCGGATATCGCCTGCGAGCAGCAACGACAAACACTTTAGATCAAATGCGCGAATACTCGCTAACAGCTTATCGTAAATCCCGGTGATAAAGGCTATTGTGCCCCCGGACACGCCAGGTACGATATCCGCGGCGCCCATCAGCATACCCCGCACGTACACCGCAACTGTGTTCATGACGGCTACCTGACCGTGCCGGGACGCAGCGGTACAAACTTCACCGTTTCCACCGTCTCGGTCTCGAACCCTTCCGTGGTACGCGTCACAACCTGCAGCTGTTGCTCTTCACCACCGACGGGAATCACAAGGCGACCACCCATATCCAGCTGTTGTAGCAAACAGTCCGGGATACGCTCGGGTGCAGCAGCAGCCAGGATGCCGTCGAATGGGCCGCGCTCTGCCCAGCCAAGGCCGCCATCAGCATGGTTCATATGCACATTGCGCAACTTTAACTGGCGCATGCGTTGACGCGCTTTCTGCTGCAGTGGCTTGATGCGCTCGACGCTATAAACCTCATCTATGAGTTGCGCCAATATGGCAGTTTGATAACCAGAGCCTGTGCCGATTTCCAGCACTTTGGAGCGGGGACCCGCTGCGAGTAATAACTCGGTCATGCGGGCCACGATGTAGGGTTGGGACAGCGTCTGTTGATACCCTATTGGCAACGCGACATCTTCGTACGCGCGATGCGCCATAGCCTCGTCAAGGAACAGATGCCTGGGTGTGCTACGTATCACATCCAGTACTGAGAAATTGCCGATCCCCTGCTCCATCAGGCGCTGGATAAGACGTTCCCGAGTTCGCTGGGAGGTCATTCCAATACCATTCACATCGACAGTATTCACCGCCTTGATCACCCCGTTTCGTCCCCTGTATCACCCCTGTTCATGCTGAACGACCTCCGCCAGCAGCGCAGTGGCGTAAGAACCAGCACCGAGGAAGAAATCTAACCGCAGAACACCATGATCACAAAACTGCCAACAAAAGTCATCCGCCAACATGCGCGCAGGACGCCAGTCCATAGCAAGACCCTGTCGTTCCAAAAATAGACACAGGTGAGCATGACGCGCCAGCTGTTTCGCCGCGGCGGTGCTGGCAATTTGCTCAGATCCAGAGACACCTGCGCCCCACAAAGGCAGCCCAACATGAACGTCGCCTTTATCGGCTCGCGCGACGAGCATATCGTCAATGTCATCACAGACAAAAAAACTGCGGGTACCATCCAGCATGCAAATGTCGCCACCGATAGGTCGCTCCCAGGTATCCGCTGACACGCGTGCTGCAAGCACTGTATTGAACAGAAACGCCCGTATAGCAGACAGATATCGTCCCCGAGCTGCGCGATTGGGACTACGCGTCTCCCCCTCCGCCCAGGACAAGGCCTGCGTCAATGTCGCGCCACGGCGACCAAAGCGCTGGGGTCCGAAGTAATTCGGTACACCCTTGGCTCGCAAGGTTCGCAGACGTTGCTGCAAGCAATCCGGTTCACCCTCAAGCGAACGCAGGGTCAGCCTAAAGCGGTTCCCGCGATGCACTCCGCGGCGCAGCTTGCGACTGTGCCGGGTACAGTGTAGGACGCTGACATCTCCCCTGTCCTCAAGCGCCTGCCAATCGGGCTCCGGTCTCTTCGCCATGCCCACACTAAACCACTGTTGTGTAAGGGCGTTGCGGTCTTTCAAACCGCTGTAGCCGATATCGCGTTGCGACACGCCGCTTAGTTTGCGCAGACGCTGCACAAGCTCCAGGGTATCCAATCCGCGTTTCTCCAAAAACAGAAACACATGCTCACCGGTACCGCTGGGTTCAAAACCAAGCTCTTCCCTTACGCAAAAGTCTTCGGCTTTGACACGAATAAGGGCTCGCCCAACGGTAGCACCCCAGGCGGAAGGCCAACGCGGGACGCTCACCGAACCAGCAGCACCACCGCGTGTGCCGCTATGCCCTCCTGTCGCCCCGCGAATCCCAGCCCCTCGGTGGTCGTTGCCTTGACATTAACCTGCTCGACCTCTGCACCCAGATCAGTGGCGATATTCTCACGCATAGCATGAATATGAGACGCCATACGCGGCTGCTGCGCTATCAAGGTGGTATCGAGGTTTGCCAGGCGCCAGCCTTCCTCGTGCAGCATGCTCGCTACCCGTCGCAACAGGATTCGGCTATCTATGTTCTCGTTTGCTGCATCGCTGTCGGGAAAGTGCTTGCCAATATCGCCTCGCCCAAGCGCTCCCAGCAGTGCGTCACAAACGGCGTGAATCAAAACATCACCATCAGAGTGGGCCAGCAGACCATGTGTATGCGGGATTTGCACCCCTCCCAAGACTATATGGTCTCCCGCACCAAAACGATGAACATCGAAACCATGCCCTATTCGCATCGTCTGCCACTCCAGCGAAGGTCATTCATTGCGCAGCACCAACTTCGCGTAAATAGCTAGTTGCGAGAGAGATGTGCGCGGGCAACGTCACTTTCATATTGCCAGGTGACCCTTCCACCAATTGCACGGGATGGCCTGCCAGTTCCATCGCGGAAGCTTCATCGGTAATACTGACACCCTGTTTCCCGGCGTTTTGAATAGCGGCGAACAGCGGACCCAGGCGAAACATTTGAGGGGTCTGCGCACGCCACAGTCGGTTGCGGTCCAGTGTGCGCAACACCCGATTGTCGTCTGCTGCCATTTTCACTGTATCAGCCATGCGTTCAGCTAATATGCCACCAATCTCGCTGGCCACGACTGTTTCGATCAAGCGGTTGAGATCGGATTCGGCTAGACAGGGCCTGGCCGCATCGTGCACCAGTATCCAGTCCTCGAGGTCACCGTGTGAGCGTAGGAAATCCAGCGCAGCCAATACAGAATCGCTGCGTTGCTCACCACCTTGTACGCAAACAACCCGTTCGTCCCGAAGTACGGTGAGCTTATCAGCGTACTCATCCTGTGGGGCGACAGCGACAACAATTTGCTCAATGCGTCCGCTGCCTAGCAGTGAGCTGATGCTGTGCTCAAGAATCGTCTTGCCTGCTATTTCCAGGTATTGCTTGGGCGTGGCGGAGCCCATGCGGCTCCCGACGCCCGCCGCCGGTACCACTGCACGACAAGTCCGATGAGCATCGGTCACTGCAGCGCTGCACCTGCGGTATTAGACGTTCGCGGCGCGATAGTCGCGGGCATACGACCGGGCGACTCTTCCACCAGTTGGTAAAAGGTTTCGCCCTCTCGAATCAAACCCAACTGTTCCCGGGCCCGCTGTTCGAGACCCTGATTACCCTCCTTCAGGTCCATGACTTCCATTTCTAATCGGGCATTGCGCTCCAGTAGCTGATCATTAATGCGCGATTGTTCTTCTATTTCACGCTCTAGCCGATGCAGCTCGGCCAGACTGCCGTCTGCAATCCAAAGACGATACTGCAATGCGAGCAGCAGACACACTAAACCGAGCATTAGCCAGCGCAAATTCAGCTCCTACGAGAAAATTCTTCCATACCGCGATACGGTGCTGTGTCGCCCAGTTCCGCTTCAATACGCAGCAATCGATTGTATTTCGCTACTCGATCGGAGCGACAGAGAGATCCGGTCTTTATTTGCCCGGCAGCGGTTGCAACTGCAAGATCCGCAATCGTGGTGTCTTCGGTCTCACCAGAGCGGTGAGAGATCACCGCCGTGTACCCCGCAGCTTTGGCCAGGGTAATCGCATCCAGCGTCTCGGAAAGACTCCCTATTTGGTTAAATTTTATCAGTATGGAATTTGCAATACCGCGGTCGATTCCCTCTTGCAGGATACGTGTATTGGTAACAAATAAATCGTCCCCAACTAGTTGAATAGTATCGCCCAGCTTGTCAGTCAGTACCTTCCATCCATCCCAGTCAGATTCGTCGAGGCCATCTTCAATGGAGATAATTGGGTGATCATCTGTCAGAGCTGCAAGATAGTCCGCGAACGCCTCGCTGGAAAACTGCTTACCCTCTCCAGCAAGGTCGTAAACACCATCACCATAGAACTCTGAAGCAGCACAATCCAGGGCCAGGGTCACATCTTTCCCAAGCTCGTATCCTGCCTCGGCAACCGCTTCGGCAATCACCTCCAAAGCGGCTTCATTGGACGGTAAATTGGGCGCAAAGCCACCTTCATCGCCGACCGCCGTATTCAGCCCTCGGGCGGCAAGCACTTTCTTGAGATGATGAAATATCTCCGAACCCACTCGCAAGGCCTCGGCGAAACTGGCTGCTGCCACTGGTTGAATCATGAACTCCTGGATATCGACATTATTGTCTGCATGCTCACCGCCATTCAAAATGTTCATCATTGGCACCGGCATACTCAGAGATGAACTGCCGTTCAACTCCGCGATATGCTGGTACAAAGGCAATCCTTTCACCCCAGCGGCAGCCTTGGCCGCGGCCAGCGATACCGCAAGTATCGCATTGGCACCAAAAGCCCCTTTATTTTCCGTTCCGTCCGCTGCGATCATCACCGAATCTAATTCACGCTGAATCGTAACGTCGCGCCCGATCAGTAGATCCCGAATGGGACCGTTCACATTCGATACCGCCTGAATCACTCCTTTACCAAGATAGCGACCACTATCCCCATCGCGCAGCTCCAGCGCTTCGCGGGAGCCGGTAGACGCGCCAGAGGGTGCGCAGGCTGAACCTACCAATCCAGATTCCAGCATCACCTCTGCCATAACGGTGGGGTTACCGCGCGAATCCAGTACCTCAAACCCCCGAACATCCTTGACCTTACTCATATCTAGTACTCCATTTCACTCCGCGCCCGGACTATTGCAGACGTCATTTCTTCGAGATTATTCGATCTCCAGCGGCGGCAGCGATTTTACCAACTCATCTACTGCTTTTACCTGTTGTAGAAAAGGTTCCAATTGGGCCAATGGCAGCGCGCTTGGGCCATCACAAAGCGCTTGATCCGGATCTGGATGTGCCTCCAGGAACAGACCCGCGAGACCCTGCGCCATGCCGGATCGGGCAAGATCCGCTACCTGGGCGCGACGACCGCCCGATGCGGAACCACCTGGGTCACGGCACTGCAAGGCATGAGTGACATCAAAAATCAACGGCGCGTTTTCACAATATTGTTTCATAACACCAAAACCCAGCATATCCACAACAAGATTATCGTAACCAAAATTGCTGCCGCGTTCGCAGAGTAACAACCGACTGTTGCCACATTCGACAAACTTTTCCGCTACATTCGCCATCTGCGAAGGGCTCAAAAACTGCGGTTTCTTGATGTTGATGACAGCTCCTGTCGCCGCCATGGCCTGCACCAGATCAGTCTGGCGCGCAAGAAACGCAGGCAGCTGCAAGATATCGCACACTTCGGCTACTGGCGCTGCCTGTTCCGGTGAATGCACATCGGTAATCACAGGAACACCTATGCTGTCCTTCACTTCAGCCAGAATTGAAAGCCCTTCCTCCAATCCAGGTCCGCGAAAAGAGTGGATCGATGAACGATTGGCCTTGTCGAAAGACGCCTTGAACACATATGGGATCTCTAATCGCGCGCAAGTTTGGGCATAGTGCTGGGCCACCGCTAGTGCAAAATCACGGCTCTCCAGTACATTGACACCACCCAGGAGCACGAAGGGTGCGGTATTATCGAATCGAATATCACCTAAGGTAACGGTTTGATCGGTCATGGGCTTGCCTCAGCTATAGCAGCAATATTAACTAGGATACAGTACCCTCTGCATCGGCCATTGCGGCGCGGATATAGCTGGTAAAAAGCGGATGACCGATGCGCGGGTCTGAAGTGAATTCCGGGTGAAACTGGCAGGCGATGAACCATGGATGCTCTGTTAGTTCAATCATTTCAACCAGAGAGCGATCAGCAGACCAGCCCACTATGGCCATACCCGCCTGCCGCAACTGATCAAGATAGTTATTGTTAATTTCATAGCGGTGACGATGCCGTTCCATCACCTCATCTTGTTGATAGATGGCAGCCACCTTACTCTCCGCATCGAGTAAACAGGGCTGGGCACCCAGCCGCATGGTGCCGCCCTTATCCGAGCTCTCATCACGTGACTCAGTTTTCCCGTCTAAAGTCATCCACTCTGTGATCAGAGCAACGATGGGGTGGGGTGTAGCGCTATCCATCTCGGTAGAATTTGCGCCCACCAGACCACAGACATTGCGAGCAAATTCCACCAGTGCGACGTGCATGCCCAAGCAAATTCCCAGGTAGGGAATCTTATTCTCTCTCGCGTAGCGTACAGCTGTGATCTTTCCCTCAAAGCCACGATCGCCAAAGCCGCCTGGCACCAATACCGCATTCACGCCCTCAAGCAGAGACGTGCCGTGACGCTCAATATCCTCGGCATCGATATACTCGACCTTCACCTTGACCAAATTTTGCAGGCCAGCATGCTTAAGTGCCTCATTCAAAGACTTATAGGCATCTGGGAGATCCACGTATTTGCCCACCATGGCGACTCTTACCTGGCCACTGGTATCGGAGAATTCGCGCGCCAAAACATCATCCCAGTCCGACAAATCGGCCTCGGGCCTGCAGTCAATACCGAATCGCTCGACGACAAAATCGTCCAGATCATGGTCTCGGAGCATACCGGGAATCCGATAAATCGAGTTTGCGTCCAGCAAAGGGATAACGGCGCGTTCTTCTACGTTAGTAAACAGAGAGATCTTTTTTCGAGCGCTCTCTTCGATATCTACAGCGCAGCGACAGAGCAGGATGTCTGGCTGCAGGCCAATCGATCTCAGCTCTTTCACCGAGTGCTGTGTGGGTTTGGTTTTTATTTCACCGGCAGTGGCGATATAGGGCACTAAAGTTAGGTGCATCAGCAGGGCGCGGGTGGAGCCCATCTCTACCTTCAGCTGACGCGCGGCTTCCAGAAAAGGGAGACCCTCGATATCGCCGACCGTACCACCGATCTCTACGATCGCGACCTCGGCATCTTCCGCACCCAGGATGACTCGCCGTTTGATCTCATCCGTGATGTGCGGAATCACCTGTACCGTACCACCAAGGTAGTCTCCCTTGCGTTCTTTACGCAACACCGTGTTGTAGACTCGCCCGGTGGTAAAGTTATTGGTACGCCGCATTTTGGTGCTGATGAAGCGTTCGTAGTGGCCGAGGTCTAGATCCGTTTCAGCGCCATCTTCGGTAACGAAGACCTCGCCATGCTGAAAAGGACTCATTGTGCCGGGATCTACGTTGATATAGGGATCGAGTTTTAGCAGCGTAACCCGTATCCCTCTGGCCTCTAGAACCGACGCCAACGATGCGGCGGCAATCCCTTTACCAAGCGAAGAAACTACACCACCCGTGACGAAGACGTATCGCGTCATACAAGCCTTTTACTGCGTCGTGCTGCCAGACAATAAACGCGTGCTCAACTCCCGCGGGGAGACTATTCGTGGGGAGCGAGTCCTGCGACAAGATGGGAACTCAGGCTACCAGAAACCCAAAGCCACCTCAATCACCCGCCACCTCCTACACGCGCTCCCAAAGTGGTTTGTAGCGTAGCAACCCCGGCTTGCCCCCTGCCGTCAGGCGTCTTGACTGACACAGCCACAAATCCGCCACGGCCAGCAGTTCATCGTCTAGATATAGCAAGGGAAGTCGGTCTCGCCACCAGGGGGGCACTTCAGCTGCCTGCAGTAGCTTCTTTAAGCTTGTTCTCTTCGCCCTGCCGATAGGATGGCAGCGTTCTCCACCGTGTCGCCAGCGCACGGTGACACGCTCCTCGCCCTGCAGTTGTATACCCGCGCAGGTGGTGGGCACCAGGCGGTAACGACCCAACTCGCTAGGCAGCTCAATGACGTCACCCGGTCGCAGCGCTATCGGTTTTGGAGCGGCTGTCCATCGAGTTGATGGCAGCAAATAGACGCCATCCTGGTACCTTTGTAGCACGTATCGGCTACAGGTCAGCCGGCTTTTGGACCCCGCCTTCGATGTCGCCAGCTGCCTTAAAAATTCATCCAGAGAGGTCCGATCCGGTGGCGGCAGCCCACGATCCAACAGCCATTGCCGCACCCTCACCGCAGCCAATTTTGCATCCTCTGTGAGCAATGCCAGGGGTAGTCCAGGGTCGCCCATCTTACTGCTCAACGTGGGTACAGGTTCGATAATGGCAGCCGCTTGCTCGCTGGCGTTCTTCATGTGCTCACTGGCCCGCACAATAGTCTGTCGATACCCCGGCCAACGCTCCGCCAGCAGTGGCAGCACCCGCGCTCGCACAAAATTCCGATCGAAACGGGTATCGCTGTTACTCGGATCGTCTACCCATCGCAAACCCTGCGCCAGGGCATATTGTTCAAGCTGCTTTCGAGTAAGCTTCAGCATGGGCCTGACTAGCTGGCCACAGCCAAGCTCACGAGATTCCGCTATCGCTGCAAGCCCATGAACACCCGCGCCACGCATCAGCCGCAAGAAAAAAGTCTCTACCTGATCATCTGCGTGATGCGCCAGGATAAGCACTTCATTTTGGTGCAGCTGCGAGTTAAACAACTGGTAACGGGCTTCTCTGGCCGCCGCTTCGATACCATAGGACCCCGCATTGACCTTGGCTCGCAAGCAGACCAGCGGTACCCCCAGATTGGAACAGACTTGCTCGCAGTGCCGCTGCCAGTCATCCGCTGATCGCTGCAGTCCATGATTGATGTGGATAGCACTGAGCGGCGGTGGACTGGACAGCTCTTGGCGGTAGCGGTTTAGTAAATGCAGAAGCACGGTAGAGTCTAAACCACCGCTGAAGCCAACATACCAGTGGGGCGCGCCCATCAGTGCATGCAGGGAATGAGCTAGATAACCTGGTTTTAGGTCACTGGTGGACATTTTAAGTCGTCGCCGCAGCTAGCGCGCTATCAAGACTACATCAGCGTGAGAAAGATCAACTACCGTAGGACATAAGCCGCTTGTAACGTTTGGCCAACAAATCCTCAAGCGGCAGCTCTTCAAGCTTTCCAAGCTGTTCAATTACATGCGTTTTGATGCGCTGTGCCATCAGTTCGCTGTCGCGATGCGCACCGCCCAGCGGTTCCGGAATAGTGGCATCCACAATTCCAAGTTCCTCGAGCACCGAAGAGGTGACTCCCATTGCGGCCGCTGCTTCCGGCGCATTGTCTGTACTTTTCCAGATAATGTTCGCGCAACCTTCCGGAGAAATGACAAAGTAAGTAGCGTACTGGAGCATGACCAGATGGTCCCCCACACCAATTCCCAGAGCACCACCGGAACTTCCCTCACCTATCACCACGCAGATGAGTGGGGTCGCCAGGCGCGACATCACCGCGAGATTACGCGCGATGGATTCGCTTATCCCTCGTTCTTCCGAATCGATACCCGGATAAGCACCAGGAGTGTCGATAAAGGTGATGACAGGCAATTTAAAACGCTCTGCGGTTTCCATCAGGCGCAACGCTTTCCGATAACCCTCCGGTTTTGGCATGCCAAAATTGCGCATCACCTTGTCTTTGACTGATCGCCCTTTTTCCTGCCCGATAACCATAATCGGGCGGCCTTCTAGGCGCGCGACACCACCTACGATGGCTTTGTCATCACCGAAGTGGCGATCGCCGTGCAATTCGTCGAACTCTTCAAAGATAAGCGGGATGTAGTCCATGGTATAGGGCCGTAGCGGATGCCTGGCCACGCGCACGATGTCCCAGGGACTCAGATTGGAATATATTTTCTCAGTAAGTTTGGTGCTTTTGTCACGCAGCGTTTCGATTTCTTCACTGATGTTGATTTCATTGTCAGTGCCGACCAGACGCAGCTCCTCGATTTTCACCTCTAAATCGGCTATGGGTTGTTCAAAATCAAGGTAGTTGGCATTCATCTGTCGTTATTCTCAGATCGGGCAATCGGGCGACAGTGTACAAAAATAATGCCAGGGCGACTATCCACAACCAGGCTGGTCAGGCGGAGCAATAAATTCTCACGTCTCTGAATTGGGCTGACTCATCGAGGTCGGGCATGGTGCAGCTTGATTCGCGTGCTATTGCTCGATAAGCGGGATGGTCAAAGTCTTTAATGCGCGAATCAGCCAACAATACGACCTCAGCACGTTGCGCAAACAGGGTCAGCCAGTGCAGATTAGCTCTGTCATACAGCACATCTGCGACGATTATGAGATCGATGGGACCGCGCACAGCATGGAAATCTTGTACGGTTTGCAGTTGAACACCGTTACGTGCGGCGTTAACACGGGTCGCCTCCAAAGCCATGGGATCGCAGTCGCAAGCGATAACCTCGCGAGCGCCGGCCATGGCTGCAGCGATGGCCACCACGCCTGACCCAGACCCAAAGTCGAGCACCCGCTTGTCGGCGACCCAGTTCCGGTCCGCCAATAGAAACTCAGCGAGGACCTGACCAGAGGCCCAGCAGAACACCCAGTAGAGAGGGTTGTCCATGATCCTGCGCATCTCGTCGCTGCTGAGTTCACCCTGGGGATAATCACCATCGAGCAGCAGGAGACGGATAGCCGGTGATCGCGGGAGCGCTGTTTCTCGCAAATCTGCATTGTGAATGATGCGAGAGACGGCAGCCTTGAGAATTGAGTCGTCAGGCGTGACCATACGCTCATCTGAATAATCGTTGGTAAGACAATAGCATTGATGGACAGTAAGCCTCCCTACCTGGTGCCACACAGCCAAGAAGCCATTCGTATTCTTTACGAAGATGACGATTTGCTGCTAGTGCGCAAACCTGACTTGCTGTTAAGTATACCCGGGCGTCATCCATTGAATAAGGACTGCCTCATAACTCGACTGCAGCAACGTTACCCTAGCGCCAGTATCGTACACCGTCTGGATTTAGATACCTCCGGCATCATGATTATCCCACTCAACAAACCGACACACGCCCATATCAGCAGGCAATTTCAGCAGCGGAAAGTGGATAAGACCTACCGCGCGGTGGTTTTCGGTGAAATGTCGGATGAGGAAGGTGAAATCAATTTGCCGATAGCCAGTGATTGGGAAAATCGACCAAGGCAAATGATTTGTCATGAGCGTGGCAGGGAGGCAATTACGCGGTTTCGCGTGCTCACTCGAAAACTCGATCGTACCTGTGTCGAGCTGAAGCCGGTGACCGGACGTTCCCACCAGTTGCGCATCCATATGAGGGAAGTTGGGCACCCCATTCTGGGATGTGATATGTACGCACACGAGCAGGCCTTTGAGATGGCTGCGCGACTCATGCTGCATGCTAGCGCAGTGTCTTTTGAACATCCCACTACTGGCAAACGCTTGACAGGCGAATGCCCTCCGGATTTTTAGCTTTTCTCAATACCATTAGCGCTGTAAATGGCTGCACCAATCGCTCCAGCTACCGGCATACAAAATGGCATCTTCACGTTCCAGCATGGCCAAAGAAAACAAGTTCACACAGGCCGTTATGCCTGAACCGCAGTAAACGACAAGTGAGTCTGCCTCCAGCGCGTCGCCCCAATGTTCTCTCAGGGCAGCCGAATCGCGCACCCTGCCCTGCTCATCTGTGACATTGATCCAGGGCCGATTGATGGCGCCAGGAATGTGCCCTGCAATGGGGTCTATTGGCTCCTGTAAACCGAGATAACGCTGCTCCTCTCGGGAGTCCACGAGCACCGCACGTCCTGCCTGCAGTGTTCTGAGCGTTTCAATATCGCAGTATCCAGAAAAAACAGCGTCCAGAGATTGGGCCGCACCCGGCTGGGCCGCACCAGGCTGGGTAGTTGCCGTTTGCTGTGGCTCGCCCCCTGCCGCCAGAAATGCAGCATAACCGCCGTTCAACAGGCGCGGTGGACGATATCCCAAAGCGCGCATCAACCACCATAGTCGGGCCGCGCCAGCCAGGCGCGAAGCATCATACGCCACGACCTGGGAGTGCTCGCTCACGCCATAATGCGCCAATAATGCGGCAAACTGTGAGGGATCTGGCAGGGGGTGGCGGCCGCCGTGGTTCGCAACCGGTCCTGCCAAATCGTGATTCAGATCCAAAAAGTGGGCCCCGGGAATATGGCCCTGCTCATAAGCGGCCTGCCCCGCCGCAGGATCCGACAATGAAAAACGACAATCAAATATTGTCAAATCGCGTGCTTCAAGCAGTTCATCGGCTTCAATTAACATAGGATGACTCATGGGCCAACTCCCATTTAAAAACAGGATTCGCCAATACCTCAGCACAACAGTAGGCGATTCCGAAAAAATTCACTAAAATTCTGCAACTATGGCAAAACAATAATCGGGACTGAGAAAAGACCTTGGTAACAACCGATCGCACTACCTCGCAGCTGATGATCATCGTCAAGCCTAATTGTTCGGCTACCTGGCGCAACAATCAGATGGTCCTACTTGCTCTATCCGTTCCGTCACTGACATTCGCCATTGGCTTCGCGTTCATGGGTGCATGGCCTATTCTGCCTTTTGCCGGGCTGGAACTGGCATCACTGGGCTCAGCACTGTACTACGTCAACTGGAAGCTGCAGTATCGACATGTCATCACACTCAGCGACGATAGCGTGCGAATTGACAAAGGTTTTTATCTACCTCGCAGAAGCTGGCAGTTTCCGCGCCAGGGTACAGGGCTCGCCATCGTGCCGGAACGCCACCCATGGGACGGTCCTGCACTCTCTTTGCAACGCACGGGCGAATCGGTCTCCATTGGAGAGTTTCTCAACCGAGATGATAGCCTGAAGCTCGCCGCCCTGCTGCGTAAAGAAATTCGCGTGGGCTCCCATAGCGCGCTTGGTGAGAGAGCGTTTTAGGCGCTATCTGAAGCATACTCGCTGTCAGATATCACCAAAGTCGCCATGGCGTCCCTTACCCTTTGCAAAACGTGTCGCTCCCGCGAGCGTCTCGCCGCTTTGAATCACGCTCATACCACGCTGAAACTCGTTATCAAGCGCCTCATCGATTGACATGCCCCACTGCTCGCAAGCGCTGAGACGGTCCGAGCGCATGCAGTGCTGAGGAAACCCACACAAACTCTCGGCCAACTTAATCGCCTCGGGTAAGGCTTGCCCGTCATCAACAAGGCGATTGGCAAGGCCCATCTGTAAAGCCTCGTCGGCAGCAACGGCGCGACCCGTTAGAATCAGATCCATTGCGCGACTATGGCCGATCAATCGCGGCAACCTGACGGTGCCGCCGTCTACTAACGGCACCCCCCATCGGCGACAAAACACACCCATTACCGCGCTTCGCTCTACCACTCGCAGATCGCACCACAAGGCGAGTTCAAGACCACCGGCCACTGCATGTCCTGAGATGGCTGCTATCACCGGTTTACCGAGCTGCATGCGCGACGGCCCCATGGGTCCATCACCATCGGGCGATAGTCGATTTGATCCGGTTTCGGCTGATGCAGCCTTCAGATCAGCGCCCGCGCAGAAAGTACCATGCTCCCCATAAAATACCGCGACATCGCTGTCAGCATCTTGATTAAACTGATGAAATGCCGTTGCCAGCGCCTTAGCGGTCGCGCCATCCACAGCATTTCTTACCTCCGGACGTGAGAGGTGAATGATGCAGATACGATCCTGCTTTTCTACCCTAACAGGGCTCATAGTATGATTCCCTTGATCCAAACCAACGGTTGCTCAATAGACTCCACAGAATAACATTGCGTCATCTATGCAATGCACTGCTTACGCATCACGTTTCGACATCATGCAATACCAGAGGGCCGAAGATATCAATCGCTAACTGACAGCCCATTGTGACACAGAAAATACTGACCACGGCCCTCAATCGTTTTCATAGGCGTCAATCATTTTGGCGTCGGCCCTAAAAGGCAGCCTAGAGCAAAACTCTGCATTTAGCGGCAGCGCTGATTGGCGCCACAACGGGCTCCAACATTTGTGCTTTTCCAGTAGTGAACGCGCGGCCTCCTGATCCGCGGGGGGCAATACCTCAAAGTGATCGCGCAGCCGCTGCAAGCACCAAACACGATATCGAGAGAAGCGCGCACCGGTGTATTGCACACCGCCCACATTAACGTTGAAACGCTTGGTACCGGCCACCACCGCGTCGACGTTGGCACAGAGATATGGCAGGTAGTGGCCACCCACCTCATCCAGGATTGGGCCCCAATCGCCCGGAATGCCGGACTTAAGATCACCGGAGCAGCCTGTAATACGCGTATTCCACAGGCGTGCCGACCACTCCCAGACAGCGGGTGCCTGCTGGCGCACGATTTCAGCAGGCACAGGATCCAACGCAAAGTGACGAAAGAACGGACCCGAAAATGCAATGTCCGCGAGGCTGGGACGATCCCCCAACAGAAAGGGTCGCGTCTCGAATATGGACTGCAGCTGAGACAGAGTCCTGTAAAAAATCGCCTCTATCGCAGGCACCTGATCCGGCGTGATACCGTCACCTACCGTATACCCGCCGCGCTGACGTGTGATCAAAATCTGGCGCTTAACCCACAAAGGAATCTTGACGGAAGCCCCCAGTTCGCGGCCGAGGTGATCAGAGGCAAATCGCGCCCCACTGGGATAGAACCAACGAAAGTGCATGGCCGGGCGCCATAGCCACTCATCCGCATAATCTTCTAGAAGTAAAGAAAAAAAACGCTGAAGAGGATCCGATGGGATGAGGCCATCTCCCGGTTCGTCTGCTTCCAACCATTGAACAATGGCTGTGGTATCTGTCAGCCAGCGTCCATCGGCAAGTCTGACTACCGGCATTTGAGTTGAACCGGTTTCTCGCCTGATAATTCTGCGATCAGTCATCGCGATAAATTCATAAGGAATCCCACGGACCCTGCAATAATTTTCCAGCTTGCCCGTAAAATAAGAAATGCTGGAGCCGTAGATGGTTATGGGAAATAGGGATGAGTCGGTTTCGGTCATAGTGGTTTGAGCTCAGAATGCGCTTATATTTTTTGGACGGCACTGCGATCATACCGCGCATTCACTCGCTAATGGACACCCATTCTCCGCTCTCCGACAACATCACAGTCCCTCAGTGTCGTGCCGTAGTCTGCCCCACCGCTCAAACAGTAAGCACTAAGCCAGGGTAGTCCAGAAGCGAGACCGCCAATACAAACAGCCAGCGACATCGCATAAGTGGTGCAATTCTGGGTACCAGTGGTGCGTTAACCGCCTTGTTTTGTAGCACCCATCCGCTATGGTAGCAAGTTACCTGAGTCAGAGAGTGCGGGCGCGCCTGATGGGCGGTCGAGAGCTTGAATCCCAAATACAGATCGATTCGACCAGATCGGCCCAGCGGTGGTTTTCGTTAACAGGGCTGGTCTTCACCGTTCTGTGGCCTTCTTTTAATTTGCTGCTGATAGCCGCAGTGCAGTCGGAATTTGGGACGCTCAATGTTGATATGCTATTGCGTGTCGCCATTCGACTATATGGTGTTTTCCTAGCTGCTTACCTGGTCATTGGCTTCCTGCAACGCGCTTTCCCCAAGATGCTGGCACGCACCCGACTCTGGAGCCAGTTGCTACTGCACTTAGCTGTGTTTGGTTGCCTGGCGATGCTGGTTTCTCCCGCAGAACCTCGCCCTGTCCCTGCCGACGTTCCCAATGTGGCATTTATTCCGCTAACGCTATTTGGCTTTCAGATAATCAGTTATGTGGTCACGACAACGATGCTGGCGCATCGCGAGCAGAGTCACGCTAGTACCCTCAATCTGCGGCAAGCCCAAATCAATTTGCTCCGTTCACAAAGTAATCCCCACTTTTTGTTCAATACCCTAAACCTGCTTGCATCCGAGATTTTAAGTCGGCCGGAAAGCGCTAGGGAGATCGTCTACGATCTATCGGATCTGCTGCGTCAGAGCATCATAGCTGCAGAAAAGAGCCAGATTACCGTTAAAGAAGAATTACATCTGGTGGATCTGTACCTGAAGCTACAGGAAAAACGCTTTCCCGATCGATTTTCCTACTCTATGAAAGTAGCCGATAAGGCCAGAAGCAAGCAAATACCTGCCCTACTGCTGCAACCGATTGTAGAGAACGTTATAAAACACGCCGTTGCACAGACCAGTCAAGCGGTACACTTGGACATCGTGGTGGACACAACTGAAGATCAGCTTACCTTCTTAGTCAGCGATGACGGCTCTCACAGCGAACCCGTCTCTATCGAAGAAGGCGGTGGTTTTCGTATCTTGCGCGACACCCTATCTCTGCACTACCCAGGGCGTCACAAGCTATCCTTTAGCGTCACCCAAGACGGAGCCGAGTTGAACATCAAGTTGCCACTACAGGAGCATGTCGTTGTCTGATAGCAAGAGGCGAGTGCTGATCGCAGACGATGAGCCCGCTGCCAGAGAGGAGCTGAAGCGTGTCATCGCTTCATTTTCAGAGCTGGAATTGATCGCGGAGTGCGGTGACGGCTCCAGTACCGTTAGCGCTATCGAGAGCCAGAAACCGGACATCGTTTTTCTCGATATCGATATGCCGGAGATGAACGGCTTCGGGGTTGCCGAGTCAACGGCGCAGCTACCCTATCACCTGGTCTTCCTCACTGCCCACCATAAATTCGCGCTAAAAGCATTCGACACAAATGCCATCGATTTTCTGCTCAAACCAGCGCGGCCAACGCTGGTCGCTCGCTGCATTGAGAAAATTCTACGTCAAGAAACACTGGTAAAAGAGCGTATCGTTAGTGATCCGACTGAAAACATGCAGCTGGTGTTTGATGATGGTGTCACCAGCCGAATCGTCGAATTCAAACACATACTCATGGTCGGCGCACTCGGGAGATACCGCCGCTTGTTTCTCACAGATCAGGGCGCCGAGATTCATCGTCAACAAACGCTCATCTCAAATAAGACGCTGGAGGACTTGAGCGCTGATCTTGATGCTGGCCCGTTTATTAGGGTGCATAGAAGCTACATCGTCAACATGAGCAAGGTGATTGCCCTGCGCTATCGTAGTCGACGCCACTTCTTGTTAATCGAAGGCGAGAACGACGAAGTTCCCGTGGCCCGTACTCAGGTCAAGGCTGTGCGAGGTTGGCTAGGACAAGCGGCGACGTGAAGCCTCTGGTGCTTTGCCGCAAAAAATCCTGAGAATACGATCCTTTTGGAGCGCCTCGACACCATTCAAACCCGGATCTACACCTTTGGCGCACTGTCAGTGCTCATCATGCTGACGACGCGTCGATTGCGTGTTTGCATTAACGCTCGATAAGCCGCGTCCAAAGCTCCAAGGACCGATCTCAAGACACATTTAAGGTAAGCATCGTGATCACAATAAGACAAACACTTTGCGTGTTGTTTCTACCCATAGTGCTCGCGGCATGCTCGGGTGGCAATGGCAACGACGCCAATACATCCAATTCAAATCTCGATGAGGTGACCAGCGCATCTATCCCTTGTGACGCCACGCCGGAGCGCATGCTGACCGCCGCCGGCGTCGAGTTTGTACGCACGCCAGATGCGTGCTTTGATAATTTGGTAGATTTCCCATACGAGAGCGAGTACGTCGAAGTCGATGGCCTGCGGCAGGCTTACATCGAAGATGGTCCCGCCGATGGCGAGGTTGTACTTCTGCTTCATGGCCAACCGAGCTGGTCTTACCTTTATCGCAAGATGATCCCGGTACTCGCCAATGCAGGCTATCGGGTTATTGCCATGGATCATCTTGGCACCGGGCGTTCGGACAAACCCACCGAGATCGATGCCTATACCTATCTCGGCCATAGCGATCGACTGGAGCAGTTTATAGGTGCTCTCGGGCTCGCCGATATCAATCTCTTCGTACAGGACTGGGGCAGCTTGATCGGATTGCGCGTAGCGGGATTGAATCCTGAATGGTTCGCAAGTATTGCCGTCGGCGATGGTGCACTGCCGTCGATACCCGCGGGCATAGAGGTATTCCCCGTCGTACAAAATCCGAACGAGATACTGGACCTGCCGTCCCTCTTTGATCTTTTCCCGGATCAACAGGAACCTTATTACGATGGTTGCGACACACTGGCATCCCAGCCTGAGGAAAACTTTTTCGGTGGCTGGATGGAATATGCCATGAAGGCGGAAAGCTTCACCGCTTCTGAAGTACTTGAGGCCCTGACCTGGTTCCCGCTGTCCGAGGCGGAGGAAGCCGCTTACGACGCGCCCTTCCCCAGCCGCGAATATATGGCCGGCATACGCAAGTTCCCATCAATCATTAATGAGGTGGGTGGACAAACCGACGAGGCATTAGCGGGTCTAGCGGCCTTTGAG
>JBCDFM010000030.1:0-24914 GCA_039178015.1 Pseudomonadota bacterium
AGGCATCGATCAATTCGTTTGCCATTTCGACGGTGAAGGAGTTCAAGTGATCGGGGCGATTGAGCGTAAGCGTTAGAATGTTGTCGGCTACTTCGTAGCGTAGAGTGTTATAAGGCATAAATTGGTCCGCTTGTACTGGAGGAAAAAGAAAGTCGCTGCGACGCTGTGAGTCGCGTGGCTAACTATAGCGGGTTGTGCGCTCTTATTGAACGCGATTACAAGGTCAAATAGCCGGTGGAATGGGTCATCGATAGTGTTGGTATGTTGCCCACGGTATGTGTTTTTGCTGCCCTGGAAGTTGGCAATGTTGCAAATCTAAGTTGTTGTATTTCAAGTCAAAAAGCTGATGATCGCTTGTGTCAGTTAGCAGCGGGCAGGAAGCGCTATTCCAGCGGCTGAAGGAACCGGGCGGATTGGTAAAAAGTGGACCAGCTCTTCCGCCTGAGATCATTTAGGGAATTGGGATATTGCGACCTACGAGACGAACCAGTTTAACGTTTCTTTACCTTTCTCCCCTGTTGTGACGAGGACAGGACAGCTGTTGTCATGTTAGCCTCAGGTGAACTTGTGTCGCATAGACGGTCAAAGCATTCATGAGCAGGCAC
This sequence comes from Pseudomonadota bacterium, assembly GCA_039178015.1. Taxonomy (GTDB): domain Bacteria; phylum Pseudomonadota; class Gammaproteobacteria; order Pseudomonadales; family Halieaceae; genus JARRPM01. The sequence goes on from JBCDFM010000030.1 coordinate 606, forward strand.
TTCCTGAGCTTAATCGCAGCAGCGCTACTGGCAGCGTGTACCACCACCGACGAGATCATTATCGACAAGCAGGGCGTGGATATGTCCCGCTACAACGACGACCTGGCCGAATGTCGTGCTTACGCCACTGAAGTTCAAACTGGAAAGAAAGTTGCCAAAGGTGCTGCCTCCGGCGCTGTTGTCGGCGGCCTTATTGGGGCGATCACGGGTGATGCGGCCGAGGGTGCGGGCGTTGGCGCGGTTGGCGGCGGCGCCAAGGGCGCTAGCCGGGGTGAGCAGGAAGAGGTTCAGGTCGTAAAGCGGTGCCTGCGTGGCCGCGGATACAAGGTGCTCAATTAGACTGGTTGTATTTCAGCGAGCGCGAAAATCAACATGAATAAACCTCGCTACCGAGATTTGGGAACTGCCAATAGCCTTCTATTGAGACCTCCTTATTAGTCCCTTGCGAGCGCGCATCGATGTCCTCCACGGTGCCATCTAGTTGAATAATTTATCGAGCAGTTTGCCAGCTTTCTCCTTGATCTGACGTCCGGCTTCGCCGCGAGCCATGTCCTCGATGATGGACTGTGTATCCACCTTACACCAGCCTGCGGGTTCGCCCTCTGCGTTCCCTTGGCAGACAAGCGGCCAATCAATGGCGGTTAGACGTTTACTGACGCGACAAGCTTTGTCTAATGTCTCTAATTCCGCAGAGAGCTTTGCCTTCAGCGTGACATCGAAGTCCTGACTAAGCAGGTTGTAATCGCCGTTCCCCGATAAAGAGACATGCGCTAGATTCGCCGTCAGTGGCGACAACTTCGCCTGTCCATTGGCCAGTTGTATCGTCGCGCTGAGATCGGTAAAAGCGGTATTGCTGGGAAAGGCGGTTGTGAGGGATTCCTGATTTGTGAGGGCGACCGCGCGACACAGCATACCCTCGATACCGATAGCCTGTAGCACCGTATCGGCGGTGGTTAACTGAATTGGGCCGGTCAGGTTTTCCAGTAGTTCGTTGGAGGTTCGCCCGCGACCAGAGAGCGTCCAGCTGAGGCTGGCTTTACCCGTTGCGGCCGGTTGCGGCCGGTTGACAGATAGTGCTTCGCCGATATCTAAATCAGTCAATGTACCTGTGGTGTCCAATACCGCGGTGTTGTGTTTGCCATCAAATGTGGCCTCCATAGAGAGTGCACCGCCATAGGCGGTGGCGGTAAGCGGCTGCAGTTTTATGACGCCGTCTAAGGCGCGCAGGTCACCGCGAACATCGTCAATGCTGTGCTCGCCGATGATGGCTTTATCCACGCGCAGACTTGCTTTGGTATCGATTTCGCGCAGTGCCTGTAGCGGCAGGGGGTCATCACCACTGACTGTTGTGTCTGCAGAGGCTGCAGCTTCTGGTCCGGCGATCGCCAGCATGGCGGGGTCTAGCTGATTGAAGTGCAAATCAGCGTCGATCATAGGGCTTTCGAATTGGGCGTAGCGCAGCGTACCTTTGCCCTCACTGTCTCCCGTTGACAGTTTGAGCTGCAGCTCTGCGATTTGCCGATTGACATCGAGCTGACCTTCGCTACTGAGCGTAATCGGATTGGGCGTCGCACCGGATACACCCACTTCAAATGTGTCGATCAGCAACAGCTGCCTTGCTTCGTCGAAGCGCATCTCGCCGTCTAAGCCAATGGCAACCGTTTGTTCTCCCAGCAGTTCAATAGTGGCCTGCAGGAATATCGGTTGGCCATTGAGATTCAGGTCTCGAGCCAGCAGCGTTTCTATTGTGATGGTAGTCTCGGGTAGACCGTCCTCTGACAGCAGTTCAATTCGAGAATCCCCGATGTTGAGCACTTTGACATTCAACGCCAATGGCACAGCCAGGGCGCTACCTGTTGCTGCCGCCCCTGCTTCGACTTGCGCTGCGCGGCGTTTGGCGTAGTACGCGTCGAGCTCTGCATCAGTCATCGCGCTCGTGTCGATCCCGGGCTGTTCAGGCGCAGCTGGCACGCGGCTGACCAGTTTTTCCACGTACAGTGCTGACAGTTCCACCCTGCCCGTCAACAGTGGAAGCAGGCGCAAATCCAGTACCAGTGAGCCCACCTCCAGGTTGGGCTGGTCAGCGTCTGGCATGGTCAGGCTGGCGTCTTGTAGATCCACGCCAATTCGAGGAAACACGGTAAGGTCGACCGGACCTTCTACCGTCAGGGTTGCCCCGGTCTTCTGTTTTATCGTTTGCGCAGCGAGTTCGAGAATGTTGTCCTTATCAATGAAGAGGGGTAAGGCCAGTACCAGCGCGACGATAATAATCACGGGTATCAGAAAGAGTAGGGCCTTATTGCTTTTCATGTGTGCTCCTCGCTAGATTTAGTCTGCAATGCTCGATATTGCGTTATTGCTGCTCATACGCCCTCGCCACTTCCTCGGCAATGATAGCAACGCCGCGTTTGACCGCTGCGGCATCCTGAGCATAGGAAACTCGCAAGCATTCGTGACGATGGGGCCAATTACTGTCAATCCCCAGGAAAAACCCGTGACCGGGTACCACCAGTACGCCACGCTGCTTAATGCGCTGATAAAGCGTGTCACTGGTGATAGGCAACCCCTTAAACCACAGCCATAGAAAAATGGCACCCTCGGGTTTATGGATATGATAGGGCAAATCGCCCAGCGCTTGCTGGAACCAGGTGACGGTCTGGCGTGAGCGTTCCAGGTAGAAAGGCCTGATCACCTCCTTACTGAGTGACAAAATTTCATCTTTTTCAAACAGCGGCCCGACCAGCGCTGGCCCGAGCGCACCGCAGGCCAAACTCACTACTGTATTGGCGTTGGTGAACGCCTGGATGATGTCCTCTCTGGCGATCACGATTCCGGTTCGCGCGCCTGGCAGACCAAGCTTGGATAGGCTGAGCATGAGAACGATATTGTCGTTCCATGTCGGTCTGGCTTCAGTGAACACAATATTCGGAAACGGCATTCCGTAAGCCCCGTCGACAATTAGCGGAATATTCCGTTTTAGAGCGATATGCTCAAGATGGTCCATTTCTTCGTCGGTGAGAACGTTGCCGGTGGGGTTGGTTGGTCTCGAGACACAGAGCGCACCAATGTTTTGAACTGCCTCGAGATGAGAAAAGTCGACATGATATTTGAACATATGATCGCCCAGTAGCTCGATGCTGGGCTCAGTAGCCGTGAAAAACCCTGGATTAAGGCCAATATGATCATAGCCCATGTACTCGGGTGCCAGAGGCAGATGGATGCTGCGGTGGCTCGTATCTGGCATTGCACCTGCAAACATATTCAGGAGCACGAAAAATGCCGATTGACTGCCATTGCTGATAGCGATGTTTTCGGGCGAGAGCCCCCACTGATACTGCCGATTGAGAAGTTGGGCCAGTTGTTCGCGAAACTTGCGACTGCCCTGGGGTGACTGGTACACGCCCAACAGCTCATGGCGTTTGTCCACGTCATCGATGAGTGTTTGCAGGCCGCGTTGAAAAACGGCCTCCATCGCGGGCAGTCGAGCCGGATTACCGCCGCCCATTAAAACCGCATCGGGGTTTTCAGCGATCGCGTTGCCTAGATCGTCCATGAGCTGCACGATGCCGAACTCGCCGGCAAATTTGCTGCCAAAAGTAGATAGCTTCACCGCATGGACTCTCCGAACGCGCGACCGCCGAGTGTACCGCAGGACGAGGATTGACGCATCGCAGGGCTGCAATATGTCACTGTCTAGGGTGTGGCGGCAGTCGTATAATTAACGGGTTACCGGACACAGCTAACTATGGAAAATTCCAACTCAACAATCTTGAACAGGGAGGTCATCGCGGATCTCGATAGCGCCGCTTTTCGCTCGCGCCAGCCGTTTCCCTGGGTCAACCCGCAGTACTTCATTCGCCCGGAGCACTACCCGAGATTGCTGGCGACACTGCCTGATATCTCTGAGTTTCGCGCTTTTTTCGGTAAGCAGCGCAAGCACGGTCAAGCCAGTCACGATCGCTACGTGCTTGATTTCGAAGACGGTATGTCACTATCTGAACCTTGGGCGGCACTTGTTGAGGAGCTACGCAGTGAAGTCTATCGGGACTTTGTCTGTGAGCTGCTGAATGTGTCGCATGTACGATTTCGTTTCCACTGGCACTTCACCCCCCATGGTGGGGAGGTCTCCCCGCATTGTGATTCCAAGGGGAAAATTGGATCGCAAATTTTCTATCTGAATACCGAAGAGGATTGGGATACTGCCTGGGGGGGAGAAACCGTTATTCTCGATGACGCAGGTCGTATAAGTGCTGATAGTGCGCCGGGTTTTGATGACTTCGTCGCGGAGTATCCTGCCGAAACGCAGGATAACCGCAGCCTAATTTTCGGTCGCAAAGGCAACTCCTGGCATGGAGTACGTCGAATTAACTGTCCAGACGATCGCTATCGGAAGGTGTTTATCGTCGTCTTTGAGGAGCATCGCCCCGTACGCATGGCCGCGAAAAAACTCCGCCGTTTGGTAACGGGTAAGGAATTAGTCACAGATAAAGAGCGTTTAATGTACTAGGCTTGGAAGTCTGCTGCTGTCGGACAAACGTAATGAAGCCATGAGAAGATGCAGTAAGGCAGGACCGCTGATGGAATCTAGCAATGGTCAACTCTCGCAACAGAGCACGTTTGATCTGGCCTGGTCGGCGGCTGTCCCATAGTCATGCCTCTGTACACTAAACCTCCGCTGCTGATACTCGGGGCCCCACCCAGAGGGGGTAATCATCTATTGCGCGGTCTGTTGGATAATCATCCCCAGCTCTTGCTGCCGCCAGATGAAGATTATTTTGTGCGCCACCTATCTCGCCATCCGCTGCTAAGGCTACGCGGGCTGCTCAGCTCTCAGACGGGCGCTCCACAGTTTTTCCGTGAACTGCAAAAAGATGGACATCTGGAGCGTATAAACGCCGGTCACGGCACGGAAGTGTTTGGCACTAAGGACTCGCTCGATCTTGACGCCTACTATCGGTATATCAGTGAGCATCACGAGCGCGGCAGCCTCGACAGCCTGGTACGCAATCACGTAGAAGCACTGGCGGTCGCGCTGGGGCACGTTCCGGGTGATCGGCGATTGCGCGTGATTTTTTGTGCCCTGCAGACGAATAACAATGACTTAACGCGCGTTGGGCGCTTACTGACACGTAGCTATGATGTCCGTGGGATATTTTTAGTGAGAGATCCGCGCGCTCATCTCAGCTCCAAACTGGTGCGCAACCCCACCCTGAATTTACGCCGGTTCTGTCAGCGGCAGAATCGTTATTGGCAAGAAATTGATGAGTTTGATGTCAATTTCGGACCGGCGCTGCGACTGCGTTTCGAAGACCTGGTCACAGATACAGAATCCAGTATGCGCAAGGTCTGTCAATTCGCGGGTATTGAGTTTTCTCGCCGTGTTCTGGAGTTCACTCAAGGTGGGGAGGCCAGTCGCAGCAACTCTTCTTTCGCGGCGAGCACGGGCGTGGACCACAGTGTGTTGACACGCTACAAAGATACCCTGCCGGTGGAGACGGTCGCCTATCTGGAACGACACTGTATCGGCGAGCTGTTCTGGGACGAAGCCGCGTCACTGGCCAAACAGCACTGCCCACCGCCACAACAGTCGGCCAGCGCCTAGGGTAGCACTGCTGAATCGCTTTCGAGCGTGACCGCGTGGTTCCAGCTGTGCCCTAGAGCTTATGAGCCTTGGGCCAGCGTCGTTTCAGACATATCCACTGATCAGGATATTCTCTGATCCAGGATTCAAAGTGACGATTGATCTGGGCAGTGAGCTCAAGTGCCTGTTCTTTCTGCGGCGCTTCTGGATGAGTACTTTGCAGCGGGTCATATACGATAATGCGATAGCGGCCTTTGGGCAGCCTCTGTGCGCGCGCCACAACCAGTGCTGAATCCGTTTTCAAGGCAAGAGCTGCTGGAACGGTGGTTGTCAGCGCTTCGCGATCGAAAAATGGCACCAGCTTGCCGGAGTCTAATCGGGTATCCATAGCCATATTAATACTGTTGCCTGCATTCAATTCACGGATCATGGGCCTGGGGCCGGCATCGGACGCGATCAGCTTTTCTCCTAGGAATTTGCGCAGATCTAACATCAGCTCGGCAACGACCGAATTAGACTCCGGCGAATACATGGTATTTATAGTGATGCCGAAATGCTTGGTGATCAGAGGCGCTACCTGCCAGGGGCCAATATGAGCGGTAATGTAAATCGCTGCCCGTTTCTGTTCCATGAGCTTTCTGGCCTCGGGCTCGACGACAAACTCAATCAGTTGCTCCCGTTCATTCCAGATATCTTCTAGCTTTATGAGTTCGGCAGTGGACTCACCCAGGGAGCGGAATATCTTCTTGGTGGTTTGCTTGCGCCATTCCTCGGTGGAGTCGGGGAAGGCGATAGCCAGGTTAGTCTCGGCTTTTTTTGCCTTGTCGCTAAAGGGGCCAAGCACACCGAAAACGAACGCGGCCAGGTTGCGCGCGTTGCTGATAGACAACAAGCGCATGGCCTTGAAAATGCAGCGAAAACCGAAAGCTTCGACCGATTGTGCAATCGATGTGAGCACTGGCGCTTTTCGCGCCAGACGCTTGGGAATGAAGTAAAACTGTGGCACCGGGTAATTTAGCCCTGCTGGGGGAATGTACCGAATACCTTGTCCCACAGTGGAGAGCTGACGCCAAATCGGCCGCCATCTTTGCTGTAGTGGTGCTTGAGGTGGTAGTGCTTCAAATACTTCGCCACCGGATTGCGCATTGGGAAATGGTGTGTCGAGTAGTGAATATAGTCGTACACCAGGTACCCGATGATGAAGAAGGCGCAAAACGGCTGTATCCAGGGCTGCGGAATAAACAACCCAAACAGGAGATACAGCGCCAGCATAATGGGTATAGAGCCCGCTGGCGGCATCACTAGCCTTGTCTTGTCCTTGGGGTCGTCGTGGTGATTGCCGTGAAACAGAAACACCAGCCACTTACCCAGCGCACTCTTAGCTGGAAAATGAAACAAGAAACGATGCAAAAGATACTCAGTGAGTGTCCAGGTCACCACGCCTGCGACACCAACGGCCAAAACGGGCAGCAGCGCGAGATCATACACAGCAAAGCTGCGCCAAAGCAGCCACAGGGCGAAGGGACCCCACATGAGAAGTGGGGTAATTGGATGCACGTGGGACAAACGCTCCAGCAAGTCGTTTTCAAACAGGCGGATGGATTCGTGCGGTTTGTCAGGCTGCATAGGAATCGATTTCGGCGTCACGGCCGCTTACCTCCGGTGTTTTCGCCACAGTTGCTTTTGGCCACAAGCGTTTGGTGCAAAACCAGTCGGCCGGGCGTTCACGGATCCAGTCTTCAAAATAACCGTGCAGTTGCTGGATCATATCGATGGCTTGATCTGTCTCGCTCGCCTGTGGATTGCGTGGGCGAATAGGTGGATGGAATATAGCTCGGTAACGTGCATCTTTTACGCGTACGATTTGAATTGGGACCATTTCACAACCGTGTTTTAGTGCCAACTTTGCCGGCAAAATGGTTGAGAGTTTATCGTGGCCAAAGAATTCAATCGCTTTGCCATCATCGACTCGCCTGTCCATTACCATGCCTGCATTACGTCCCGCCTTAAGGGCGCGCAGCAGGGATCTAGCGCTGTTGTCTCGGGGCAGCAACTGACAGTTCAGTGCTTGTCTGGAATCCAGCAGCATTTTATCTAGCAGGGGATTGGTCGGTGGCGAATACAGGCTGGCGTTGGGCATACCGAGCTTGGCCATTGCAGTGCAGGCGATCTCCCAGTTGCTGACATGGGCAGAAACAATCACAGCAGGCTGACTTGGGTCGGTATATGCCGGGATCGGTTCTCGAATCTCTACCTGCAGCCGATCTGGCTCGCTGAGTATTTTATCCAGGTGGGGGTACTCACCCAGAATGCGGCCAGCCTGAGACCAGGCAGACTTGACCAATGCGTCCAGCTCCTGCTCGCTTTTCTCGGGAAACGCCACTTGAAAGTTTGCCCGGTAGATAGCGCTTTTGGACTTCATCCTGGGCCCTATCCAGGCGCCAATACGACTGCCAAAGCGAGAGGCTGTATCAATGGGCAGACGCCTGGCCAGCCAGGCGATGGCAGAGACCAGCAGAAAATCCAGGCGCCACAGCGCCCGCTGCAGCAGTGGATACTGCCGGGCCAGCTTGCGCATTGAATTGCCTACAATAAACTCAGCCAAGGCCTTGTCTACCTCATTGAAAATACACGGTTTTGGACCCGTTATTATAGCCGAGACGGGCTACTCTAACCGGCTGCAATTAACGGTCATATTGCCGCTTTAAATCGCCCTGAACCGCGCCGGTGTGCACCTGAATAAAGGCACGCCGCGGCTGTACTGGCAGTCGGCTAGCCGACGCGATGTGCCATCAGGGTCTACTTAAGTGATATCAAGCCCTGTTCCAGTCCGATTGAGGGTGACCAGCCGGTAAGTTGAGTGATCGATCGATTGCTTACGACCCAATCGGGGTGACGGAGTTCCCGCAGCTTTGCCGGCGTCAGCATGGGTGCTCTGTTTGTCAGCCTGGCTAGCTGTAAGTTGAATACAGCGATGCTGTTCAATAGCCAGGAGGGGACCTGCCAGAGACGCACTTTACGACCGTAGACCTCGCCGGCAATGGCCGCCATCTCGGGCCAGCTATAGCCGTTTTCACGGTCATCGCAGAGACTAAGCACCTGGTTGATCGCCATATCACTCTCAAGGCAAGCGATTATTGCATCTACCAGGTCTGAGACATGGATCAGTGATGTCCGTTGCTCGAGGTCACCGGGTACGGGCGCGATACCCTTCTCCATGGCCTGAAAGATAGCCAGCATTTCTCTGTCGCCCGGGCCATAGACGGCAGGTGGCCGGATCACGAGCCAAGGGATCCCCATCTGGGCTCTGAGCACAGCCTCAGACGCCGCTTTACTCGCTGCATACCAGGACAGATCCGGCTCTCGTGCGGCCAGTGAGGAAACCAGTATGACTCGTGGCGATTTGGGCGCAGCAATGATGGCCTTGAGCAGCCGTTGGGTACCATCGACATTGACGCGGTCGAAGTCTTGCTGGCAGTGGCCTCTGACCACCCCAGCACAGTGTATTATGGCCGGCGAATCTGCAATCAGACTGGCGACTTGCTGCTCGTCTGCAAGGTCTCCCTGCAATACCTCCACCCCCCAATCGGCGAGCTGCGGTGACTGCTCAGGTCTTCGGACCAGGGCACGCACGTGATAGCCATGCTGGCGCAGCCTGGCGCAGAGTGCGGAACCGATAAATCCGCTGGCGCCGGTGACGGCGATCAGGCCGTCGCGGGTGATCAGGCTGATGCAACCCTCAGGCGGAACTCCTCGGTGACCGCATTCAGGTTGTCATCTTCATGAGTGGCAATAAAGTCTAGGCGCGCTTTGGCGCGAGACAGCTTACCTGAGGAGGTTTTCGGCAGTGATCGAGGGGGAACGAGCTCAACGAAACAATCCAAGCTCATTTCCAGGCGCATAAGCGCACTCAGGCGACGGACCAGGTTGTGACGCTTTTTGGGGTCAGTAATGCGACATTGCACCAGAAGCACGCACATTTCTTCACCTTCGTGATCCGGAATAGAAAAGGCCACTGCGTCACCGGAGCGCACTTCTGGCTCGTTTTCGGCAATATGCTCCAGATCCTGAGGCCAGATGTTGCGGCCATGGATAATGATCAGGTCTTTCTTGCGCCCGGTAATTGTCAGGACACCGTCCACCAGATAACCGATATCGCCGGTGTTCAACCAGCCGTCTTCGTCCAGCGCATGACGCGACTCTTCTGGCAAGTTGAAGTAGCCAGACATCACGCTTGGCCCGCGCAGGTGTATGACACCGCTATGCCAGTCTTCCAGCACGTTTTCCTCGTCGTCTCGGATCTCGACCTCGAACCCGGGTAGTGGAATACCACAGTTGACGAAATGCCGACCGCGTCCGCGCTGATCGCTCTCATCCAGCAGCACGGCACGGTGGTGATCAGATAGGTGATCACTGTCGATATGGTGGGTGGTGAAACCAGTCCACAGGGGCGAAAAGCTGATACCCAGGGTGCACTCAGCCATGCCATAGCAAGCCAAAAACGCGCGTCGATCGAAGCCACAGGGCTCAAGCAGGTCGGCGAAATAGTCCAGCGTTTCGGGGCGAATCATCTCGGCACCGATACCGGCAACGCGCCAGCTGCTGAGGTCGTAGTTTGCAAGGTCGGCCTCGCGCACTCGTCGAGCGCAGAGGTCGTAACCGAATGATGGCGCGAAGGAAATAGTCGCCCGCGATTTGGTCATAAGGTCTAACCACTGACGGGGCCGCATCGCGAATTCTCGGGTATCGAGATAGTCAATAGATACCTGGGCGCAAAGGGGCACAAGCATAAAACCGACCAGACCCATATCGTGGTAGAACGGCAGCCACGACATCATGCGGTCCTCGCCGTTCATTCTCAGGCCCGGACCGATAATGCCCTGAAGATTAGCCAATGCGGTCTCGTGCTTGATCACCACGCCGCGGGGAAAGCGGGTGCTGCCAGAGGTATATTGGATATAAGAGATATCGCCGGGGCTTACATGAGGCAGCTCCTGTTCGCTGGTGGCTAAGCCATGGAAGGCCTCCGGCGTGTCTACCATACGCATACCCAGGCCTTCGCTCGCTTCTTGCAGAAACGACAAATAGCCCTCCGAGGCGACGCCTACAGAGGCATCACTGGCCTCCAATAGTCGCTGCAGTTGTGCGACGTAGGCCTGATGCGCGCCAACTTTGATCGACGCGGGCAGGGCAACTGGGATCAAGCCGGCGTACTGGCTGGCGTAAAAGAATTTCAAAAACTCAGGTGTGGTTTCTGCAACCAGTGCCACCCGGCTTCCGGGTTCAAGGCTCAAGCCGAGAAGTTTATGGGCCAGCGTGATAGCTTCTTGTCGCAGCGCGCGATAGCTCAAAGACGCATAGAGTTTGCCGCGGCCAGTGTAAAAGTTGGCCCCGGTCTCACCTTGTGCTGCATAGTCAAGTGCATCGGTCAGCGTCGCAAAATCAGCAGCGCGAAAAGCGATGTTGTGTCTTGTCGGCGTTGGATTGAGTTCTGCACAAGCCAATGGAATGTCCTCAATTAGGGCAGCCTGTCCGCTGCTGCCGGTAAAAACGTCTTATCAGCCGCGTTCTCCGAATGGCCGAGAGACGTGGCTTGAAACCGATAAAACAGTGAATCGTGAGGGCCGATGTTGTGTTCTTGTCATCAACCTTGGCCCTTGCTTAATGGCGACCTGGACTGGTCACCAAACACGCCGCAACTTTAGCATTTTCGAGCTTCTGGCTCATAGGTAATAATACCAATCAACTGCGGGTATTAATGCCTTTTGGCTTCGCTGCTGAGGATCCTGGCGAGACGCGCAAGTGTATGTTATTCCATGAGTTTTCGCTACAAATTTTTCAAGTCCCGGATAGCTATGTATACTTCATTTCTTCCTAATTTAGGGTAATTCACAGGGGGCAGATGGGCCATGGCCGGGGATGATGTCATTGCGTTGGAAGTGGTGACAGAGGCGGCTCAGTGGCGCGAGTTTTTAACACTGCCAAAGAACTTATACGCTGGGGATTCAGCTTGGATTGCTCCGTTGGATTTTCAACAAAAGGAGCGTTTGTCACACAAGAACCACTTTTTTGAGCACGCCCGCTTCCGCGCCTGGATGGCGAGGCGAAATGGCATGGTCGTCGGTCGCATTACGGCGCAGATTGACGAGCTCCATCTATCTCAGCACGGTGATGGCGTAGGCTATTTCGGCCTGCTTGAATCTGAGGATAATCCCATCGTGTTTAGTACTTTGCTGGGGGCGGCAATGGATTGGCTTACCCGTGAGGGAATGACCCGGGTGAGAGGTCCGATTAATCTGCATATCAATGAAGAGGTGGGTTTGCTAGTCGATGGCTTTTCCACCCCGCCTTTTGTGCTAATGGGGCATGCTTTACCTTACTATGGATCGCGCATCGAAGAGCAGGGCTTTGTGCCGAGCAAAGATCTTCTCGCCTACCATATAAAGCCCAATTTTGATGCACCGAAGGTCATGACGCGCTTGGCGAACCGGGTTTCTGATCGGGTACGCGTGCGGTCGCTGCGGCGCAAACAGCTGGCAGAAGACGCCGCAATTATGCTGGACGTATTCAACGATGCCTGGCAACACAACTGGAGCTTTGTTCCACTAGCGCCCGCGGAGTGGGAGGACACTGTAAAAACCCTCACCCTGGTCATGCCTGACGAATATATCCAAATTGCGGAGTATGATGGCGAACCGGTTGCGTTTATCGTTGCACTGCCCAATTTAAATGAAGCCGCTCGCGATTTGAACGGCAAGTTATTGCCATTCGGGTGGGCGAAATTATTGTGGCGCTTGAAAGTGGGTCACCCCAGGAGTGCGCGTATACCGCTAATGGGCGTGAGACAGACCTACCAGCATTCCCGTCTCGGTCCAACGCTGGCGTTTATGGTCATTGATGCCGTACGCCACGAATTGCACGCCCGCGGTGTAACCCAGGTGGAAATGGGCTGGATTCTCGAAGACAACGACGGTATGAGAAATATCATTGAAACCATCGGCGGTGAGGCGTATAAGCGCTACCGCGTGTACGAAAAAGACCTATAAGTAACAGCAGCGAGAACAATGCAGCTCAACCCAGATCAATACCGCATGACCTCCATTGTCCTAGCGGGTGACAGAACCAAGGCAGACTCCTTGATCAACCACTCCAAGGTTGGCGCAAAAGCCATGATCGATTTGGACGGTATACCTATGGTACGTCGTGTCCTCAATGCGCTGCGCGCTTCAAGGGTAGTCAACAAAATTGTTATGTCCGGGCCAGAAGCCAGTGAGGTGGCGAGAGACGAACCCCTCTCACAGTGGATTGCCGAAAAGGAAGTGATTTGGTCGGAGCCGGGTGTCAGCCCCAGTACCAGCGCTTTTCAGGCTATGCAGAGTCTGGACCCTGAAGAATCGGTGCTGTTAACCACCGCTGATCATCCCCTGTTAACGGCAGAAATTGTCGATGCGTTTGGCCGACAGAGTCTGGTGGATAATGTCGACGTCGCGGTGGGCCTGGCGCCTCATGCGCTGGTGCTGGAGGCCTACCCCGGCATTAAGAAGACGGTACTGCGCTTCAGTGACGGAGAGTTCTGTGGCTGCAACTTGTTTGCCTTTGTTACCCCCGAGGGGCGCAGGGCGGCGCGATTTTGGCGGCGCATTGAACAGCAGCGCAAGAAACCACTCATCGTAATCGGACTGCTGGGGTGGTGGGCGGTAATTCGTTACCGACTCGGTCTGTTGTCTCTGGAAGAAGCGCTGGCCAAGCTCAGCAAGCGGCTTGGTTTGCGCATCCGTGCGGTTATTTTGCCGTATGCAAACGCCGCAATTGATGTGGATTCTGTTGCCGATTTGGTGCTGGTTGAGGGCTCGCTGGCCAAGGCAGCGGAAGAAAATGCCTGATTAAGCGCTTTTTGCCGGCACCTTGCGCGTCAAATCGACGGTGCGGGACAGACTGGGCACAAAGCATTGCTGCGATGGATCAAACTGCCTTGAATTTATGCTGAGATACCAGCCGGTGGCGGTGGGATTCACGCCGTAGTGGTTATAACTGGCGACCTGTCCACCGTGTAGGCCCATAGATGATGCCGAGGGAATCGCGATCAGCGGGGCCTGACCATGGCAAGTAGAGAACTCGTCGTAATGATTACGATGACCGTGCCCATTGAGTACCAGCTCAGCACCGTGCGCCATGATAGTCGATTGCACCGCTTCAGCATCGGTTAAGCGCTTGCGCCACTTGTCTTTACCCACCATGGGTGAGTGATGCAGATATACCACACGGAACTGGCCGCGGGCATGGGCCCTATCCAATAAGGCTGGCAGTCTACTGAGTTGGGCTTCTCCGACTGTCCCGGTTGCCATTAACGGCGGTTTTGGGCAGGCCGTATTGAGACCAATAAAAGCGATATTACCCCTTTCGCGCAGCGTGGGATAAAACGCCTGTAATGTCTCTGCCTGCGACGTGCCCTGGTCCGACGCCATATACTCCCGCCAGAGCGCAAAGGTATCTTGCCAGGGTGTCGCAACGGAGGCGTCATGATTGCCGGCAATAACGGCAATATTCTTTGGATTTCCTAGACTCTGTAGCCAGGAAAGCGCTTGTCGAAACTCCTCGGGCAAACCCACGTGGGTGAGATCGCCAGTCACAAGAAGCTGATCGAGCTCAAACTGCTTCAGGTCCCGTTGCAATGCGTCGAGCACCTCCGTGCGGTGTTCGTGACGCCTGCGATGGCTCCATGAAAGATACCCCAGGGCGCGCTTGCTCAGTAGCTGCGCGGGCCTGACGCCTTCAAGCGAGCTGAGGTGTGGGTCTGATATTTGAGCGAAGTACTGCATGACGTCAGTCTTTTACACGGCGGATATTTGCTCCCAACTCCGCCAGTTTGCGGTCAATATGGGCGTAGCCTCGATCGAGATGATAGACGCGATCGATACTGGTCTCCCCTTCTGCCGCCAGGCCCGCAATAACCAGCGATGCCGAGGCGCGTAAATCCGTAGCCATCACTGGCGCGCCCTGGAGACGCTCGCGGCCCCGCACAATCGCCGTATGCCCCTGAAGTTCAATGTCCGCTCCCATACGCTGCAATTCCGCAACGTGCATGAAGCGGTTCTCGAAGATATTCTCAACCACTGTGGCAGAGCCTGCGGCCAGGGCATTAAGAGCCATGAATTGCGCCTGCATGTCTGTTGGAAACGCCGGATAGGGTGCAGTGTTGATATGCACTGCCTGGCAACGTTTACCCTCTGTGTCCAGATGAATCCAGTCCGGTCCCGCATCGATTTTAGCGCCCGCCTGCTCGAGTTTTCCAAGTACATGCTGTAAAAAGCTTGGGTCTGTACGCTCCACGCGGACACTGCCGCGTGTTGCTGCAGCTGCGGTCAGGAAGGTGCCTGTCTCGATGCGATCCGGCGGCACTTGATGCCTTGCGCCCGATAATGCACTTACGCCCTCGATGGTCAGAGCGGGTGATCCAATGCCACTGATGCGGGCACCCATGTTAATTAACAGATGCGCGAGATCGCCGACTTCGGGCTCAAGCGCGCAGTTTTCCAGTGTTGTCGTGCCCTGTGCAAGGCTGGCCGCCATGAGCAGGTTTTCGGTTGCCGTTACGGATGGAATATCAAAGGTGAAGTGTGCGCCTTGCAGACGTTTCGCCTTTGCTTTGATGTAGCCTGCCTCGATATGAATTTCAGCCCCCAGGGCTTGCAGTCCTTTGATGTGTTCGTTCACAGGACGTGAGCCTATTGCGCAGCCGCCTGGTAGTGATACATCGGCTTCACCGAAGCGGCTCAAAAGCGGGCCCAACATAAGAATGGCACCGCGCATGGTTTTCACCAGCTCGTAGGGCGCGTAGACCGAGTTCACCTTACTGCTATCTATGGTCAACTTGGTATCGTCGCGCTCTACCTGGGCACCCAGCAGTGTCAGCAGTTGCAACGCCGTATCGATATCGCGTACGGCGGGAACATTGCTGATTCGCATCGGTTCGCAACTGAGCAATGAGGCCGCAATGATGGGCAGGGCAGCATTCTTAGCGCCCGCCGCAGTCACCTTTCCATGCAGCGGTCCGTTGCCGGTGATAATAATCTTTTCCATATGCTAGGCGTGCTGCTGAGCGCTGTGGCCTCAGGCCGCAGCGGCAGGCTCGAACAGCCCTGCTGCCTTCAAGCTTGCGTATGCGCCTATTATCGTATCGATCTGCTCCTGGGAATGAGCGGCGCTGACGCTGTTTCGCAGTAGGAAATTCGTTGATGGCGATGCCGGCGGAATCACAAGGTTGACATAGACTCCAGCTTCCATGAGCGCTTTCCAGCAGTCGATGGTGCGAGATCGATCCACCATTTCAACGGCCACCACCGGGCTTGCAGTGGGACCTACCGGAAGACCCAAGGCCTTGAGTCCCTCGTAGAGGCGATTGGCGTTTTCCCACACTCGCTGCCGACGTTCCGGCTCACGTCTGATAATGCGTAGCGACTCCCTGGTGGACGCGACCACTGAAGGGGAGGAAGATGCGGTGAAAATATAAGACTTGATGCAGAAGCGAATCGCTTCCAACTCTGCATGCGGGCTGACGCAGAATCCGCCGATCGTGCCCAGGCTTTTACTGAAGGTTCCTACGGTGAAATCCACATCTGCTTCGACACCAGCGGCCTGGGCAGCACCGCGCCCGGTGTCACCGAGCACACCCATGGAGTGCGCTTCGTCAACCATCAGGCAGCCGCCATACTCGCGCTTGACAGCAGCGATCTCCTTCAGCGGTGCCACGTCACCTAGCATTGAATAGATCCCCTCTGCAATGATGAGAGTCTGCTTGGCTCGCTCACCCAGACGCCGCATCCGTTTGGCCAAGTCATCGGCATTGTTGTGTTTGTAGCGGATAATCTCTGCGCCGCTCAGTGTGACGCCAGAATAAATACTGGCATGGCTATCTGCATCCAGTAGGATGACGTCACCTGGACCTGCGAGCGTGGCAGACATACCCATTGTGGCGGCGTACCCTGTTGAAAAAATGATAGCGTTGCTCACGCCGTAGAATTCGGCGATCTCTGATTCCAGCGCTTGATGCTCGGCAAAGGACCCATTAGCGAGTCGAGACCCCGTTGTGCCAGTACCCCACTCGGCGACAGCCGTCTGGGCCGCGTCGATGCAGCGTTGATCGTATGACATGCCCATGTAGTTATTGGTGCCAGCCAAAATAACCCTGTGCCCCTCCACGATGCCTTCAGTGGGCGAGAGGATTTTTTCGGTCACGGCACCAAAGGGAGTGACGCCCCTCTCAGCGAGTTCTACCTGAAAGGCGGCCATAGTCTTAAATTTATCGAATAACATGCTTCAACCCTGCCTGTTGTTCCTTGGCGATCTTACTGATTGCCCGGACGGGTGATTCTAACTGCGAATAATGCGGCAAGACTCGCTTACAGTGTAGTGTATTTACTGCGCACTAAGACCGGTTCTCAGGGGTTGAGTTCCTGTACCTTTTGCGCCAGTTCTCCAATCGTATTGACGTCGGGAAGAATGTTGAGGGGGATCGAGATATCGAAGTGATCTTCAATCTTCTCGATGAACTCCATAACCTCCAGCGAGCTCAACCCCACGTCAGCCACCAGGTGTGTGGTCTCGGTCAGCTCGATATTTTTTTTGTTTTGGGATGCGAGCGCGGTGTATAAGAAATCCAGATATTCTTGATAGTCGGTCATGTGATAAGTGCTCTTGCGTCACCTAAGCGAAGTCGCTAGATTCCGAAGGCTGGAACTATACCCACGGAACTGTGCTAATGCCAGCACTCAATCGGTGTGACCTCTGCGCCGTGCAATCCCGCTCATATTTTGACGATAGTTGTATTCCTTAATGAGTGAGGATCGCACTGTTTGGCTGATCGATGCCTACCGGGCGGGTGAGCAAAGCCAGGTACGCGCGCTGGTTGAAGCGCTGCCATGGCACTACGAGTCAAAAACACTGGCTTATCGGAAAAACGTTGTCGCACCCCATGTGTTGGGGCGCAGTAGCCTCAGAGGTATTACTAAAGACTCCAAAGCGTTGCTAAAACCGCCCTGGCCTGATCTTGTCGTGACCTGCGGGGTGCGCAATGAGCCGGTCTGTCGTTGGATTCGTGAACAGTCTGGAGGGCGAACTCGCTACGTACATGTCGGAAGACCCTGGGGTCCTCTGCGCGGGTTCGATCTGGTCATCACTACACCTCAGTATCGAGTCGAACAGCGGTCAAATGTGTTAAACAACACGCTCACCTTGCACAGCGTGACGGATGACAAGCTGCTCGCTGCGCGTCAGCAGTGGTTGGAAAATTTTGAGCAACTGCCAGCGCCGCGCTTTGCTATTATTGTTGGCGGCAACAGCGGACCGTTTACGTTTGGCCCTGTTGCGGCATCGCGTCTCGCCCACCAGGCCTCAGCTATTGCAAGGCAAAGCGGTGGCTCTCTACTTGTTTCGACCAGTTCTCGCACAGACGGCGAGGCGGTTACAGCGTTAGAGTGCGGGATTGATGTGCCAAGGTACTTCTACCGTTGGGCGCCTAATGATCCAGGCAACCCCTATTTTGGCATGCTCGCCGTAGCCGATCAGATCATTGTGAGCGGCGATAGCATTGCGATGCTTTCTGAGGCCTGCGCTACGGGTAAGCCGGTAAAGATGTTCGATTTAGGTGGTATGCGTGGCGCGAGCGATATTCCTGTCGATTTTCGGCTCGGTGCAACGCTGTATCGCTGGTTAATGCGGTTTTTTTGGCAACACCTGAGTAGAGATATTACGCTGGTACACCAGCAATTGCGGGACGCTGGGCGAGCATTCTGGTTGGAAGAGGAACTGGGTGTCTCGATGGTGCCGGCCGAAACAGATATGCAGCGCGCCGTGTCTAGGGTCAAAGCGTTATTTCGTTAATTCTGCGGTGCTGCTTTCGTCTAGCAGATGCGCACCACTTTCATGCATCTCATACACATAGTCGGCGGCCTGAATCAAAGCCCGGTTGTGAGAAATGGCCAGAATGGTGAGCTGACCCTTCAGCGATTCCATGCTCTGGCGAACCGCTTCCTCGCTCTCTCGATCCAAGGCGCTGGTAGCCTCGTCGAGAATGAGAAGCTTTGGCTGATTGATCAGTGCTCTGGCGATAACAATACGCTGGCGCTGACCACCAGAGAGTTTACCGCCACGTTCGCCAACTACCGTTTTGAGCCCCTGCGGCAATGACGAGACGAAATCGAGTGCACCTGCAGCGGCGAGTGCATTTTTCGCGTCATTCTCAGTCAACTGCGGGTCGCCCAGAGTGACGTTGTGCAAAATCGTATCATGCAGGAGCAGCGTATCCTGCGGTACGTAGCCAATCATCCTCCGCCAGGCCTTAATGTCGACATCCGACAGGGGAACTCCATCCAATAACACAGCGCCCTCGTCGGGCTGCAGTAAGCCTATAGCCAGATCGATGATCGTTGTTTTGCCTGAGCCTGAGGGGCCAACCAGTGTGGTTAGTGCGCCGGTTCGCAACTCGAGATTTAGACCACTAAAAACCGGATGCTGTGCGTCGTAAGCAAATACGACATCGCGAAACTGCAGTTGCTTGTCAAATGTAGCCGCTGATCCACCGCCTAACCTTTCCTCGGCGGCAGTGGCAGCGTCGATAGAAGCCATAATCGACCAATAAGCGCTCTCGCCCTGGGCGAGCTTTTGATATTGTTTCTGCACCTTGCCAAAGAAGGAGAAAGCGCGGCCCAATGCCAGGGCGAGCACCAGCACCAGAGCAAGGTCCATCGAAAATTTTTCTACGGCGACCCAGACACCAAGGCAAATAAAGCTGGCGAACATAAGTTCTTGCGCGGAATCTAGTATGGCTGCATAGATAACCTGCCGTCGCAAAGCCTTGTTCAGTCGATTGGTGTCTAGTGCCAGTACCTGATCTGCGAGGTGCTCTCTGGCCATGGCTTTGACGGGCTTTACGGATTGCAGCGTATCGGTGAGGTTTGCCATCAAAGTTGCCATCAGATTGGTCTGCCGCTTACCGGCTTTACGCGTTAATCTGACAAGGAAATGCGAAAGAATGATCACCAGAGCGCCTGCACCAATAGCGGCGAGAGATGCTCGCCAAGAAATCGCGAAGGCGACGCCGCCGTAGACGAGTGCCTGTATTAGAAAGGTAATAGCGGTGGCACCATTGACGAAAGCAGTCGAAGATCGCTGAGCCTCTGTTGCCAAAGCATTCGTCAATTTACCGACAGGTTGGTGCAGGAAATACTCCCACTTGCTTTTCAGCACAGCGCGCAGCATCTGCAGCCGCAGATCGGTACCCACCTGAGCTGCGGTATAGCCTACCTGGCGCTGCGCCGCCAACAGAAACGCACTTTTCAGCGCAAGCATTCCTACCATAATGAGAAGCATGTTTCCCAGGGTGGGCGCGATACCAACCTTGGCAAGAGCGTCGAGCACCGCCTGCTCGAAAGCATTGTCGCTCTCGGGTACGAAAGGCCCCAGGGCCGTTGTGGCTTCGGCTCCCAGAGCGATATTTACCATAGGGAGTAGGGCGGACAGGCCAATACCTTCGGCGATACCAGACAAAAGCAGGGCTAACAACATTAAAACGGTCTGGGCCGGGTAGGCGCGAAAAAAGTTGAGCATCAAGCCCATGAGAGGGCTACCTGTCGAGCGTGTGATGCTGGCTTTTGCTTGGCGATATTCAAGTGCAGGTCACCAATGCATTCGGCGCAGCAATAGCAGCGCACAGCCAAGGATCAGTAAGGTTGGAGTCAGTGCTACCAGCGGAATGTTCAGACTCATGAGCTGGCCCAGCGCAAAAATGATCTGAGTGCCCAGGTAAAACAGAATGCCAACAAGCGCGCCTATCGCGATATCCAGTCCAAAGCTCTTGTTGCGCTTGGCGCCAAGGCTGGCGCTTATCGGTGTGGCCAGTAACACCATCGCACCGACGGTTAGCGGCATTAGCACTTTCTGCCAGAACGTACTGCGATATCTCTCGTTGGGCTGACCCGTTTCGGCGCGGTACTGGCTGTAGTTGCCCAGCACCGATAGACGCATACTTGCATTGTCCAGCGTGAGTGTGGGCAGTTCGGCTGGCGACCACAAATTTGTAATCTCCAGCTCGGGAAAATGACGCGTAACGAGCTTATCCCTTAACAGCCGCTTTTCTCGCACGCGTTTGAACAACCATGTCCGATCCTGACTTACCTCAGCGGTTTTTGCATGCAGTGCGCGCGTTAGTCTCCCAGAATCGTCAAACTCGAACAAATTGATGTCACCTGGCACACCGTTTTCAAACATCTTACCAAGATGAATATAGCGGTTTCCGCTTTTTGACCAGACACCACCATCGGGAATTCGCACCTCATTGCGAAAGCGTAAAGCGTACCTCTCTGCCTCGGCTGATTGCTGTAACGGCGGCGTAATGTATTCCAAGCAGATCCATAAAAAACCCATGAACGCTAGAGTTGGAAGCGCGATGGCAGTCAGCAATTTAGAGCGAGAGAAGCCGGTGCAGCTGATAACGGTCAGCTCGTTGTAGCGATCGAGATTGGCCAACGCGATGATGCTACCTAGTAGGGCAATAACCGGTGCAAGGCCGACCAATTCGGCGGGGAGAGTTCGTAAGGTGTAGCGAGCTACCGCCATTGCATCATAGCCAAAACGGGTGCGCTCGAGTTCACTGATAAAACCAAGCAGGCCAAATATAGCAGCCAGAACCAGCAGAACGAGTAGCCAACCCTTAATTAGATTGATGGCAATGTAACGCTGAAGTATCAACGCCTTTTCATCCAGGGTTGAGTGACAAGAAAAATCAGCAGCAGAACTTGGAAAACATAAGCACCCCAGAGTCCGGGTACGGCACCAATGTGCCCCTGCTCTACGCCCATGCGTACCACACTGGTGAGAGCGAATACGCAAACGTAGATTGAGACTGCAATCACCGTGTTTCGAAACCGGGACTCACGCGGTGCGGAGCGCGCCAGGGGCACAGCCATCAGCGCAAGTAATACGGTGGCTATGGGTGTTGTGACTCGCCATTGAAATTCCGCCACGTCCTTTGGATCTTTCGACTGCGCTAAGTTCAGTGTAGTTTCCGCTTTCAACCGATACTTTTCCTGAGCCTCCTGGTTATCCAGGCGGACAATCAGATTTTCAAACTTGAGCGTGATGTCTTGCGTTCTTCGCTGATCCAGCAAATAGTTATAGCCGTTAAAAAACTCTGCCTGCATCGCCTGTCCCGGATTGAGCACGGGAAGCTCTGCTGCTTCGGCGACAATAATTTCGGTACGCCCTGCATCCTCGTAACGCTTTTGAAGAAAGACGCCTTTATGGCGGCCTCGGTCTAGTTCGAGATCGTTTGCGATAAAAATGTAGTCACTACCGCTCATATTGACGAATTCACCCGTCGCCATTTTTTTTAGGTCAAAAGCAGCCATCGCTTTTGACTCCAGATCATAGCTGGTGCGAAATGCCCAGGGTCTTCCCAGTATGGATATGGTGCCCGTCACCAGTGCGATAACCAGAGCCAGTTTTAACACGGCCTCTAATATGCGCGCGCGACTGACGCCCGCTGCGTACAGTGCGCTCATCTCCGAGTCCTTATACAACTTGCCTATCGCCGCTAACACCGAAAAGAAAAATGCGGTGGGCATGAGCACTTCCAGCGTGACTAGCGTATTGAGCCCGACCAGCTTGAAAGCGGTGAGCATGGGTAGTTGGCCCGCCGCCGATGCCGTCAACTGCTTGGCGGCGGAATAGCCAATAAACACCAGCACCAGCAGCCCCAAACCCATGATAAAGGGGCGCAAAATTTCCAGACTGATGTGACGATCAATGATCAAGTGGGGAGTGCCTTCTGTGCGGACGCTACCATTGTAACCCATGCCGCATCTGTCTGGTTATTTTGGGTAGCTTGCTCCATAATTGCAGCCCGTTTGGCGGACCATCCTATTTGAGAGTGTGCTCACATGTTCAAACTGAGTGACGGCGTTAAGAAAGCGCTCATTCTCATCCCAACTGAGCCGCTTCCAGTCAAAACTCGGGTAGCACTGCGTCGTAAACATCTCGCCGCACTGGAGCTGGCCAAGGCCAATAACGCGAATCTAATTATTATCGGCCATCCGAAGAGTGGGAACACCTGGCTGAAGGTGATGATTTCCAGGCTTTACCAGCTGCGCTACGGGCTGCCAGAGTCGAAACTCATCAATACGGATGAGTTTGCTCGTAAAATCCCCGCGATCCCCAGACTGGCCGCTACTAACGGTTGCTACAGTTATGAAGGTGAAGTTGGCAAGCTTCTTTCCTATGGTGCGGCAGACAATCCGCTGCGCCACAAGCCTGTGATGTTTCTGGCACGCAACCCGATCGATATCGCCGTGTCCTGGTACCACCAATTCACTAAAAGACAGTCTCGAGCGAAGCAGGAACTGATTAATCACTCAATTGATCATCCCATCGATAGGCGCACTGTAAAGATGTGGGAATTCGTTCGACACTCGGATATTGGACTGCCATTTTTGATTGACTATCAGAATACCTGGGCGCGCAATATCAAGGAGTTGGACAACGCTGCCTTGATAAAATACGAAGAACTGCGCGCAGACCCCGTACCGACACTGCAAAAAATACTCTCGCTTATGGGAGAACAGTTTAGCGAAGAAGAAGTGCAGGCGGCGGTAGAATGGGGGTCGTTTGATAACCTGCAAAAGCTAGAAACCAGCGGCACCTTTAGCCAAGGTGGAATGAGACTCGTTAATGCAAACGATCCCAGTACTTTTAAGGTGCGCCGCGGAAAAGTTGGCGGTTATCGAGAGGATTTTCCTCCTGAGCAGGTTGCTGAACTGGAGTCTCTGGTACGCGACAATATTCTCCCCGAGCTCGGCTACTGCCAAGAAGAGGCATGAGTGCAGCCGCGCACCTGGGTTATTTTGAGCGACAAGAGAGGCGACAATGGGCAGGTGGATACCATTGTCGAAGCGCTACCGTGGCCGGTTGAGCATAAATATGTTCACATGCAGCCGCAGTGGGTACTGGGCAAGCCTCGCTATCGCCCTTCCCTAGATCACCTGGATCTGACACAGTCGGATCCACTCGAAGCCCCCTGGCCAGATCTGATTATCACGGTGGGCCGACGCCCCTCTATGGTCGCGCTATGGGTCAGACAGCAATCGGGTAACAAAACGAAAATAGTGTTGGTGGGTAAACCCTCTGGGCACATGCTTGACTTTTCCCTGGTGATTGCCAGCGCTGAAAATCAGATGCCACCCATGCATAATTTTTTGCCAACTACGCTACCTCTGATGCGGGTGAGTGAAGCTGAAGTAGCGGCGGAGGCTGCATCCTGGGACAGCCGATTCGCACCGCTGAGTAAACCGCTCATCGCGATTTTGATTGGCGGGGAAACGAATCCATTTGTTATGAATCGAGCGGTGGCTAACGAGCTGGTGGCAGCTGCGCGCTGGGTCGTTGAAGATCTTGAGGGAACGCCCTACATCACCACCAGCCGACGCACGACACCTGAGGTGGTGGACGTACTAAAGCGGGATCTTCCCGAACAGGCTGTATTCTTCGAATGGTCGGCAGATTCATCTGACAACCCGTACCGCGCACTGTTGGGTAGGGCAGACGGGTTCATTGTCACAGGTGACAGCGTGTCTATGATGGTAGAGGTTATTTACCTGCGTAAGCCGCTGGCTATTTTTCCGTTGCCGACAGGCTGGCTGGGAGGACTCGATCAACTGCGCCGCTCACTGGCTCACTGG
>JBCDFM010000031.1:0-24905 GCA_039178015.1 Pseudomonadota bacterium
GAAATGTCAGCGGATGCCGAGCAGTGTGAAGCGGGCACACCCTCTTCGCTCGACAGATTGACCATGACGCCGACGGCGCGAGCCACCTGTCCGATGCGTCCTGTACATAGTCACGCCAGCAACTAGCGTCGCACTTTCCGTCCCCATATGGCTGATCATTTCCCAGCGATCAGCCGTATTGAATGGCGCAGTCGCGACGCTTCACATACGGCGAAGCGTAAGGTGACTGCCCTCTCACCAATAACAGTCAAACCCTGAAAGTTGTCGTAGCCGTACGCCCAACACCTGCGTCTAAACTTTGTCGCCCATGTGTTGCATCGAGTGTAAAGTCACGCCGGTATCGCATCGTTTGTAGGGTGATGTTAGTTCCACTCGCATTTACGTTTCTTGACGTGCGGATAGGCTGGAATCACACGGGAGAAAACACGAGGGTATTGGGTTCGTGTTCATTCACTCGATAAGCTGCCAGCGCGCTTTTAAAGGAACCACCCTCACCTAATTGCTCGCGTTCGTATGCCCGCTGCCCAATCGAGTAATCAATGCACATTACGCGCTTGCCGGGACCCAGATGGTCCGTTGCATCTGCGTCGCCAAACAGGCCGGCGTCGTCGGTAAAACCATGGCCTTCGAAGCGACTGCGCCAGTAGTGTCCCACTACCACTTCATCGCTACCACTATATTCATTCCACCACCCCATCCTAGCTACAAATCGCCATTTACCATTGGCCCAAAAGGGCTTTTTCGCTACCTGCTCAACACCCGACATTACGACAGCAACCGGGTTCTCCATTTGCTGTCGCGCCCAGAAGAGAGCGAGCTGCTCAAGCATGGGCGGCGCGTTATTTTTGTCTAAAAGATCGTGCTCCGATTCCTGCTCAAGGGCAGCCGACTCTAAACCTTCGCGCCGCAGGGCAGCCAGGGCGGTCTCTTCGTAGTGTTGATAAATTTCCAATACACTCCCATGCTGCGGTCTCAGGAGTTCGATACTGTGGGCGTGCCAGCAGGCATGCACAATCCTCAGGCCAGGACGCTCCAGGGCGACGGGCAAGGGCTCAAAAAAATTAACTAGCGCTTGCTGCGTTGCGTGATCAGTGCCATCGAAAAACCAACTATTGCCCGACCTGCGCTCACCGCGCAAGATATTGAGTTCGTGATTGCCCATCAAGCACTGAGCAGTGCCAGCTGCAACCAGATCAGATACCAGCTGCACGACTCCAACGCTGTCTGGCCCACGATCAATCAAATCACCAACAAACACCAGATGCCGACCGTCTGAGTGACTACCATCAGCGCCGTAACCCAGCACCTCCAGCAACGCTCGCAGTGACTCGATTTCACCGTGTACGTCACCGATGATATCCAGGTCGCCCGAGGCTAATTCGCGAATTGGGCTTTGTACCATGTCATCCCGATCGAATTGTTCTACTCACTCACATTGTGCCAAAAAGTTCTGCCACCAGTTAAGACCATGACGTGGGAATTCAATCGACCGATAAGATACTGCGCTCTCGACACAAGTGAGATTGCTTACCACTCTCATATACCGTGTTACACTGAAGACGTGTAAGGAATTGAATCAACTGGACAAAGGGACCCTTGTTGCAATACGCATCGCCAGCGTGTCAGGACGCCGGGTATCGCCAATGACACAGATTCCGACTGAAACGAAACCATCAAGCCAGACTCATGAATCCCCCCATGGGCAGCCTGAGGACACGGTAAAGCGTAACTACGTGATTTTCGTCGCGCAGGGGGTCATTGTTCAGGCGTCGAAAAAGATAGGCAACGCCAACCTCTTGTTACCCTATCTGTATGTCTCCACAGGAGCGCCTGTCTTCCTTGCGGGTATGCTATTACCTATTCTTGCTGGCTCTCGTTTGATTGGACAGTATGTGGGAGCGCCCATTATGAGCGCCGCCAGCACGCGCAGGTGGTTTTTGGTAGGCGGTTGGGGCGCAACCGCGATCGCACTTGCAGTCGCAGCGCTGAGTGCTTCTATCCCCAATCATGTCATCGTCATGACCATCTTTGTCGCAGTCGCTGTGACCATGGGCGCAACGAAGGGCCTCAATGCACTCGCCTTTAACGATTTGCTTGCACGCCTGTTTGACAGAACGCGCAGAAACTCAGGTCTATTCCTGATGACCGCTGCAGGTGGCGCTGTAACGATTGCGGTGTCCTGGCTAATGCACAGGATATCGAGTGGCACAAATACGCTTGATCACAATGTCAACCTCGCGCTTGGTGCGGCGGCCGTAACGGGCTTGGCGGCCCTGCTAATGATGACATTTCGAGAGCCAAAAGATATGGCGGTACAGCACTGGCACGACGCCAGCGCACAATCAACTGGCAAAACTGTAAAACCTACCGTCTCGGTGCGCATTAAAAAATTTCGCGAGGTACTTCAGTTCCCGTGGTTCCGGAGCTATCTCATCATGCGTTGCTTCACGGCCACAGTTATTGTGGCGATGCCCTTTTACGCCGTACACGGCGCTACGCATCATGTTGGCACGAATCCAGGTGGACTGAGTGCTTTTGTTGTGGCGACCAGCGTCGCGGTCATCATATTTGGACCCATTTGGAAGCGTATCAGTCAGCGTTCGCAGCGCTATACCTTGGCCTTGGGTTCCTTCTTTGTTGCCTGTGCGGGTATTTGGGCTTTAACCATTACAGAGATCGCACCAACACACTCTATTCTCGCTCATTGCCTTGTGTTTGCGCTGGCGGCGGCGGGTATTCAGGGAGTCAACGCGTCTCGTATGCTGTTTCTAATCGATGCATCCTCGGAAGAGGAGTTGCCCTATCTGGTTGCGGTGAGTACCTCAGTCGCGGCAGTCTTGCAGTTAATTCTATCCAGTATTTTTGGCTATATTGCGCAGCTGCAGGGCGTGCACTGGCCCGTTATTCTACTGGTCGTATTAAATATTATTGCAGCCGGCTACTCTCTCAGCCTCAAGGAACCAAAGGTAGACGAGAAATAGAATCCACCGCAGTGAAAGACGGACTTACAGTGTGACTAGACAGATCATCGTATTTCGAGTCAAACGCGTCTCGCCTCAGAATCGCGAGCACACCTCCGCAGTTTGCATTGCGTACCAGTTCGATCTCAACCATCGCGCAATTTAGCAATATCGCTTATGTTTTCCTAACTGCTTCCTAGTGAGGATATGAGAGTTTCGGTTTATGACAAAACGCACGCCTGTCATACGTGAAGTCGGCCTGCTGCACAGGCAATACCAGGAGGGTCGCATCGCATTTTCGACGGAGTACGAGCGACGCGCTGTGTGGTCGCGATCTGCAAAAACGTTCTTGATTGACACAGTCTTACAAGATCGCCCCATACCCCTGATTTTTCTGCAGCGTATTACCTCCGCCCAAGCGGGTCGACCTGCATTTACTGTGATTGATGGCCAGCAGCGATTGCGCGCCATATTCGAGTATCTCGATAATCAGTTCGCGTTGGAAAAGGAATACGTGCGTGGCAAATACGGCGGCAAGCGCTTCGCAGAGCTCTCTAGGGACATACAGCACAAAATCGAAAACTATGAGCTGATCGTCGAGGAAGTATCCGGCTACTCTAAGGACGACATCAAAGATGTTTTTTCGCGAATGAACCGATTCAGAGTGGAGCGCTCCCAAGCCGAGTTAGCGCGATGTAGAACCACGGGAGCGTTTTACGCGCACATCCAAACGCTTTGCGAACTCGAGTTTTGGCAAACGCAAAAACGATACAACAGCGCCAATAGCGCAGATGTACTGTCGCGTCTCGGGGCCGATTTGACCGTGTTGCTCATCGAAGGCCCTCAGGATAGAAGTCCGGCTGTACCCCTCTATTACGCTCACTACAGCGAAGAGTTTTCTGAAGGAGAAGAAATTAGAAGCCGTCTGGAGGCCTATCTCAACTGGATATCTGAAGCACTTCCTGATTTCAGCGATACTCGCTTTGCTAACGATGCGGAGCTGTACTCTCTGCTTGGCGCACTCGATACAGTGTCTGAGCAAGGTAAGAAGCTGAAAGCACTTTCCGCCAAGAGAGCGGGCAAACACCTGCGTAATCTTCAGTCGAAGACCCATCTCGATAAACCAACAAAGCAGGCCGCACGCTATGCTGCCGCCGCGGACAAATGCCAGCACGAACTTACACCTCGCATGGCGCGCATTCAAATTATCAGCGCGATTATCAGCGCCTAGCCCAGTGCCATGACCTCTCGTCACGCTATCGAACAGTTCCTCGAAAAATATGAACAGCAGTATCCGCAGCTGCAAAAAGAGGCGGAGCTGGTGCGGGATTTGATGGCGGATATCGTAGAGCATACCGGAGCGTCGGTGCACGCCATCCGTGCCAGGGCGAAATCACCCGAGTCTGTGCGAGGCAAGCTCAGGCGCAAGCACTACGATCATCCTCAGCAACAGCTCACTGATCTGATTGGTGTACGTATCATCACCCTTTACAGCGATGAAGTGGATCTGGTGGTTGAGCACATCCGAGAAGAGCTCGTTATTAACCGCCAGGACAGCGTGGATGAACGTGCACTGCTCGGCGAGAGTGATTTTGGCTATCGATCGGTACACCTGATAGCGCGCCTCAAAGCATCACAGGCGCGCACACGACAGTACCAAATCCTTCACGACCAGTGGTTTGAAGTACAGGTTCGCACAATTCTGGAACACGCCTGGGCCGAGATCTCCCACGAGTTTATTTACAAATCCGGCGTCACTTACCCGCAGCCCCTTATACGACGTTTTTCTTCGCTGGCTGGCACGCTGGAGTTAATGGATAACGAGTTCATCACCATTCGCGATGAGCGCAACCAACTTATCGACGAATATCGTTCGACTTACGCCAGCGGCATTAAAGATCGAAAGAG
The DNA here is from genome assembly GCA_039178015.1 of Pseudomonadota bacterium. GTDB lineage: Bacteria > Pseudomonadota > Gammaproteobacteria > Pseudomonadales > Halieaceae > JARRPM01. The sequence continues at coordinate 4,869 of JBCDFM010000031.1, forward strand.
TTTTGATGTCGCGAGACTGCTAGGATTTCTGGAAGCAGTGAGACCAGAGAATCTGAGTTGGCGCCAGGCGGCCCAGCAGAACTCGCCATTTCAGCCTGGCTTGGATACCGCCTGCGTAGATGCACTGAAGTATGTGGGCCTTGGCACGTCAAGCTCCTTGGGCAAAATGCTCGAATCTAAAGCGTTTGCTTCAGCACTACAGGCGTTTGCCGCCGCCAGCGGAATTTCGCCTCAGGCCGTCTCGCATCTCGCGATCGTCATCATCGCCATCGCCGTTAAGCGCCCCATGGCCGTCGGTCGCTTCTTTCCGCATATGCTCTTCGACACGTCCCTTGCACACATATTGAATTAGCTCGAAGCAAGGCACCAGCCGCAACAGTCGTCATTGCGACATAGATCGCCTGTTTAAAGGTCTCAGTAAGTCTGCGCCGCAGTTGGGCAGGTCATGTTGCGACCGCACTGGTCGCTCGGCGTCACCGTCGCCTAAGACACAGGGTGCGCGCAAGCACTTAGGCAGCTGCACCACCGCCGGGCGGGTTCGGACTCAAAGAGGTTTGCAATGTCGCGCCGACCAGTTGCTTGATCTCCTGATCGAATAGGTACAAGCCCTGCCCGTCGGTGCCGATAATTTTGATCTTGTCGAGAATCGACTTAAACAGCATTTCTTCTTCGTGCTGCTCGGCTACGTACCACTGCAGAAAATTAAACGTGGAATAGTCCTTTTCACTGAAGGCGACATCCGCTAGATCGTTGATCCGCTGTGTAACAAACTGTTCATGCTCGTAGGTCTTCTCGAATAAGTCTTCTATCGATTCATAGTGGGTTGGCGGCGCATCGATCTGGCCTATCTGCGCCAGGGAACCACACTCGTTGACGTAAGAAAATAAGCGCTGCATGTGGCTCATTTCGTCGGTCGCATGATCACGCAGAAATTCTGCTGAGCCTTCCAGGCCCTCAAGCTCACACCAGGCACTCATTTGCAGATACAGATTCGACGAATAAAACTCCATATTAATCTGCTCGTTGAGCCGGTCTACCATCTTTTGACTGAGCATCCTTTTCTCCTTCATTGCCTACCTATGAAAACCTGGACCTGCATCGTGTTCGGCTCTCTCGTCCCGACAGATGTGGCCGCTTGGCTGCACGTCACTCATTCTAACGTAATCGCCCATAACCTGTCGCAGCCACATCCATCGAGTCATGCATTTGCCGGTGAAAACCCCTCGGCTGTGAAGGTTTACAGGGCGCTCTGCTTGGTTGGTGGTCTGATTTTCAGATCACACAACGACCCTAATCGGGTTTTTCAGGGCCCGGTGGCTCCTCTCGAATAGAAATAGGTTCCTCTACCTCTTCGGGATTCTCTTCCAACCCTTCAGAACCACCACGCTCCAGCAATAGATACAACACAACACCCGTTGCCAGCCCCCACATGGCGCCATATTCCGCCAACACCACACCCATTACGCCCGCGACTCCCAAGGACGTGGCATTGTTGATTTGTTCGACGCCGACGCTAATACATAGATAGCCGGTAATCAGCAAGGTGATGGACAAGGCGATCGGCAAAACGGGTTTGAACAACGTTACCAGCGGCAGTAAAAACAATGCGATAAAGGCCACCACCCAAAATACCCCAGCGCCACTGTATATCGTATCCATGGCCTTGCGACCCTGCTTGTAACGCTCGGCAATGGTCGCCATGCCGCCGGTAAACAGAGGGCCGGCAAGCCCGGGATATGGCGCAAAGAAGCTGTGCAGCAGATTGCGCAGCCCGGTCACGATGTGCACGCGATTGATGTCTACCTCAATTTTTTCATCGGGTCGAAGATGGTCTACCCTCTGAATCAAGCTCTGCCCGACCACAATGTCGCCGAAGGCGATGACATAGGCAATGATCGCCGTGGGTATCGCCAGCCAAACAATTTCCCAATCGGGAAAGCCGACGCTAAAGGGAAGATAAGCCCACATTTGACCAAAGGCGGGTTCGGTGAACCCCCACTCGATGTCGGGCAGCGGATACTCGCCGACAATCCAGCCTACCGCCATCGCCAACAGCGCGCCGGGCACCATGCCATAGCTGGAAATGATACGTGCCCAGCGATGCTGTTCTGACAGCTTACGAAACGACAGCGAAAACAAAACGTAGCAGGTTGCCAGAAAGCCAATAATCAGTGATACGGGCGTATTCGCCAGGCGACCGCCCTCGACAATTTCTCCACTGATTGCGGCGATACCCGCTCCCATTAAAATGCCCGCTTTGATGGAATCGGGAAACACGGCGATCAGCTTCGATCCAAGGCCGGTAAAGCCCAGCAACAGAAAGATAAACGTTACGGCGAGTTGCAGACCAACCAACGCTCTGATGGCTTCGGGCCCAGGCTCAAACTGGGTTAAGAACAGCAGAACAACCGGAATCGCTGGCGTAATCCAGCCCGGTACAAAGGGCACACCTAAAAAATTCGGCATCATATAGCCAATGCCGGCCACAACCACAAAGGCCAGACCCACCTCATAGGGAACACCCAGGTAGCTCTCAAGCAGAGGGATCATGCCCAGAGAGATGACGTATATAATCAACGCCTGAATCGTCTCAGGCCACTCCCAGCGGTAGTGGATCAATGGCAATCTGACCTTGAATGGTCCCAACGGCCAATATGGATGCTCCGCGCCGTATTCGCGCTCCCTCCTAGCCATGCATTCTCCCTTTTATTGTTGGCTGTAGTTGATTCCCTGACACTAACAAACCATGGCGCATAATCCCAGATTGGTAATGGGTAAATAACACATCAAGCACCCGAACACCTTGCACATTACGCCGCAAGCGCTCGATGCTAATGGCTAATTGCTAATGGCTAATTGCTAATTGCTAATTGCTAATTGCTATTCAATGGTAAATCAGCCAAACATCGATCTACAAAGCACTCTGTGCATACCGCACCTGGCCACGCTGCAGAGGCAGGCTTTTGGCTTTTGGCTTTTGGCCTACTAAAAGATAATTCGTCAACGAAGTTAGCAAAGCTAATATCGCGCAAAGGCGTTGCAGACAACTACAAATGCAGTCATGCAGATGCCCCATACTCTCAAGGTCGAATATGCGCGGAATTAAGGCGCATCAACGCCGCACTCTGCTGATGCTGACTATGGGCTGGCCGGCCAATCAAGCTTTCATGAGTGCACCATCGAGATGCTAGAAACTGCCAGGATCAGCCTGTAGACGAAGTATCCACCCCGGGCTGTAGCACGACCTTACGCCAAGGTGCGCACCGGGTCGCTGCCATCCCAGCCTACCGACGCCTGGTAGATCATCGTCCACAGCGCTTCTACCTCCGGTCGCATTTCGATAAGCTCAATCATGCCAAAGACCGGATTCATAGTATCGAAGTAGGTCGCCCTTGCACCGATATCCACCGCAGCGGACATTACCTCCCGATATCCCGCGGCGGCATATTCTCGGCAAGCTGAATCAAAATCCATGGCCGCCACACCGTAATGGTGAAAGCCAAGGCCCCGCTGCGCCTCAACGTCGCGATAGGGCGAGGCCTTAGCATCGAGCGGTAAGATCAATTCATATTGCATGTGCCCGACATTGCCCAAAGCAAGCGTGAGCTCAAAATCCGCAGGCTCCCCATGGTAGGTAAGATTGTGCAACTTGAAGTTCTCGAATAGGAACCAGGGGCCGATATTCAGTAGCTCAGTCATTTTTTCCATTGACTGCTGAATATCGTCGGTGACGAAAGCCGTCTGAATAATACTGTTCATGGGTTGACCAAAATCGAGAACGGGCATGCATACTCCTCCTTGTCTTCAACTGGCAGATTGCCGCAGCGAAATCACCAGGTAAATAGCCAGAAATACTTAGGCAGGTAGGCTACCGTCTCACGATAAATTCAACTCGTGAAATACCTCGCGCAAACCGCTGGCTGGGGTGTGCAATACCCTCACTATCAGAATGAGTATTTCTGCTCTGTGTTCCGCATGGGCCCCATGCTACGTTCAACCCTAGTTCAAGGCTATCGCGATGCCCATAGGCAGCGGGAAGCAAAACAATCAATTGATAAACTGAGAATATTGAGAAGGCTATGGCAGAAAAAACGCGTATTGCGACACTTGAGGCAGCGGATAACGAAACGATCCAAGCGACCGAAGCGCTAAAGAGCGCTTTTTTAGATTTACACAAGCTGGACTGGACACCCTGGGTAATGCCCGGCACCTGGTTCAAACTACTCGCGCTGCACACCGCCAGTGGTGGATTCTCCATGATGTTGAAAGTCGAACCCAATAATGTCGCGCCGATTCACGGCCATACTGGCTCGGTAGAAGGCATTATATTGGAGGGTGGCTTCGCCTATGACGACGACTGGGGATTGGCCGGTCACTATGTGTTTGAACCCTCTGGCATCAATCACAAGCCCGTTACCGGCAATGATGGCATGATCATGTTTGCTGTCGTGCACGGCCCGCTGGTGGGTTACAACAGGGATGGCAGCGTTGCCTTGGTTTTGGACGGAAAGACCATGTTTCAGATGGCGGAAGAGGCTGGCAAGGCAGAACATCTTGATAAACCCCCACACTGGGTGCACTGATACCAGGCTATACCAACTAGTACGGCAACGGCACCAGACTTACTGCGACTGGCCGCAAATCAAACCGAAGGTAACTACCATGGCGAATAAAAGACTGCGTGACAAGTGCGCCATTGTCACCGGCGCTGCAACAGGATTGGGACGCGGAATCGCCCATCGGTTCGTCGATGAAGGTGCCACAGTCATCATCACAGATATCGATGAAGCAACCGCGATCAAAACGGCAGCTGCGATTAATGCACGCTTTATCCCGCAAGATGTAACCGACGAAGCGCAGTGGACCGAACTATTCAGCCAACTCGATGAAGATGATATTCAGGTGGACATCTTGGTAAACAATGCTGGCTTTGCCGACGCGGGCCTGGGTGTGCCACTTGAGGATATTGACATCATGGCGGCAAGGCGTGTGTTTGAAGTCAATGTCGAAGGCACGCTAATCGGTTGCAAACACGCCGTCCGCCACATGAAGGCTCACGGCGGCTCAATCATCAATATGTCTTCCGTGGGCGCGCTGGTACCCGTACCCTTTATCGCGGCTTACGGTGCCTCCAAAGCAGCGGTGCGACACTTGACGCAATCGATTGCACTTTACTGCGCAGAGCAAGGTTATGCTGTTCGATGCAATTCTATCCATCCCGGGCAAATTCGCACCACTATGCATGATCAGCTGGTGATCGCTACCGCGAGCGCGATGGACGTGAGTGAGGAGGAGTCGGAAGCCGGCTTTTTGAGCCGCATTCCCATGGGAGAGTTCGGGCAGGTCGAGGATGTCGCTGCGGCAGCGCTCTATCTTGCCAGCGATGAAAGCCGCCATGTCACCGGCGATCGCATGCTGGTGGATGGCGGGATGATGCTAAGCAATTGACGAGAATAAGCGGTCGACAGTTATAGCAGCGCAACCATTTTTTCAGTCACAGCTCGGTGAACAATAACCCACTCGTTTGCTGATCCAATATTACGCTAGCCGGGCAAGCCTGCGCATAAAAGCACAATAGCCCTTCCAGTCAAATGCACCATACCCTGCCGGAGAGCATCGGTCTTCGGAAAGTACGTAGAATGTTTCAGGCGCTGCTAGCGCACAACTCACTCAGGCAGGCTGTCTTTCCGGTATGCTGGCAGCATTAGTACCGCCGTCGACCAAAAAGGCTGTGCCGGTGATCATCGCCGAGGTATCGCTAGCCAGAAACACTACCGATTGGACGATGTCCTCAACGGTCGTCAGCCTACCCAGCGGCACATGTTCAACCATCGCGGCTGTCATGACGTCTCTACCGCCCACCATCTCAGCTATGGGGTCCAGCATTTCGGTATCGACATAGGTAGGGTGAATCGCATTGCAGCGAATACCATACCTCAGCGCGGCGCAATCCAGCGCTACCGATTTTGACAGTAAGGTAACGCCACCTTTAGTTGCGCAGTAAGCTGCTTTGTCCGCCGCGCCGCTGGCCGCCGATAGAAGAAATATTGATAATCGATCCACCTCGGCCGAATGCCTTGATGGTTCCGATGGCGTGTTTGCAGGCCAACATGGTGCCAGTGAGGTAGCCAGCGACAATCGAGTTCCACGCTTCCATCTCGATATTCTCGACCTGGCCGGTAAACCCTATGCCAGCGGAGTTAACCACAATATGCATACGGTCCAAGCGGTCGATAGTGTTCTGCATCCCCTGCTCCCAGTCATTCTCGCGGCTCACATCCAGGCGCTGAAACACGCCTGATTCAACCATGGATGTGGCCGTGGCCCGACCACCATGCTCGTCGATGTCAGCCACTTCAACCGTGGCACCGGCCGCCGCTAGTGCTTCGCAAGAGGCTCGCCCAATGCCTGATGCACCAACCGTAACTAGCGCAACTTTTGTCTTCAAGGAATACACTGCAACTGCCGCCGCCTTGTTTTAACGAAAGTGAAAGAAGCTGCGCAATCAACTCGCGTATATAACATCAGAAATTGTAACGACCCTCCACTCCCAACCATCTGGGTGGGCCAAGGTTTTGCTCTGTAAAACCATTGGCAGCGATATCAAAGGCGTAGGTGTAGTACTCCTCATCGAATACGTTCTTGGCGAACACAGACAGCTGATAGCGCTGCTGTGGATCAGTGAAGCTCACGCGCGTGTTGTAAACCTGAAAACTAGGTATTTTTGTATTGGGAGCATTCGTCAGCTGCGAGAAATAGCCCGAATTATAGTAGCCGCTAAACTGGATAGAAAAAGTGCCAAAGTCCAGCGGTATGTCCTGGATGATCGACCCGTTAAACGTAAAGTCTGGTGACTGTGGCGCATCTCTATCGACGACTATTGGGTTTGCTGGATCTACGCCAATGGGCACACCCTCTACCTCCGTATGCAGCAGCGAGATTCCCGCAATAATGTTGGTGGTGTCCGTGGGCGCCAGTGCGAATTCAGAATCCATGCCATAGATTGTGGCGTCTGTGTTGAACAGGGTGAAATTGATTCCGCGCTGGTCAAAGGCCTGATAGTCCTTGTAATCGTAGTAATAGGCGCTGATGTTCCAGCGTGCGACGCCATCCAGGAATTCGAGCTTGCTACCCGCCTCATAGGCATAAATGTCTTCACTGTCAAAGCGCAGACCCGCAAAGGGTGCGAAACCAGCGAAACCGGCGTTGTAGTTAAAGGATTTGTAACCCTTGTTAAAGCTCAGATACACAAGCCAATCCGATGTGACGGAGTAGTCCAGCTGCACACGGGCGGAATAGCCGTCATCGCTGTGGCCCTCGCTAATAGGCCCATTGGTCAGCACCTCGTTGATTAAGCTACCTGGCGGATCGCCGAGGGGCGCTTGCCCTGGTATGAGCTCGCCACCGACAAACAGCTGCGGCGCTACATCGTAGCCGTAGTCTTTTTCATCATAGGTCCAGCGCAGACCGAGGGTCAGCATAAGCTGCTCAGAAAAATCGTGCTCTACCTGCCCAAAGACTGACCAGGAAGTGGTATCCAGGCTCCAGTCAGCCACCTGCCGAATCGCCGTAATATCAGGGTCGTAGTCAGGTGGCGGATTGACCGCTAGTCCCTGGCTGTATTTGCCCTCGATATCCAGGAAATACAAGCCCGCAGTCCAGCGGGTATCTCCCTCTACGTCCTCTAGCCGCAGTTCTTGACTGTAGGCGTCGCTGTCGGCGGTCTGGCTAAATTCGATGAAGGGAAAGGGGCTTAGATCATTATCTTCCAAGTAATCGGAGCTCACACTATTGTAGTTGCTGAGCGAGATTAAACGTAGATCGCCGAAGCCATACGAAATATTGGCGACAGCATTGTAAGATTCACGGTCAAGAAACCCAGCTGTATCGAAAGCGCCGTCGTAGAGATCGTTACTGGGTTTGATATAGCCAGTAACCGTATTATTAATTCCGGCAACATTACTGCCCAGGCCGGTAACCGGGTCCACCACCGCGCCCTGGGTGTTTGCCCCGCCGACGTCATCCGTATCGGTTCGGTAATAATCACCGGACAGCAGTATGTTAAGCGCATCCGTAGGCGCAAAATTGAGATGCAAACGAGCGGCATCGGTATCATCCGCCAGCTGATCAGGCCCAATGGCATTATCAATCCAGCCGTCATTTTCACTGTGAAATAGGGCAAGGCGCCCACTTACCGAGTCTGATATTGGCCCACTCACAACGGCTTCAGCGGTCCAGTAACTGTACTCTCCCGCCGATGCATCAAGATATCCTTCAAACTCGTCTGTAGGCTTGTTGGTAACGAGCTGAATCAGGCCCCCGGTCGCATTGCGCCCAAAGAGCGTGCCCTGGGGACCACGCAGCACTTCAACGCGACTCAAATCATACATCTTGATCGAATTGGTAGAGATCGAGGGTTGGTACACCTCGTCAATATACAGCGCATTGGGGGATTCAATATGGCCAGCGAAGTCATTTTGAGATACGCCGCGGATAGACACCAGCCCTACAAGCGGAGCGCCACCACCATTTTGGAACATCAATCCTGGTGTTACCAGGGTCAACATGTCGGTATCTGTAATATTCAGCTGCTCGAGCTCGGCCCCCGTAAATGCGGAAACGGAAATACCCATATCTTGCACATTGGCTTCACGTCTGGTCGCCGTAACTACCACCTCTTCTAGCAACGCGGCCATCGTCTCTGCGCTGATCGCCGCCAGCACGGCTGCGCAGATAGCATACTTCTTGGTGAACATAATTTCCCTCCAGGCATATTGTTGTTATTCCAGCACTATACGACTGAGTGTAGGGCTCGCCCGGGTTATCAGGGATAGCGAAAATTACTCAATTTGATTGGGGATTTAACCGGCCTCACTGTAGGTAAGACAACCACACATCTCTCAAAGACAAGAAAAATTGTTTATACTGGTTCACCATAACGTCTAATAGCTCACGCAAACGACATGGCTCTGCACTCGCGCCGCAACGGGAGGGGAATATCATGATCAGTCTGCAATCACGGCACCTACAGGAGGTGCTGGACGTCAGTCGCTGCGCACTTGAGTGTGACTCAATGGAGGCTCTGCAGCGCGAGGCGATGGCTGCCATGGAGCGTTCCATCGGGGCTAAAAGCAGCCTCTACAGTCACGTTTCGAGTCCGCAAACAGAACCCAAATTCCTGGGTGGAACGGTGCGCGGAGTTACGTTAGATGCGATGTCGTTGTGGCGCGAAAGCTATCATCGGCAGGACCCGCTCGTGTGCCATTATCTAGAACGCCACCATAGAACCAACAGCAACGTCTTTATTTCAACAGACCCTGCGCTGCGGAGCGAGTACGTTAGCAGTCGGTTTTACCACGAATTTTTAAAGCCACAATCGATACACCACGTAATGATTATCGGCCTGAAACCCGTTAAGGGCGTGCCCTTTGGGATATTTGGACTGCATCGATCCGCCGGTGAGAGAGCGTTTTCCACCACCGAAGTAGCCAAGGCAGATCTGTTGGCACCCTACCTCAAAGCTGCCGTAGAACGCATTGCGGCCCGAGAACTATTAGTGGCCAACGCTGTCGAGAACGCTTCGGACCACAGCGATTCCTCTCAAGATACGGAAGCCGCGAGAAAGCAACGTATGGTAAGCCTGGGATTATCCAGGCGCGAGCAGGAAGTGGTGTCGCTGGTTCACAAAGGACTTACAAGCCAGGCGATATCTGACGCGCTTCACATTAGCGTGCGCACCGTCAACAATCACCTGCGATCGATTTTTGAAAAGACGGGTGTGCACAATCGCACTTCCCTGCTCTACTTGTTGGAGCATCCTGAACAGTAAGCGATAAATGGGATTAAACGACCGTCTGCTAGCTATTCCAATGTCCACGTTGCTGGAGAATTAGCCAACCTGGCAATCGATGCGACTTTCACCTGAGTCGCACCCTAGTTAACGCACGTGTCGGCTACGAATGGTCAAACTACTCCGTTTTCGTTTACGGCAATAATCTTCTGGACGAGCAGACATCCGTCAGCGCCTTTCGGGCAACCGTTGGACCGGACACAGGCAACATTCTTTACCGTCCCGCCCCGCTTGATAACGTCACCGCACCGCGCGCGTTCGGCGTCGGGCTCGACGCCTCCTTCTAATCATTTGACACTTACCTTTCGGTAAGTTAGTCTGTCCATCTTACTTACCATTCGGTAGGTAAATTTTTTGACTGAGCAGGTATCGTGAAACCACATTAAATTCCACGAGCACCTGATCACAGTCATGGCCAGGTCGTTCATTGACAAAGGAGAGCCCCATGGAAAAGCACGTGCTGTACTCCCAAACGGATTCAATCGCCACAATCACGCTCAATCGTCCGGATAAATACAATACCCTGCGGCCGTCTCTACTGGATGACCTCGATGACGCGCTGCGTCAGGCAAATCGAGACGAGTCAGTTAAAGTGATCATCCTGGAAGGCGCGGGCGATGCCTTCTGTGCGGGTTTCGACTTCTCAGATGGACTTGAACACTTCGAAGGGATCGTGGAAGACAACTATGATCCCGGTCGTGATGTTGACCTGGTAATCAACCCCTACAAGTCGTATATGAGCCAATTTATGGGCCTCTGGCGCGGCTTGAAACCGGTCATTGCTAAAGTGCACGGCTACTGCATGGGCGGCGGGTCGGAGATGGCGCTGTGCGCTGACCTGGTTATCGCATCCGATGACGCGCGCATCGGTACGCCCTACTCTCGCGTGTGGGGTTGCCACTTATCAGGCATGTGGGTCTATCGTCTCGGTTTAGCCAAGGCAAAGTACTACGCACTGACGGGTGAATGGGTCAGCGGTGAAGAGGCTGCCAAAATCGAGTTGATTAATCAGTCGGTACCCCTGGAAGAATTAGACGCAAGCGTGCAGGCCTTAGCTGACAAGCTTGCTCAGATACCGCTCACACAATTGATGTCCATGAAGCTGATTGTGAATCAGGCTTACGACAACATGGGTTTGCAGAGCACGCAAACGCTGGGGCCAATTCTCGATGGCATTATGCGCAACACACCCGAGGGCAGGGATTTTGTGCGCGTTGCCAAGAGCGAGGGTGTTAAGGCTGCGGTGACCATGCGCGATGCGCCCTTTAATGATTACAGCCAGGCACCCAAAGAGCAGCATCCTCGTAAGCGCAGCGAGCTTTGAGCGATGACAAAAACCCGAGCGGGCCGTCTCTCTTCAGGCGGCCTCTGATCGGCAAAAGTCCTTCGGCAAAGGCCTTGCGCTATAGACAGACCATCAACGCTGGCGTGTGAACAGCACCGGGGGAAGCGGGCTTGAAGCTCGCTCCCCGTCGCGCGAGTAAAAGCTTAACGGCCCTTAAACACGGCGTCTCTTTTCTCTACACGTGCAGTGAACCCCTCAATAAAATCTTCGCTTTTAATCAGCTCATTGAGCGCTTCGTTCTCCAGGTCCAGCGCTTGGGTCAGCTCGGCTACGCGTTGCTGGTGCATTATTCGCTTCATTGCGCGAATAGACGCACCTGCTCCTCGTGGTGGAATAAGCTGCAACGCTTTATCCCGCGCATAGGACAAAAGTTCGTCGTGTGGTACGACCGCATTGACCAAACCGAGCTCTGATAGCTGCTGAGCTTCGATCCTGTCCGGGTAGAAAAACAGCTCCTTCGCTTTATGCATTCCCAACAGACGCGGCAGCATGTATGTCGAACCCAGTTCCGCCGAAATACCCAGGCTGGCAAAGGGCAGCCGCGCCCAGGCGTACTCCGATGCGTAGATTTGATCGGCCACCGCCAGCGGAAGGGTCAGGCCACCGCCGATAGCAAGGCCGTTTATAGCGGCGAGGACGGGCTTGTCACAACTGAAAAACTCAAGCACCGTGCGTTTCATCGCGATATCGGTCAGATCAATTTGCGCCATGATCTTTTCCGGCACACCTTCATAAACGCTGGGCACAAAATAGCCCCCACTGCTGAAGGCCTGCTTGTTCGCCCCGCTGTCCGGGTCTGTTGCGCCCGTAATAATCATTGCCAGCGCCGCATCGTCGCTCTGAAAGTGTTTTGCTGCGTAATAGAGCTCCAGAGCGGTCAGACCGCTAATCGCATTTTTGCGCCAAAGTGTGTTTAGGTGAACAGTGACAATACCCTCGTCATCGAGCTCATAGTGAATGTCTGAAAATTCCTCTGTATGCATGAATCAACCTTACTCATGGTGAACACCGTGAAAGCGAGGAGACTTTAACAAGTTGGGTAGATCAGCGCCATTCGCTTTCTGAATACCAAATGATGATGTGGGGACGAAGCCTTTACTGCAGATTAATAAGGGCAAAGGCTCAGCCCGGTGACAGCAACTCTTTTTGATTGGGGTAGGTATGCGCGCAGCACGCCGACGCTATCCCAAAAGGATCTTAAGTTAGCAACAACAACCACCGACGAGAGCCGCGACTAGCACCTAAGGTGTCGCCAGCTGTTCCTTCGGCGCGTGATTCCACCAGGCAAGATCCGAAAAGGCGCGCAGGTCTAACTCATGCGTCCAGGCGGAGCGGTGTTGATGCGCCAGATGGTAATAGGTCTCTGCCATTTTCTCGGGCAGTAACAGCCCATCGTGCTCCTTGCCCTTCGCTTCTCGCAGCTGTGCATAGCGTTCTGGGCCGAGCATTTTGCCCAGGGTATCTGGCGCATCCACGGCACCGTCAATCAGTATATGAGCAACGTGAATGCCTTTGACCGCCAGCTCCGCATTCAGCGTCTGACACAGCATTCGCCGGCCACCCATAGCAGCAGCATGCGAATGCTGACCTGTATTACCCCGCACGGCAGCGGTGGCCGAGGTAACGAGAATTGTGCCTCCGCCTCTTCCCTCCATCAAAGGCACTAACACCTTCGCCAGGCGAAATAAGCCAAAGCAGGCCATTTGCCAGCCCAGTTCAAAAACCTTCAGGCTGGTATCGTCCAACGAGCGCGTGCCTATCTGCGCGCCGAGATTAAACAGGACGACCTCGATAGGGCCAATCTTTTCAACCTCTGCCACCAGGTTTTCAAGTGCGCCCTCTTTCACCGCATTCACCAGGTGACCACTGGCGGAGCCGCCCTCTTCTTCAATGGCCGATACCATCTTATTCAAGCCTTCTTCATCACTGCGTCTACACAGTGCAGCGTGATAGCCTTCTTGCGCGAATTTGCGACCCACACTACCGCCGATCCCAGCACCAGCACCCACCACCAAACACACTTTCTTCATTGCGGACTCTCCCTATGTATCGTCTCTACTGAGACTCAATGACTTTATGATCGGCTACCAGAGTGTCGATTTCATCCTGCGAATACCCTAGCTGCGAGAGAATACCGCGACTGTGCTGCCCCAAGCGCGGTGCTGGCTTGGTGATTTCAGCAGGCGTCTTGTCAAACTGTGCCGCTGGTCTGGCCTGACGTACTTCACCAAAGCCTTCAAGCTCGAGTCTCTGGATAGACTCGTTCGCCACTATCTGCTCGTGCTCCATTAACTCCATCCTATTTAACAGTGGGGCACAGGGTACGTCTTGGGCTTCTAACCGCGCCAAGATAGCATCACTCGACCATTTAGCTATCTCCTCACCGGTAATCGACTTGCGCTCTTCGTTGTTAGCAAAGCGATCATTGGCCGTTTTAAAGCGCGGATCTTCGATCAAATCCTCTCGATTCAAGGCACGACACATACCTGCCCACTCCTTGTCGGATATCGCGCCGGCAGTGATGTATCGGTCCTGAGTGGGATAGATTAAGTCCATCTTGCCTTGAAATTTCGTAACATCGTACTCCTGTTCCGCATACGTAAGGCCCGCCATGCCTTCGGGCCAAAAGAACGACAGCATGGTCTCCAGCATAGATAAGCGAATGTGTTGACCTTCGCCCGTCTTCTCGCGGGCATAAAGAGCAGATGAAATAGCCTGCGCAGCCGCCAACGCGGTGACCTTGTCGGCGATAATAATGCGAAACATCTGCGGCCGGCCCGTCGCTCGATCCGCCTGGATATCCGTGGCGCCCGACAGTGCTTGAATAACGGGGTCATAAACACGCTTATCTCGATAGGGCCCCTGTTCACCGAACCCGCTGATAGACACATAAATCAGCTTCTTATTCTTCTCTCGCAGGACGGCTTCCCCAAATCCCATACGTTCGATCGCACCGGGACGAAAGTTCTGAATAAACACATCCGCTTCTTCGAGTAGCTTCAGCAAGACGGTCTTTCCCTCGTCGGACTTGAGATCGAGTGCGATGGATTGCTTACCGCGGTTGCACGAAAAAAATGCTGCGGCAACCCCATTGTGCGGCGGCCCAATATGCCGCATTTGTTCACCGGCCAGAGGTTCGACCTTCACGACCTGGGCGCCCTGATCTGCGAGCATCATGGATGCCACCGGGCCAGATACCATGGTCGTTAAATCAACGACTTTTAATCCACTAAGCGGTCCCATTATTTTGTTCTCCAAATAGTTTCGCGTAATTAACGTGCATGGCTTTTTGATAAGCCGGCCTTTGGGCGATTTGATCGCGGTATCGCGATATCTCGCCAGGCAGTTCAATACCGTAGAACAACGCCCAATCAAGGCAAGTCGTCAATAGAATATCGGGCAAACTGAAGCCTTGCTGCATGACGTGATCGCGATCTTGCAGATGTTGATCAATGACTGCCAGGTGACGTTTAAGGTAGTCCGCCGCTGCGCTCACTGCCACCTCGCTGGCACCGTAAATCGCGGCCAAATCACCGTGTCTGCGCATCACATACAAGCTCGTCTCATCGAGCTCACCATAGATATAGCAGCACCATTCATCTTCCTTCGCCTTGGTCTCGATCGTATCAGGCAAGAAAACAGCCTTTTTCGCGTAGCGACTGAGTAGATAGCGGCAGATCGCGAGGCTCTCTGACAGGCGAGTTTCACCATCTTCCAGGAAAGGGATTTTCTGTTTGGGGTTCAACGCTTTGTATTGTGAGGTTTGCGTCTCGCCTGTTCTCGGACCAATGGGATGCAGTTCGTAAGCCAGGCCCAGTTCTTCTGCTAGCCAGATGGGTCGCATGCTCCGAGGTGTCTCGGCCCCCCACAGTGTTATTGCGTTCATAGTGGTGCCCTCCAGTGTTGCCTAAGCTAACAAACTTGCCATATTAATAATAATGAATAGTTTTTGGTAAATAGCTAAAATTATGGCATACCGCAATATAAAGCCACTCTCGAAATGAGCCGGAGGCGCGAATGGAGATAAAAGACATTGAGTTAATTCATGCGGTACACGAAACGGGCAGTCTCTCGCAGGCCTCTATTGCTCTAAATATGTCGCAACCGACCTTAAGCAAAAAGCTGGCGCGCCTTGAACAGACCCTAGGGTCAACCCTCTTTCACCGCTATCCCAGAGGATTGGCGGCAACAGCTGTAGCACAGTACATACTCTCAAAGGCCGAGCCTTTACGCGCCGAGCTGGCTGAGATCGAGCGCCATGTGCAGCTCATGACTGCGTTAGAGGCAGGGAGCTTAAATCTGGGAGTCGGCCCTATCATCGAACAGGTGATGTTACCGGAGGTGTTGCGAGCGTTCGTCGAGAGCACAGGTGATGTAGAACTGTCTATCGTGACCGAGGATGAACCCACCCTGTTATCGATGCTCAACGCATCCGAACTCGACGTGGTCGTTGGCCCCTTCGATGTCAATGAGCACCAGGGGAACAACCGCATCGCCATACCGATGATAAGTGATCGTATTATCGCTGCCGCGCGTCCAGACCATCCCGTTTTTAGTCAGACAGCTCCAGAGCTCAACTCGCTTTTACGCTACTCCTGGGTCGCGCCCAAAACACAGGGCACGGTTAAGGGCATTGAAGGTCATCCCATTTTCAAAAAAATGAAGGTGCTTTCAGATAACTACACTGTCTTGAAAACACTGACCTTCCTCACAGACGCCATCTGCGCAGGGCCACGCGCAGTCTTCAAGCACGAGCTCGAATTGAATCAGCTGCGCGAGATCTCGCTGCCTTTTGAGATCACCTGGTCAAGCGCCTTACTGGTGAAACCAGAAACCTACGCAACACCGCTAGCAAGGCATTTGGTTTCTCTTTTTGAATCGTTTGCCGATGGGCAAAAGTGTAACGGGTAGTGGCACGCCGCTCCCTCACCGTGGGGTGTAGGCATTCCCTTGCGGTCTTACAGCCAGCGCGCCCTACCTATGGGTAGGCTAAATGCTCATTACAGATCAGGAGATTCCACCGTTACCATCACCGCTCCATCACCGCTCCATCACCGCTCCATCACCGCTGGACGCGGGACTATTGGCTGGGCCAGGCGTTGCTGCGTCACCACTCTCTGAGGAATCGGCTGGAACTTGTATAAGAAATGAAACGACTCCAATGCTGCCAGAATTCGTCAACACACTGCCGTCCATTTTCACGGTCGACTGCGCTGCGTACGAACCACCGCTACCACCTCCCTTGTAACTTTCATCCTCACCGTCTGGTTCGCCGGTCACACCTTCACCCCCACCGCCGAAGCCACCGCCTCCAGCTCCGCCGCCGCCGCGCCCAATCTTAACTGTGCCGCCAGCTCCGGCGCTTATTGCGGGGAATGCGTTCACCCACCCTCTACTGCCCGCTTTGTTTTCGTCTACATCAAAGCCACCACCCACTCCGCCTATTCCCGATCCCCCTGATCCGTTACCACCTCGCGGTGAACACTGCTCGCCGGTGCCGTCGGTGCCGCCTCCCTTGTTGCTGCTATACGCCCCCAGCTGACATGCTGAAGCTGAGAGGGTGGACACGGCGGGGGCGCGCTGTACGAGCCCGCCCCCATCCCCTACGTAGGAGCCGCCGCCACCGCCACCCGCCACTAGCCAAACTTCATCAACCGTAGGATTGTTTTGGTCAAAGGTCTTTAAAACCAGCGTGGATGCGCCACCCCTGGATCCATTGCCATTGCTGGTACAGTCGCCCGCGTCACCCATAAAGTAACGGATCTTTTCTCCCAGCGCGGCCATGGTTGTTTTCAAGGCGGCCACGCCGCCGGGTGCTCCCGGGTCACCCGAGCCACATGTCCCACCCTTGCCACCCCTGGCAGCTAAACGAACTAAACTCTGGGGACTGATTGTCGGTTGAATTTTTCGTGCACACGTTGTGATCTCGGCGACCGGGCCGCTTGAACAATCTGATGGCGGGTCGATCGTGCACCAAACGTAGGCTGCGCCATCAATCGTTTTTGGCTGACAGGTTGTTGTTGCGCACCCAAACTGACACTGCTCGCTGCTCGTATCCTCGACTTCAAAGTCAGTACTCTCGGTAACAAGCTGCCCCATTCCGTCTTCACCTTGCACTTCAACCGTATGTGAGCCGGCCACTGGCTCCCAAGAAAAGTACGGGGAGCTCGACGCCGTGATCTCATGCAGGATATGACCACTCTCGCGCCCGATAATGCGCAGTGAATAGCTGACGATGTCGGGCGAATCAACGCTGCCCATTAATTCTGATGCGTCGATATCCACAGATCCCGGATATTGCGTCACCTTTACGATATCGGTGGGCGTGAATATGGCTCTGAGCGGCGGCATAACTTGCCCCCAGCTCTCGCTAACGGTCATCTCGGGAACATTAAACGTGCAGGCAGGATGTTGATCACCGCAGCCTTCCCAACGCTCAAACTGCCAGCCCTTTTTGGGCACCCCGGCGTAAGTTACATCATACGCACCCATAACAATGTTTGAGCATGGCTGATCTTCCAGAAAACAGTTGTGCCTGAAGTTCGATGATACGATATCGCCTTCCCCCACGATCTCCAGTGGGTGCGAACACGATGCGATACAAATCGCAGCCATTATGTAGAAAATCGATCTCATCTCACTACTTTTCTTGAATTGGGCTCACTGACGGATGCACACAACTGCACAGTCTCAAAACCAGTATAGAACAACGAACTGACCACGCTTCACCTCGTCTGTGTTATTTCAATACTTTCAATCTCGAGCCACAGCTCTGAAGACTCCGCCGTTTGCGCGCCGTTTAGTGCAGAAAAAGGCCTTACAGCAGCCTGATGATCCTCAATCAAAGTGCCTTTTTGTTCCTGACAACAAGGCTAGGGCTCATCGGCTTCGGGGGTCGGTGGCGTGAAATGTCCGACATGCTCCAATTGAGAAAAAACGGGCATGGTAGGCGCCGCTCTAGGGTAATACCGTTAACCTTGCGTTGCACTTACCGAAAATCCGCATCAACGCTCGCTTGTCCATAAGAACACATCTGTCATGTAACTCGAGCGTAAAAGCATTTAACCGCCATCGACAAAGCGGCCAAAAATCGACCTAGACAAATATCTCAGCTAGACCCACGTTATGGTGTTCAGCGCTTACAACTTCAGTCAAGCCCTTGCTAGTAAGGATAGTCAGGTTATTTTGCTCATTTTCTTGCGTCTCGGTCATGCGTCTAGTGACACACGTGCTAGTGAATCTATCTTTCCGGTCGAAGCCGATCCGCCAGCCCTTGCAGTTTGTCAATGCGCTCTTGACTGGTGGGATGACTTTGCAGCCAAGGTAGCGAGCTATTGCCGTAGCGTTTAAGCAAGCTCTGCTGAAGCCTAACAGCTCCGTCGACCTCAAAGCCTGCTTCCAATGCCCAAATAGCGCCCAGGTAGTCACTCTCGTGTTCTTGCTCACGAGAGAACTTCGTTTCAATCAGCTGCCGCCCATATTGCCCAGCGAGAATACCCGCGGTATTGCCCACGGTGCCGCGCAGAATAGCCTCTCCTATCTCCATTGGGATACTCACACTCATGCGCTCGGTAACGTGATCCAACTTCAGATGCGCTATCTCATGGCCGAGCACAGCTGCCCACTGACTGGCGTCGTAGCCTATCATTCTGGCGATACCGAGATTAATCATCACCGTGCCCGATGGCCCGACGGGTGCGGCCATGGCATTGGGCGTCGCTCCCTCGATGAGATAAAATCGAGGACATGTCTCTGCGACAGCGCATACGCCCTTATATACACCATCGATCAACAGAACCTGTGAGCTGTTTATCTTCCCGATAACACTTCCACTGCGGTTTTTAAGCTCAATTACCTGGCTCTTTGATTTAGCCAAATCTGCGATCAGCCAAGACTGCTCGCCCGTTTGGGCCTGACTCACAGCAGTCAAAAAGAGTGAAGCAACAGCCATGGCAATGGATCGCATAAAAAGCTGTCTGGGGTACCGCATGATACTCAACTCAAATCATAGGTGTGTCATAGCAAGCGGCACAATGGGCCGCTTGCGCGAATCTTCCTGTTTATCATAAATGCTGACACGCTGCACAGGTCGCATTTTTCGTCGCCGCTCCAACTATTAGAACAATATCGGCTAATCAAGTTCAGTGGGATGGCTATTCTCGCCATAAGTCAACGCTTGGGTCTTTCAGCGTAGCGGCAACAGCGCTAGTGATAAAAGACAAGACATAGACAAATAGCATGTCGCTCTGTCACCACCTCAGGCAAACTTTCGCTGCTTCGTGATTGGCTGTATCTAGGGACGGCGTGCCCTCACAGCAGACCCGTCCCTAGTAATCAAGATGACGTGAAGACCAATAACACGCGCTTAAGTGGATCAACGACTGTCAACTGCGCCACCACATTCATCAACAAGAAGATCGACAAATACCCGTAAGCGCTACGCTTCACTGAGATGGGTTGAGCATATCGGTGTCCCAGTATACGTAAACGCTTTCCTCAGGCAGGCGAAATATCAATCCACCCTCACCCAGTCCGCTCTGCCGATACACTCGGTTGCCGCTTAGATCGGTGAAGTTGCCCGGCGTTGAATCACTGGGTGCGAGATCGTAGACGACGCCATCTGAGCGCGTGATCACCACGTGCCCTTGAGCCTGATAGAACTCACAGGCGACTAACTGCGAGGGCTCATCAGAACCCTCCCGGTAGATTGCACAAGCGGCGTCAGCGGTGTCGGCCAATGCCCAGTTCGAACCACCAAGCAACATCAAAACCAGCACTGAGAAAGCGCCGTATCGCAACACACCGCTGCCACGAAGGTAAAAGTCATAGTGCATGCTTGAAC
>JBCDFM010000032.1:0-24250 GCA_039178015.1 Pseudomonadota bacterium
CCCACAAAGAGTAAAAGAGCTAAAAGCAACGCAGTTTTCATGGTGTGGTTGTCCGTCTAGTCATATGACGTTTGCCGTAGGATGAGGGACCTGTGCGATTCCCCCGTTATCTACTGATTTTTATTGCAGGCTGCTGTCGCGTGAGCAATCGGCTCTGGTCGGCACGGCAACACGATGCGCAGTACCGCGCGTTGTTAGGGTTCTATGGCCTGGCTTTTCAAATACAATACATACATACTTTTTTAAACGCAAGCGGTTTGTGCCGCTCACGCTCTCGCTTGTTGGGGCCCGGCAAGGTTTGTATATTTGCGCCCCCAAGATCCGGCTGTTACTCGGGCCGGTAAGCAAAGAGTGCGCACAGAGATATTGTTGAGAGCATAGGTGAAGCAGACTACCCGGATACCGACTCGCGGCCCCTATAAGAAGAGCGAGCAATCGCGCGAGCGCATCATTGACGCGGCGATCGAGCAGTTAATTGAAGAGGGCTACAACAGTCTGACGTTCCGCAAGATCGCGAATCGCGCTGACGTCTCCATCGGCAACCTTCAGCATCACTTTGAAACCAAGGAAAAGCTGATTGGGCAGATGCTGGATGTGGTGATAGGGGGCTACATTGATGAGTTTGGCCGGATGATCGAGTCGACTCAGTCACCGCAGGAACAACTGCGCAGCGTCATTAATACCGTGGTGCGGGATCTCACCACCCGCGAGACCACCATGTTTTTTCCGGAACTCTGGTCAATGGCCAATCACGACCCCGATGTGGATGAATTGATGACCCAGATGTATGAACGCTATATGGCGGTGTATCACGATATTATTGCCCGGATTAATCCGGCTTTGACGACAGTGCAGATCGAGCGGGCCGCCCTGTTTATCGCTGCTACCGTGGAAGGCCACACCATTTTTATCGGCGAGGGTAAGCGCGCACAGGGCATGAGCCATGCGATCGAGCGGATGGCCTTCAATAGCTTCCTGAAGATGATTGAAGAGGGCGATATTCCCAATGACTAGATTAGGGAAAATTGGCAGCCATGCCGTCTGGGTTTGCCAATACGGCCGTCGCCCAACAGGATATAGCGATGGAATACAGTGAGTTTAAGCCCCTGCTGGGGCTATTGTTTTTTGGGGCAGCCATCGGCTTTGGCGTGTGGCAGCTGATTTCAGTTAAACGAGAAATCCGTCAGGACAAGGAGCGTAAACGTCGGCGCGAGAGCGCTGAATAAGGTGGCGAACGCCACGCGCAGTTCACACCTGCTATTCGTCACTTTTAGCAACCACGAAGGTTTGAGGGTGAGAAAGTGACCATCTGCTCCCGGTGACTTTGACCTTACCGCGCCGCATGGCGCTAGCAATCTGGGTTGTGTCTTTGACAGATGGGAAATAAACGATCAGGTAGTAAGATGCCAACCCCAGGAAGGCAAGGTAACTCAAGTAAGACATATTGGGCAGAAAACCCAGAATAAAACAGACAAGTGAGCCGTAATGCCAGTAGTTGCACAGAGCGTTCTGCTCATAGGTCACAGTGCTATCGTCCACAGCAATCACTCTGTACTTTCTCACTGAACGGGCTCCCATAGCGTGTAAAAACGCCCTCAGTATAGCGACCTGGGCGATCAGCTGTGGTGCAAAAAGTTGGGCGAGTAGGCTTGCACCAGTGACTGCGTCACCAGCTTGCGATAGGTGTCATCATCAATATCTTCACCCAGCATGTTCTTGTGATAGCTGCTGGCACCGACCAGGCCAGTGATGACCATATTAGACGCCATCACCTGGGTTCTAAAACGTTCGTCTGTTTGCGTGCCAAAGAAGGTTGCCATTTTGTTGATAGCGTAGTCGTCAACGGGAATCACCTCGTGCATATTCTTAAGCGGTGCTTCGATATCGAACTCCGCCATTTGATGTAGTGCAATTTGAGAAAATTCAGGGTTGTCGAAGTGGAAGTCCACATACATGGCGAACATGTGTTTCACGCGTGCTTCCTCGGATACACCCTGGGCCTTCAGCTGGTTTAGCGCGGTGTCAATCTGTTCGCCCAGATCACGGGCAACCGAGAGCAGAAACTCGATCACCGCCCGATAGACTTTTTCCTTATTGCCAAAGTGATAGTGCAGGCTACCCAGCGGTACGCCGGCCTCCTGCGCTATGGCGCGCAGAGTCGTGCCATGAAACCCGGTTTTAGCAAAACACCTGCAGGCCGCCAACAAGGTGTCTGCTGGGAACTGCTGCTGTTGCTGTACGTGAAACGCTAGCTTGCTCTCTGGCACGGGTCTATCACTTTTAGGTCTCGGCTGAACGATTAGTCCGGAATGGTAGGTATCCTCGAATCATTCCACAGTATGTCGACCTGGTGCAAAGCGAGTATGCCTGTGGTCCCTGCGCGAGATGAGTGTTGACTACTCGGATCGTGACTTCCAGACATGCGAGCCGTTTTCTGCGCATGCGCTTTAGCTGATCTGTCCACCCGCACAGCGCATCTGTTGCAGGCACTCTGAGTTCGTTTTCGGTCTGACTTTTGGGGCGCACAAGCGAGACTGCGATCTGATTTACAGCACGTCAGAACCCCTCAGATCACATAGATGACCACAGAGTTGGACAAATGTCCATTGACGGCCAAAAAATCTTGTGTCAGAGTTGGACAAATGCCCAATTCTGTTGTCCAAGCACATCAACAGGCCTTGTGGTGCGCCAGCGTAAGGCTGGCTTTAAGAGAATTAATTTATATTAATCAGTAGCTTAAGTGAAAACCAAGGCGATGATCTGAGGCATCAGCAAAAGGAGGAAGTCCAATGAGCAATCTACCGAATAGAGATAACCCCTACAATTTTGACGAGTATCTGAGCTGGCGGGATAGCTTTGATATGTTTGCCGATGACGAGTTTTTACAGCGGGTCATCGCGACCTACGCGCCGGATCTGACCGCTGAAGAAAAATCGGACCTGCAGCGTATGGGGAAGCAGATATCGGCGCAGTGGAAGCACTGGGCAGACGAAGGTGGTAAGCCAGAAAACGCGCCCTATATGGAGCATTACGGGCCGTTCAATAACCGCATCGATCGCATTGTGCGCCCAGAGGCGACCCTGAAGCTTGAAAAAGCAATTTACCAGGAGGGGATCTTTGCACGCGATGTATCTGCCTGGGTCACCTTCATTAAGATTTTTATGTTTTGTCAACTCGGCGAGTCCGGAATCAACTGCTCGCACTGCTGTACAGGCGGCTTGATTCGCATTCTCGAAAAGTTTGATTCCAGCCCTGAAACCGACCTCATGCTGGAGCATATGCGTGAAGGGATTGATGGCGATTACGGTATCGCCTCGCAGTTTCTTTCAGAAATCCAGGGTGGCTCCGACGTTGCCGCCAACTGTGTCGAAGCGGTAAAAACCGATGACGGCTGGCGTATTTACGGCACAAAGTTCTATTGCAGTGCGGCCCATTCCGACTACGCCTTGATTACCGCAAAACCCACAGACAGCAGCGCGGTGGCTGTATTTGTTGTGCCGTCCTGGCTGCCCGGCGACAAGGAAAAGGAAAAGCGCAACAACTACACCATCAACAAACTGAAATCCAAGCTTGGCACGCGGGAGCTGCCCACGGCAGAAATCACTTACAACGGTGCCGTAGCCTACCAGGTAGGGGAGCTGGAGCGTGGCCTGGCTAACATCGTTGGTATCGTGCTGTCGCACTCGCGGTTTATCACAGGTATCAGTGCGGGGGCGCAATTAACCCGCATGGCCAGAGAGGCGCGCGGCTATAGCGAGTTCCGCAAGGCCTTCGGCGTGACGATTAAAGACTTTGGCCTGGTGGCGTCGCAGATGGCACGAGTGGAACGAGGCGCAAGACGCTGCACTGCTGGCGCTTTTAAGATGCAGAGTCAGATTTTGCGCTCCGAGGCCATTGAGGCAGGTGAACTGGATCTGGGCAGCGCGGAGGAAAACGAGCGCGCCGCGTTCGATGTTCGCATTCTTGTGATGATGCAAAAACTGGTCGCCTGCAGCGATTCGGCTGTGGTGTCAGAGGAGGCTATGTCTATTCTCGGCGCTAACGGCCTGATGGAAGACTTTTCTGCCTTGCCGAGACTGTATCGGGATGCAGTGGTGCTCGGAGGCGCCTGGGAAGGTCCCCGCAACCTGCTTCTCACGCGCATCTATATGGATATGCAAAAAGCGGCCGCCTGGTATCCGCCAGAAGCGTTTTTAGGCAATCTGCTTGCGGGTAGCAGCCAGGAGAAGGTGGCTGATCTTGCTATTAGATTGGAGCAGGTGTTGTCGCACGGTACGCTGTTTGATACAGCCCCCGAGACGCTGGAAATTTGCGATATGTGGGACAAGCTGTGCGCCGATATCATCCATGAGTATCAGGATAATGCGGTGAACGAGGTCTTGTCAGACAAAGTGCAGTCGAGCTCAAAATCTACTATGCAGCTGGAAGCCGTGGTATGACACCAGCTGCCATTGCCGACTAGCGCTGGCAGCATTTTCGCCCAGCTGGAAAAGAAAAAGGCGGTGTGATGCACCGCTTTTTTTATGCGCGTTTTTCCCCCTGGCAATAAACAGACGTGCACATTACTCTGCGCTGAATAAGGCCGCGTGAGTCCCGATTTTCGACCTGCCTCCAGCTCCTTTTTGCAACACTTGTATTCAAATCCCCGGTATCCGGCACCCGTTTATCGAGAAGTGCTATCCAGAACCTGTTTGGGGAATCTATATCCCGAACCTAAACCCCGAACTTAGATCCATAAGCTGCGCCTCAGGAACCCTTAGATCAGGAGCCTGTACATCGAGGATTTGCGGACCCCTGAAGCGCCTCGCCTGGACTCGGATCGATTAGCGTTGACCTTGTTATTGGACGTGTTGAATACGCTGCAGGTAAGCGCCGGTATCGAGACGGCGACGATAATCCAAAGGTGTGGTACTGACCAATTGCTTGAACTCACGCTGAAAGTGAGCCTGATCGCTAAAGCCTAATTCGCAGGCGAGCTGAGAGAGCGCGAACGAATTGCCATGACTCATATGATGGACAGCGAGCTGGCAGCGCACGATGCGACAAAATGCCTTGGGCGACATCCCAACATCGGCGATAAACCGACGTAGCAGTGTTCGCCTGGTATAGCCCGTTATCGATTCGATGTCATCAACGCGAATGCTTCCCTGATGCTGCCAGATCAACTGCACTGCCTGGGAGGTGAGGGCAGAGGCCTTGCGCACGGCGGTACCGGAGAAAAAGGCTTCGGCGAGTGCGACCTGCTCACGGCAGGAGGCCATACCGACAATTTGCTCAATCAGTGGGCCAGCCGATGGTGCCAGATACGTGAGATCGATTTCCTGATCGACCAGTTCATGGGCGCTGATATCCAGACACTCTGGCATCAGCCCAATGGCAAAGCGGATGCCGAAGTAACGGTGCCCGTGCTTGAGGTGCGCGCTGCGCGCTTCGAAGGTGGTTCCACAGACCCGCGCACTGGGTCTGGCAGTGTCGCAGTCGAAAATAATATCAACACAGCCGTCGGGCACCGCCAAAGTGTGGTGTTGTGACTCGTCGGCCTCAAAGTGATAGAAGTGAGAAATTGCCGGATCCTGCGAACCCACACGCTGGTAGTGTGTGGCAGCATTCAGCACAAACCAGGGCTGATTGGGGTGTAGGCCGTGCCCTAGCGGGCAGCGGTTGGGTTTAAAAATGTGGTTTGACATACAGCGGATCACAGTAGCTCAGCCGTAACTGTAGAAGAAAACGGACACAGCGCCAAGGGCAGGACTGTGGTGTCCCAAAAGTTCAATACCTAATCCGTGGTGCTCGCTAAGTTCAACAATTCACATTTGGAATCGAACAGGCCGCCACCTTCGAATACGCGGAGGCCGGCAACAAGGGGGTTATATGTCTGATTCAAGTCGAATCGATTTTATTTATCTGTCTGAGCAGGACATGGTGAAAGCGGGTGTCACGGATATGGCCGGCTGTGTGGATGCAATGGAAGAAATGTTTGCGCTTCTGCACAGTGGTGATTACCGGATGGCAGGTCCAAACAGCGACTCCCACGGTGCCATGATTACCTTTCCCGAGGAATCGCCCTTTCCGAGCATGCCTAAGCCCACGGCAGACCGGCGCTTAATGGCCATGCCGGCGTATCTGGGAGGCGATTTTCAGACCTGCGGTGTTAAGTGGTATGGCTCCAATATTGCCAATCGCGATAAAGGCCTGCCGCGCTCTATTCTGATGTTCATTCTGAATGATATCGATACCGGGGCACCGCTGGCCTATATGTCAGCTAACCTGTTATCAGCCTATCGTACCGGTGCGATCCCCGGAGTGGGTGCTCGTCATCTTGCGCGCAAGGATTCCAAGGTCATCGGTCTGTTGGGCCCGGGTGTGATGGGGGTGACATCGGTGGCGTCCTTTATGGCCGCCTGTCCTGATCTGGATACGATCAAGATCAAGGGGCGTGGCAAGGAAAGCCTGGACCGCTTTCTGGCGTGGGTGAAAGAGGAGTACCCACAGCTTAAAAACATTGAGCTGGTCGATACTCTGGAGGAGGTAGTGCGAGACTGTGACATCGTGACTTACTGCAATTCCGGTGAAACGGGTGATGCCTCCAAGTATCCGATTGTTCGACGCGAATGGATCAAGCCCGGCGCCTACCTTGCCATGCCAGCCTACTGCAGCCTGGATGATGGCATGAGCGCAAAAGATGTACGTAAGGTAATGGATAATATCGGTCTCTACGAAGCCTGGTACCATGAAGTGCCCAAGCCCACCCACGATCATATTCCCATCATTGGTATGCGCTTCATGGATATGATTGCAGACGGGCTCATGGAAAAGGACGAGCTTGAAGACCTAGGCGCTATTGTGGCCGGCGCTACACCCGCTAGACAGAATGATGAGGAGATTATTATCCTCTCCGTGGGCGGCATGCCTGTCGAAGATGTAGCCTGGGCGACGAAACTCTATCGCAATGCACTTGAAAAGGGCATAGGCGTTAAGCTGAACCTCTGGGAAGAGCCGGTTCTGCGCTAGCGTGCCAGCCCACGGGATGATGCTGTTATGACTAAAACGCTGGACGCTGTTGCAACCGACAATACCATTCCCTCGTCGACGACGGTGGTGATCATCGGCGGTGGGATTGTCGGCGTGTCGGCTGCGCTGACGCTGGCCGAGCGCAATATCCCGGTGGTGCTGTTTGAAAAAGGCCATATTGCCGGCGAGCAGTCCTCTCGCAATCTAGGGTGGGTGCGGAAAACCAGTCGGCATGCCGAGGATATTCCGATGTCTCAGGCTGCGGATCGGCTCTGGTTGGACATGCCTGATCGGGTCGGTCGCGAGGTGGGCTATAAGCAGTGCGGAATTATGTTTGTTTCGCCCACCGACGCCGGCGTTTCAGTTTATGAGCAATGGCTTGATTCGGTGCAGGGTCTGTCGCTGGATTCTCGGCTGGTTTCCGCAGCCGAGATTAATGAACTGGTTCCAGGAGGCAAGGGCAAATGGGCAGGGGGCGTGTATACCCCCTCGGATGCCGTCGCTGAGCCTTCACTGGCCACCAGCGCGATCGCGGACGCCGCCGTTCGCGCGGGTGCCAAACTTATCCAGGGCTGTGCCGTTCGCACGCTGGTGCAAAGTGGCGGCCGTGTCACCGGCGTGGTGACAGAGCATGGTGAAATAAAGTGCGAACAGGCGTTGCTGGCAGGCGGCGCCTGGTCACGTCGCTTCCTGGGCAATCTCAAGATTGGGCTCCCCATGCTGCCGCTGGTGCTGTCGGTACTGAGAACGAAGCCCTTCGACGGTCCCACGGACATAGCGGTAGGCGGTCCGGATTTCTCTTTTCGCAAACATCGTGATGGCGGGTTTATTATCACCCAGCGTGGAGCCCTAGAAGCACCCATCCTGCTAGATCATTTGTTAATTGGTATGCGCTACAAGCACCAGCTAACGGCCAATCGGCAGGCCATGCGCATTAAAGTGGGCAAAGCCTTTTTGGACGATCTGAAATTGCCGCGCCGCTGGGGATCGGACAGTCAGTCCCCCTTCGAACAGGTCAGGGTGATGGATCCAGCGGTCAATGAGGGGCTCAATGCTGAGGCCATGACCAACCTGTGCAATGCCTGGCCCGTGTTTACAGGTGCCGAGATTGACGAGGCCTGGGCGGGCTGGATTGATATCACGCCAGATTCTCTGCCAGTGGTTGATAGGATTGAGTCCATTCCTGGCCTGACCGTTGCCACCGGGTTTTCTGGTCATGGCTTTGGTACCGGCCCTGCCGCCGGCCAACTGGCGGCGGATCTGGTCACCTCACAGCCACCACTGGTCGACCCGAGCCCCTATCGACTTGATCGCTTTTAATTGAGCGCGATACTACCCGTCTGTACACCGGGTATCTCGTTCGTCTGCGAATCCCTGTTAGAACTGTTTTGCTTTTGAGGGAGACAAAACGCGATGCAGTACGATGTCGATACGCCTGAGGCCTATCTGGCCGCTCTTGCATCAGATTGGAGACAGCAAACGCTCCTGGCGCTTAGAGCTCTTATACTTGGGCAAGACAGCGCAGTACAAGAAGGCATCCAATACAAGATGCTTTGCTACACCCTTCAAGGCAAATCGGTATTCCATTTAAACGCCCAGCGCGCCTATGTCAGCCTGTATGTAGGGAATATCAGGCGGATTGATCCGGACATGACTCTGCTGCATCGACTCAACATCGGCAAGGGCTGTATCCGCTTTACCAAAACCAAAAAAGTGAAGGCGACGCGTATAGACGAGTTCATTGAAAAAGCGCTTGAACTGGCGAAGCAGGGTGTCGACCTGGACTGTTAATCATGCGCAGCAGGCCCTTAGGATTGCTGCACGTTTCGGGTCTTGGTTGAGAGTCCCGATGACCGGCACGCGTTCAAATCCTATGTATAGTGGTTGGCTCCTGCGTGCCTCTCACACTGATAGATCGGTAGCGACCAGGAGGCCGCATGAACCTGAACCAGATCACTTTGCCTGTTTACGATATGGACAGCGCGACGGCGTTTTATCGCCGCTTAGGTTTTCAGCTGATCGTCGATACGCCGCACTATGCGCGCTTTGAGTGCCCTGAAGGCGGGTCGACCTTTTCACTGTTATTGGAAAGCGAAGACTTTAGTAATGGTGCGATCATTTACTTCGAGCATGCGGCGCTTGATGACTGGGTGAGCCGACTCAAAGCCGTCGGTATTGTTTTCGATCAAGACCCTGAAGATCAGCCTTACCTGTGGCGCGAGGCCAGTTTGCGTGACCCCTCGGGCAATCGAATCAAACTATACTGGGCAGGTGAAAACCGGCTGCATCCGCCTTGGCGTGTGGATGCCTCGGGCCTGGAACCTGTTGAGTAGGTGCAAGTTACTGTGCGCATCCAGGCGCTTTCCATAGACGTCTGTATCCAGTTTATGAATGGGGTAATGGAGCCAGTATGACCATGTTTAAGCGCTGTCGACTCCCCTTGTTTAGTCTCATGCTTGTGCCGGTTTTCCTCGTGCTTGCTGGGGGCGAGATGTGGGCCGCAGATACCCCAGGCGTTGCCGACACCGATACAACCGATACTCATGCAACCAACACCGTATTGAGTGTGACTGACGTGCAATGGGAAAAACTCAACCCTGCCAGGGGAGACCAAAGTCCGCAGGCAGGTGTGCTATGGGGAGGTTTAGCAACAAGGCAACCTACTGGCTTTCTCGCAAAGTTTGTCGATGGTTTCTCATCACCACCCCATGCTCATAACGTTACCTACAGGGCGGTTGTGATTAGCGGACTGATTCACAATGACGACCCTGGCGCCAGCCCGATGTGGATGCCGCCGGGTTCATTTTGGATGCAGCCCAAGGGCGAAATTCATATTACCGCAGCCAAGGGTGAGGAGAACATCGCGCTCGTGGAAATCGACCAGGGGCCCTATCTTGTCAAACCAACGACAGAGGCCTTTGATAGTGGCGAACGGCCTATCAATATCGATCCGTCCAATCTTGTATGGCAGACCCCGCTGGGGCGCAGGCCAGAGGCCAATGGACCGAAACAGGCTTTTCTTTGGGGCGCACTGGACGAAGGTAGCGACAATGGCACATTTATCCGGCTGCCCCCGAATTTCGAAGGCACGATTCGGGCAGCCGGCACAAGCTTTCGCGCTGTGATAATCAGCGGTCGCATCAACTACGCATCAACTGTCACACAGGTGTTGGCACCGGGCAGTTACTTTAGCTCTGAAGGTGAGTTTGTTCACCGTGTAAACACTGAGGGAACAGAACCAGCCGTAGTGTATGTTCGCACTAACGCGCCCTACGATCTGTCGGGGGGCGACCAGGGCGGTTAAAGCCAAACGATGCAGCACGTGCCTGTCTCCTCACTCACTGATAAAGCGTTTTGTCAGCGGGTTTTACCAGCCGTGGATTTCGCGCTATGGTGGCCTGCGATTTCAGCGCTAATTGATTGAAAAACCTTGTAAAAATTGAGGATATCTATGAAATTCTTGGACCGTTTTGTTGAACCAATCTATGCCCTGTTGCGCATCGTTACGGGCTTTTTGTTTTTGTGTCACGGGTCGGTGAAGCTGTTTAACTGGCCCGCTGCCTATCCTCGCGAACT
Source organism: Pseudomonadota bacterium (assembly GCA_039178015.1). Lineage (GTDB taxonomy): Bacteria > Pseudomonadota > Gammaproteobacteria > Pseudomonadales > Halieaceae > JARRPM01. The sequence continues at coordinate 10,588 of JBCDFM010000032.1, forward strand.
GGAACCACTGACGACAGCGGCTGGGGTGATTGAGCTGGTTGCGGGAGCGATGGTGATGGTGGGCTTGTTTTCACGCTATGCGGCCTTCATCGCCAGCGGCACCATGGCGGTCGCCTACTGGATGGTGCATCATTCCATGGGAACGCCACTACCGATTGGCAATGGCGGCACGCTGTCGGCGTTGTACTGCTTCGCGTTTTTGTATATCGCCGCCAGGGGACCGGGTATTTGGAGTGTCAATGCCAAATAGGCAGTACCTGCATCAAGGATGGACGGGCTAGCAGGGTTTTAAGCTGCCCATTCGATGCCCGCATTGAGCAAAACAATGGGTGCCAGAGCGCGATGGCGCCCACCAGCTGAAAGACAGAGGTCGCTATGTTTATTGCAATGAATCGATTCAAAATCGTACCTGGTCAGGAAGAAGCGTTTATGGAGAGATGGCGCGGTCGCGACTCCTTCCTGGATTCCGTTCCTGGCTTTAAAGATTTCAATCTTCTGCAAGGACCGAGTAATGAGGAATACACCTTGTTCTCCTCGCATGCCACTTGGGAGTCTAGAGAGGCATTTGAAGCTTGGACGAAGTCCGAGGCCTTCAGGGCAGCCCATGCGAACGCCGGTGATGCCAAACAGATTTACCTTGGGCATCCAGAATTAGAGTGTTTTGAGGTTGTGCTGTAGCTTTCACAAGAAAATGGCGAGTAGCGATTCCCTGTTTGAGAGCCTCACTCAAGCGCTTGAAAGCCCAGAGTCTATACAGCCGGCTGTATCTGATTGAGCGCGGCGAGCGGGGGGCTGGGCGCGAACCTGCTGCTGCGATGCTATCGATTCGTCTTATCCCGGGGGTAAGGTCGTTAATGATCGTCGATGATTCCAAGCAGCTTGCGCTATCTTCACGATGATCTTTAGTCGCGTGACACGGTTGCCATGCTCGTTTGACCGGGCCGTGGCTGAACTCAAGACAACGCGTCTGCTGGAGTATATAGCCCACCCATTGGTCAAATTTGTGCCCTACGATCCTCCGTTACTGCCCGAGTTCTGGAGCGAGGAAACATACTGGTGTAAGTTGAAATATCTGGGCGCAATTCCTGCCGGGCTACAGGCGATTGTGATTTCCTTCCCGGATGCTGAAGAAGACTCGTTTACGCTGTGTGATCGCGGGCACAGTAGGCTGATACCCGTTTGGAACCATACGATAAACGTGACGGCCACTGATGACGGAGTGCGCTATGAAGATCATGTCGAGATGTCGGCTGGCGTGCTCACACCGGTTGTCGGATTCTTCGCCCGGCAATTTTTTGCGCACCGGCAACGGCGCTGGCACAAGCTAATTGAGGCTGAGTTTCGCTATGATACCTAAGCGTATTGTGTTTGCCGGTTCCAGCTCGCTGCATGGACACGGTGATAGCGAAATGGGTGGATTTGTCCACCGCTTTCGACTGTGGCATGAAGCTGAGGGCGCTCGACACTTCGTTTACGAGCTGGGCATCTTTGGCGAGCCGACAGCAGCCCTGTTGTCGCGATTGGCATCGGAGACACGTGCGCGTAAACCCCATCTCATTGCTCTGTATCCGGGCTTCAATGATATGCGCCGCGATGGTGGGCCCGAACAGGCCTGTGCCAGCTCGATAGCGGAGTACGAACAGATCATGCGGACGCTGATCGCAACGGCCAGATCAGTATCCGACGTCATGATCATGACCGGGTTTCCCTTTGACCCGGCCCGCACCAGACCTTATGGAGACTCAACAGCCTACTACCTACTCGACGATGCTCAGGCCTACACCCGAACACTGCGCAGTGTGTGCAGAGACCTTTGCGTACCGGTACTAGATTACTTTGCTCTTTGGTCGTCACAGTCGACTGAGGGTCTGCTGGCTGACGATGGCTTACATGCTAACCCCGCGGGGCATGCCCTGTTATATGAGCAGCTGCGAGCATTTATGCTCTCGGAATATGGCTGACAGCCCGCTGTCGCGCTTGAGTTTACTTCGACGTCGACCTGGAGTTTGGCGATCTCAACCAACTGGACAACGATAAATACAGGATTGAAACATGACCCTAGAAGATTTAGAGCGCTACAGCGAAGCCTGGAACGCCCACGATATCGACACCATCATGGAGTACATGACCGAGGATTGCGTATTTGAGCCCGGGGGTGGACCCGAAAAATACGGCACCCGATTTGAGGGTGCCGCACGGGTTCGCGAGCGATTTATTGCTGTGTGGGCGGAGATACCCGACGTGCGTTTTGAAGGTGCCTTGCACTTTTTGCAGGGCGACTACGGTGCTTCTGAGTGGACTATAGTGGGCACGCGCAAAGATGGCGGTAAGATGGAATTGGACGGTTGCGATCTGTTTACCTTTGAGAACGGCAAGATCAAGTCCAAGCGATCTTATTTGAAGCACCGGACGGGATAGCAGCAGGGCGCGCCAATCCTGCGGCGAGAGTGGGCATCAGGGTAGAGTCGGTACGTGACTACGACTGCTTGTTGTCAGCTTAGCGAGCGCAAGAGGGCGACAGCAATACCGCAGAATAAAGTAAGACAAGCCGATGCCAGTACGACAACAGTAAAGAGAGATGCTCATGAAAAAACTCAAAAACGAAAAAGAGCTGGTTAAAAAAGCGATCGCGGCGGGTATGAAATACGGCGAGGAGCGCGGCGTCGTGGAATTTGAAGCTACGGACTCTGCCGCGCAAAAGATCGAATATATTTACCGACTGCTGGTGCACGACAAGCTCATACAGCCCATACCCCAAGACCAGATTTCACAGCTTGCGATGAAACATAAATTGGCGATCTGGGCGTCAAAGCTAGACTAAGTTAGGCAAGCTGTTTTGCTCTATCTGGCCTATGGATCCAACTTGCACCCACTGCGATTGCAGGAGCGTGTACCTTCGGCAACCCCAGTGGGTGTTGTAAGGCTCGACGGCTACCAAATGCGCTTCGCGAAAAAAAGCCATGATGGGTCAGGCAAATGCATGATCGTACCCGCGCAAGGGGATGCGCCGGTCGTGTTCGGCGCTATCTTTGAGATTGAAGCGGGAGAGAAACCCTTATTGGATACTGTTGAAGGCAAGGGTGTAGGCTATGAAGACTGTCCTCTCAGTTGCGAACTGGCGGGTGAGTCCATTTCACCCTTTACCTATCTAGCGCAGGAAGCTTATATCGATGAAGCCCTAATGCCCTATCGCTGGTATCTTGAGATGGTTGTCGAGGGTGCGAAATATCAGGGTTTCCCGTCGTGGTACGTTGCTATGTTGGCGCAGGTATCCTCGATCTCCGACCCAGATGCCGCTAGACACCGTGAAAACCAGGCGCGTGTTACAAGGATGCTGGCGTGTAACCAGCAAAGATTGCGATAGTACGTAGGCTTTTTGACAGGCGAATGGCGAGCGAATACCTAGGGTGAGTCTGGCCCGACAGTGCACAGCGCGGTCCTGTTTGCAGGCCTGCTGTGGTCAGTTCGCGCTGCCTACACAGGTGGAAACGGATTGGCTTTTGCCGTCTCGAGAGCGATAAGATGACTAATCAAAAGGCAGCAGCTGACAAGGGTTTTTTTGCTTTGGCCTGTAGCCGCGCAGTCGTGATCTCTTCACTTAAAGTCGCGCTCGTCGTAGGTAGCATTCTCGTGCTGATCAATCATTGGCCTGCCCTGGTCGAGCTCAGTTTAAGCCGCAATAGTGCGCTGCAGGTGGTATTGACGTACATAGTGCCCTATTGTGTGTCCACATACTCCTCGGTTCGCTCGCTGCAGCGACACGCGACGATGCCATTAAAATAGGAGTAGAGGTACCCATTAGGGGTCTAGTTGCCCCCAATACTCTGGCAATGACATCAAATTGAGGTTCATAGATGACCACATCGGTAGCAGATGCCGTTCTGCGGCAAGTGTTTTTGGAAGCCCGTACGTTCAATCAGTTTACGGATCAAGAGGTGAGCGACGAAAAGCTGACTCAGCTTTACGACCTGATGAAATGGGGCCCAACGTCGATGAATTGCCAGGCTGGTTACTATGTGGTTGTCAAATCACAGGAGGCAAAAGCCCGACTGGTGCCACTGTTGATGGGTGGCAACCAGGCCAAGACCCAGGCTGCGCCGGTGACCATTATCGTGGCCATCGATACGGAGTTTTATCGAAATTTACCAACCCAGTTTCCTGCCAACCCGTCCGCAGTTGACATTTTTCAGCCCGGTACCGAGCTCACCGCGACGAACGCGTTTCGTAATAGTTCTTTGCAGGGCGCTTATCTGATACTTGCGGCACGCATGTTGGGGTTGGATTGTGGGCCCATGAGTGGCTTTGACAATGCCGCGGTGGATGCCGAGTTCTTCCCAGATGGTCGTTATCAATCGAATTTTCTACTCAACCTGGGTTACGGCGATCCAGCGGGGAATCATCCGCGCGGACCTCGTTTGCCCTTTGAAGCCGTCTCGCAAATACTCTAAGAACGGCGCGGCAATCTGCGGTGCAAGCCATGCAGCCAGTGGACAGGTGGCATGCTTTATTTAAATGTCGCACTATAAAACCCATTGCTGTTGTTGTGGTAAGCGCAATCAAATTGGAGAGTAAATGCTAAAAGTATTTGGCGATGGCCTATCCGGCAACTGTTACAAGATTAAGCTGCTGATGCACTTTTTGGACCAGGCCTATGAATGGGAGCATGTGGATATTCTTGCGGGCGAAACCCATGAGCCGGATTTCAAGCACATGAACCCAAATAGCCGAGTGCCTGTGGTGATACTCCCCACCGGCGAGTATCTCTGGGAGTCCAATGCTGTATTGAACTACCTCGCCGAAGGCAGTGCTCTGCTACCTGATGATCGTTACCAAAGGGCACAAGTACTGCAGTGGCAGTTTTTTGAACAGTACAGCCACGAGCCCTACATCGCCACTGCGAGGTACATTAACAAATACTTGGGTTTGCCTGCCGAACGCGAGGCGGAATACCACGCCAAGCAAGACGGCGGACATCGCGCGCTGGCGGTGATGAACAGCCATCTCGCGGAACGCGCCTTCTTCGTCGGTGATGTTGCCACGATTGCCGACATCAGTTTATATGCCTACACGCATGTGGCGGAAGAGGGAGGCTTTGAGTTGGGCAGCTACAGCCATATTGGCGACTGGCTGCAACGCATTGAGCTATTACCGGGTTATATACCCATGAGCCGATAGCGCGATAGATGTATCATTATCGGTCGCGTGGCAGCGATAGCCTGTATAAAGTAGGACACCCTGCGAAAACCCAGGGTATTGCGGGTACACGGTGAGGTAAGACAACATGGAGATTAGGTATCACACGAGGTTCGGCTTGCTGGCACTGCTGCTCCTGGTAGGCGCTTGTACCAATCAGGCATGGTACAACGGCATTCAACAGCACCAACAGCTTGAGTGCTCGAAACTGCCGGGCAGCCAATACGAGAAATGCATGCAAGAGGTATCTCAACCCTACGCGGAGTACGAGCGGGAATACCAGGCGCTCAAAGAAGACAGCGCGCAAGCAGACCAGGTGAGTAGCCCGGCGCGCTAGACACTCAGCCTCATGCACTACAGCGGTTGATTCAGGCAAGTTGATACCTGCCGCGAGCAATGAGAGATAAACCATGGCAGAACAATTCTCGGCACTAGATCAAAAGCATGTCGACTTTATCCAACAGCAACATCTGTTCTTTGTGGGTACGGCTGGCGCAGAGGGCCGCGTGAATGTGTCGCCCAAAGGTATGGATACCCTGCGCGTTACGAGTCCATCTGAGGTTGTCTGGCTAAATCTCACCGGCAGTGGTAATGAGACTGCCGGGCATGTCAAAGAGAACCGCCGCATGACGATCATGTTTTGTTCCTTCGATAAACAGCCGCTGATCTTGCGTCTTTACGGGCTAGCAGATGCGCTGCATCCGCGGGATGACAGGTGGAGTGAGCTGAGTGCGCTATTTCCTCAGCAGCCCGGCGCGCGCCAGATATTTCGCCTGGACCTGGACCTGGTACAAACCTCCTGCGGATATGCCGTGCCAAGGTACGATTTAATCAGCGAGCGACCCACCCTGAGAAAGTGGGCGCAGGGGCAGGGCGACCAGGGGCTGCGTCAATATTGGCGGGAACGTAACACTGCTACACTGGACGGCAAGCCTACAGGTATTTTAAATAATAGCGACTAACGGCGCGCGCACTGCTGGCTTGCCGTCGCACCTTTCCCGATAGATTGGGTGCGCGAGCGTCTGCATAGCGCAAGGGGGATTGTCCTATGACCTGGACGAGCCGACTGCTGGCGATGGGCGCCGCGTTGCTGTTGGCCGCGCTGTCCGTGCTTGCATGGTTGCTGCTGTTCTATAAATTGCCTCCTGTGAATGCCAACTGGGCGGTGGAAGCTATGCCGGCTGAGTCTGGTGACGCTGTAACCGTACGCTTCACTGGCACGTCGACGCTGCTATTTAGCGATGGGCAAACACAGTGGATGGTAGATGGCTGGTTCTCGCGTCCCGGACCTTACACACTACTTTACGGCGAGATAGAGCCCGACCTGCAAGCCATTGAACGTGGATTGGCGGCCAATGAGGTAGAGTCGTTGGCAGCGGTGTTCCCCGTACACTCACACTACGATCACGCAATGGATGCACCGGAGGTCGCACGGCGAACCGGCGCTTTACTCATGGGTTCTGAATCAACGGCGAACATCGGTCGGGGCTGGGGCCTGCCTGAAACGCAAATTGAGGTCGTTGTGGATCAGGTGCCTTTTCAGCTCGGCAAATTTTCTATCACCCCGATTGTGTCAAAGCATTTTCAGTTTCCCGATCCAGCATTACGAGAGCGTGCACTGGGTGACCCCATCATTACCGAACCTTTGGTGCCACCGGTATCGGCGTTCGACTATAAGGTTGGAGAAGCGTATGTGCTGCATGTGTCGCATCCCAAAGGACGCTGGCTGATAGTTGGCAGTGCCGGCTATATCGATGGCCTGCTGCATGAGTTTGATGCCGATACGGTTTTCCTCGGTGTTGGCGGCCTAGGCTCCCAAAGTGATGCCTACCGAGAAGCATTTTGGCGCGAGAGCGTTGAGCGTGTGTCGGCGCAGCGAGTTATACCCATTCATTACGATAGCCTGACCGCGCCTGCGGAAGGCCCGTTTCGCGGCCCTTTGAACGCGGTGTCATTCTTAGCTGGCGGACTGGAAGCGACTCGTAGTTTTCTGGCTGAGAAGCAGACAGCGAATCCCGAACTGCGCTTTATGACGCTGCCGCGCTTCGATGAGGTTGTGCTATATGAGTAGGCTAGGTGCCAGGCATCAGGCGAATATACCGTGCACATACCACTGCCTGTGCAGGCGATCGCGGAACACCCAGTAGCGCTGGCCAGCGTCGTCACCGGCAATATAGTAATCGCGACTCACCGCCTCCTGCCACCAGTTGTCCTCTATGCGTTCTGGCCCGTATTCCAGTCGTAAAGCGGTTTTCCAGTACAGTTTGCCGCGGCGCTCTTTTAGCAATTGAGGCTGAGGCATCAGCCAGAATGGCCGCTGCGCGCAGTGATGGCCCTGCAGGGGCTCGCCGCCTGGCCTATCATTACCGACGTGTACAGCAAATTCCGGCAGATGTTCATCCCTGCAGCCGACCTTCTCAATGGCCTGCAGCCCCAGACGGCTGCGCAGTCGATCGAGCAGATGGGCCAGCGGTTCGCGCTGTCTTCCGGCCTGAAATAAATCCAGATTATCTTGCTGACCCGGCAATAGACTGTCACAACTGAGGGCCAGACCCTCCACGGCGGTATCAAGCTGCAATTGTTCGAAGCACAGTGTGGTGAGTTGCTGCCAGTTATACCAATCGCTATGCGTGCTGGCGCTGCGCACGGTGACTTCTCTCAAGCTGTGATCGATGCCGATCAACTGCCATTGGATTTGTGCAGTGCGCAATTGTGTGCTGCGCAAAAAGGCGCACAGTGACTGCAGCAATAACTGTGTTGCGGGCAACAGCTCCGCTGTAGAGCGTATCTCGTAGCCAAACCAGTATTCATCGTTGAAGCGTGCGGGTGGTTGAAAATCCGCCTGCCTGTCTTCACGTTCACCCAGCACCTGTTGCAGAAAGTCGCTGAATGCCTTGCCGCAACGTCGGCTCAGAGCCGAGTCGGGCAGCCTTAGGATATCGCCTATGGTATGCAGTCCAGCCCGGCGCAGTGAATCCACAGCTGCAGGAAAGTCGTGCAAGCGCTCCAGGGGTAGCGGTGCCAGACGCTCAGTCAGCGGTTGATCGATCGCTATCGCCGTGTTCAGTGGTGCGAATGACAATAACCAGGCAGCCTTGGGAGTGGGGGCCAGACCATATGCCATGTGATAGCCGCGGCAGCCTATACCGCTATGTACTTCATCCATAAGCTTATCCAGGCCTTGAAACAGATTGAGACAACCACCTATTTCCAACTGCAGGCAATCCGGTGACTGGCTGTAGAGCACTGGGGTGATGCCATAGGCCCAACAGCACAGTTGTTGCAGACAGCGCTGCTCTGCCGACTCGTCCCGCTCCAATAACTGCAGCGGTTCGCCATTTGCCAGCCCGTGTACTGTTGCACTGGCCATATCAATACGAATACCCAGAGCGGCAGCGCAATCATTGACACTCACTACTCGCTGTCTGGCCAGCACCACCACAGCCTGGGTTTCATCGCGATTCAGGCACTGCAGCGGTAACCGTGTGAGGCGCAGGCACAACCACAGGCTCACAGGCTGTCGCCTGGGGATGAGGTGCTATCGGAGGGGTGCATTGGCCCCATAGTACTGTACATATATACAGTATTGGCTAAAATCGCTAAGCTGTCCAGCCGGTATAAGCCTATTTAGTTCATTTTGGAATACCCATATGTTACTTAGTGTTACTTTATGGATCGCAATGAATTAAAAAAGACTGCGATAAATATAGCAAAAAATCCAATTAAAACAGGTGATTTTACTTGTATGAGACCCCATATAGGAGGATATTGGTAACAAGGCGTTATTAATGTTACATAAAGTAACAATAGGGAGTAAAGAAATGAGAAGTTTGATAGGTTTTTTGCTGCTCAGCATGACATTGAGTGTCAGTGCGGCATGTCCGGTTCAGCATCCCCGGGTTCAACCCGAGATACCTGATGCAGCCGTGGCGAGCGCTCAACAGATGCACCGGGCACAACTGGAGGCCGAGCGGTATCTGCTGCAGGGCCAACTGTATCTAGACTGCGGCTATATGAACCGACGTCAGCACAATCAATTGGTGAGTGAACTGGAGCGCTTTGCCGAGCGTTATCAAAGCGAGTTGATGGATTATCGCAGTCGCAGTCAGATGGCTGTTAGCGAACGGGACAGGTTGGTCACTTCTAGCGCTGGGTTGGTGGTGAGATAGGCTGAAATCAGCGATTTATGCGCCATCTGCGCCAGCGTTTAGCATAAGGAAGGTGATTGTCAGCTTTATCAAAAAGCCAAGTACGCCCATAGCGAGCACGATGTACAGTATCAAGGTGCCGAATTTGCCGGCCCTGCTGCGCTTGGCCAGGTCCCAGATGATAAAGATCATAAACAAAATGAGCGCCCCGACACCCAGCGTGACACCATACTCTGTTAGCCATTCGTCCATTTAATAATCCGGCTTGCGCATACTCGCCACCGCTTTCGATGGCATCCGATCTTGATAACACTGGTTTTGACGGTAGCCGATTTTGCCTCGCAATTGATAGAACAGGGGTCTCACACAGCGTAACTGTGCTTATCTGATTCACTGATTGTGGCCTGTAGCGGCGTGGGCTCAGGTGGCATCAGTGAACAAGTTGGGGTGCCGAGGCTGACATCATTATCTCAGTCTGATTGTGTAGATCCAGCCATTCATGCAGGGCGGTAGCAATATGGCGAACTTGGATGAACAAGCAGTGTAGCTGCGCCATCGATCCAGCAGCAGCCGCTGAAGGGCTCGCTCGCGCAGTGATGAGCTAGTGCTATACTCGAAAGACGCCGCCTGGATCGGCGCTTTATGAGTTTATGGGTTTTCGCTTGGCACGGTTGATGAGCGGCCAGACGATTTGCAGGCGGCAAGCATCGCAGTTTCCAATGGCTTTCCTGGTCACATCTCTGGAGATGACTGTATGAAGCGCAATTACTATATAAGCAATGACCTTAATGATCTCAGCCGTGTTGAGCGGGAGTTAGAAGCGGCGGGTATTACTACACCGCAGATTCATGTCCTCAGTGAGGACGACGCGGGTCTGGAGCATCACCGGCTGCACCAGGTTGAAGCGGTGCTGAAAAAAGATGTCGTGCGCGGTACCGAACGTGGTGCTGTTATTGGGGTGATTGCTGCCGCGGCGATCATAGGGATCGCCTGGTCGACTGGCTTAACGGAAACCTACACCTGGGTGCCTGCTATTTTTCTGGCAGTTGTTGTACTGGGCTTTTGTACCTGGGAGGGCGGGTTGATAGGCATTCAGGAGCCGCATCTTGACTTTAAGCGGTTCCAGGAGGCGCTAGATAGCGGTAAACATGTGCTATTTGTTGATGTCGACCCAGATCAGGAGGCCACACTGCAGCAGGTAACAGCCGCGCACCCAACACTGACACCCGCTGGTGAGGGTGCCTCGACACCTCGTCTGGTTGTGCGCTTTCAGGATCTATGGACGCGGTTTATGAAAGCAGCGCCATGAATTAAGAGTTCATTGTGCCGGCTGGACGATAGCGCGACGCTTTCACTGATATCCGGCTCGATCCCGGCAGATGAATAGAGTGCTTTTAGGCCGGCATAGCCTGGTCATTCTGTTCACTGGGCCAGTCGGGCAGTTCCCAGAGCTGGGGCTGTCCGGGCACATCTTCTGTTGGTGGCAGATCCACATCAATGCGCTGATGACCGCCGCGCTGCTTGAGGATGTGCACACTCCGGTATGCCCGCATTTGCAGGCGCAGGCTGGCAGGGGCGTGCTGATCAGCTGCCTCATTGGGGCGAAACAGCACGGCCAAGGTGTCGCCGTGACTGGCGGCTAATTGCAGCTTGCGTAGCTCGCTGTAACGATAATGATGGTTCCCCAGCCAGCCGAATACGACGCTACAGGTGCTGCTGCGCAAGGCTTGCTCTGTGCTCCACAGCAGGTCCTGCCGGTTTTTAGGGTGGACTAATAGCACCTGTTGGGTATCTATACCTCGGGCGGCCAGCAGTGGCGCGTAGGGGATGTAGGGCGGTGCGATAAAAACCTGCCAGCGCCCTTGCTCACTCAGTTTTTCCATAGCGGGCAGGAACAGGCCCATGGCACCTAACCCATTGCTGTTACTCAGTAATTCAATGGTGCTGTCCAGCGGCCAGCCACCTTGATCCAACTGTGCGTTCAAGCTGATATAGCCGGTAGCCAGTCCCTGAGCTATATGATTGTCATGCCTGCTGCTGTTGGCGCAGGGCTGATTTTGAAAGTGGCGGTGGCGGCCGCGCCAGGTATCGCTACGATTGATGATATGTTGCAGTGCGTCGTTCATAGTGTTGCCTGAGGGGAGACTTCCCCATTTAATATACTGTATAAATATACAGTATATATTGAGCCGGGCAGATTGCAAGTGTCGCCTGCGGTCTGCGAGTTGCGGTGGCGACATGCCTATTTGGATCGCGCGTAAATGGTGCACGCTAGACGTGGCACAGCGAGTGAGATCTGGTCTACACTATTGGGATGGTCCGCAGAGGCCAGTATGGGGACATCGGTCGGTAGTTGATTATGGAAGATCAGGATGGTCTCATTTGCACAGCCGGGAGCCCGGCTAGGAAAAGTAGTCAATCTAGGCGTCTCGCAACAGCGAGTCAGCCTTTATGAGTTATTTCAGCGATACGTCCCGGTTCTATCAGACCTGCCTGGTGACAGATCTCAGTTCGACCAGACCGATCTCGGCTGCGAATGGCATTGTGAGTGCGATATTGGCGCCGATCCCGCTGCAGGCGGCGATCTACAAATTCACTTTCACCTGATCGATCTGGACACGCTCACTCGACCAGCGGCAGTGCTTTACCTGATAGAGCACCCGCTTGAAAAACAACAAACGCGCTTGCCTCTACCGCTGGAAAACCTAACGCAAACGCGCGATCAGCTGCATGACGAATTAGCGCAATGTGATGCACAAGCTATCTCATTCGATAAGGCAAATGCCTTCGTCTGCGCACTGGGGCGCGTGAAAGATCGACTGCGGACAGAAGTGACCTGGGTATAATTCGAAAAGCTGTCTGATGCGATTTAAGCCAGAGCCTTGACCGATTGTACGCTGATACCACATAGCGATAGCACTAGCTTTTCAAGATGATCCCAGGAATTACCGCTGGCAAAGCCTTTGATGCTGCCGTCCGTCTCCAGCGCTTGCTCCAGCATTTGCCCTATCGATTGCAAGTTATGGCGTGATAGGGCTGCCTTTATCAGCGCAATGCGGCTCTTCCAAATCCGATGCGCGCTGATAGCCTGCATGACACTATTACCTTGCTCACAATCCAGCAGGATTGAATGTAGAGTACGAATCTCCCGAGTCAGCGCCCACAGCACGACGGGAGGTTCAGTGCCTTCGGAACGCAGGCCGTGAAGAATTCGCAGGCTGGCACTGCTATCACCCAGGAGAGCTTTATCGCCAAGTTCAAACACGGTATAGCGCGCGCTGTCGGCCACCGAGGCCATAACATCTGCCGCGCTAACTCGCGAGCCCTCAACAAGAAGCTTTAGCTTCTGAACCTCCTGGACTGCGGCCAAGAGATTGCCTTCTACCCGGTCGCAAAGAAGCTGCAGTGCGTCGTCGTCAATGTCCAGTCTGGCGGCAGACAAACGTCGCCTCAGCCACTGCGGCAGCTTGCTCGCTTCCACAGGCCAAACCTGGGTAATCACTCCCACGCTATCCAGCGCTTTAAACCATTTACTATTGGTCGATGGCTTATCGATTTTGCCGGCGACAATCAGCAATACATCATCACCGCTGGCAATATTCACATACTCGCATAACGCCTTGCTGCCCTCGCTTCCAGGTTTGCCGTCCGGTAGCCTGAGCTCTATGAGCTTGCGCTCGGCGAACAGCGACATGCTGTTGGCGCTGTGCAATAGTTCCTGCCAGTTAAAGCGCTTGCTCGCCACATCGAGCACCTCGCGATCACTGCAGCCTTGTTGTCGCGCGTGCTTGCGTACCAGGTCGCAGCATTCCTGTAGTAAAAGTGGTTCATCGCCGCTAACGAGATAAACGCGAGACAGTGATTTTTCGAGTTGAGTTGGCAGCTGTTCTGCGTACACCCGCATCAGCTTTCAGCCGTGGCAAAAAAACCGATTCGCCGGATGATCTGTTGTGCGAGCTCATTACGCATCTCCACCTGAAGAATGCGCACCTCTTCTCCCATGCCCTGTTCGTTGCGCGGATCGTTGTCCATTCGACGGGTGACTGTCGCTACGTTTTCTGGCATGGCAATGTCACCATTCTCAGCAACCACTGAAAAGGTAGATTTCATCGTCAACTCCAGCTGCGAAACCCGCGCCTCTTGGTTGAGCGACAGGTTTGTTCGGGTGAAACGCTCCGGCCCCAGTTTAAGCATGAAGTTGGCCGCGTCCCGATCTGCCCAGGTGATTCCATTCGCCACGAACACAGTGCGCACGGCTCTTGTGAACTCGCTATTGGGATTGCCGGTGACGAGATACATTGTTTTCCAGTTTTTGGGGAGGG
>JBCDFM010000033.1:0-23632 GCA_039178015.1 Pseudomonadota bacterium
CCCGTATGGTTTCTGGGCAGTTCCTCAACCCAACATAAGCGTCTCGGCAATTTATATCCTGCAAGTTCGCCTCGGCAAAATTCGCGAAAGTCTTCAAGTGATGGACGTGTTTCTCCGCTGGCAACGATTATCGCGACCACCGCTTCACCCCAATCTTCATCGGGAAGACCGATCGCGGCTGCATCCTGCACGCAGGGATGCTCCAATAACACGCGCTCAACCTCCTGTGGGTAGACGTTTTCTCCCCCGGTCTTAATGAGCTCTTTCTTGCGACCGCGAAGGTGCAGCCAGCCCTCTACATTGAGATAACCCAAGTCTCCCGTGCGCAGGCCCCCATCAGACGTATAGAGTGCTGTGTTCGCCTCGTCGTTATTCCAGTAGTGCCCTGTCATATCGCCATAGACCAGGATCTCGCCTGTTGTATCAGGCGGCAGCGAGGCACCCCGATCATCAACGATGTCTAGCCTCACGCCCTTACCGGGATAGCCACAGGTTAGAGGGTTGGCCTTCGCCGTTTCTAGATCAACCACTGTGATCGTGCCATGCGTCTCCGTTTGTCCATAAACGCCGATCCACGAGCACCCTAGTTGAGCACAGGCTTTGTCGATAGCCGACATCGCCTCAGCGCCAATTCCACCACCGCCGATTAGGAGCCGCAAACTTGTGGGTAGAGGCATAGCCGAGAGCAGTGTCGCCAGCTGTCGGCCCATGGGCATCGCCACGGTGATCCTGTGCTTCGCAATAGCGCTGGCCAGTTGCGCCGGACTGAGTCGGCCCAAAATAATGTTGCGACCTCCCGCGTTTATGATCGCTCGCGAGCGGATGAGACCAGCCTGGTGAAAAAATGGCATCGAGGCCAACCAGACGTCGTTCCTGGAAAATTCACCCGCCGTGCCCGTAAGTTTGTCTGCCATCATCGACCCCAGGTGGTTTTGGAGTGCCCCCTTGGGTCGCCCTGTGGTGCCACTGGTATAGATCAGCAGCACGGGATCGGTGGCCGCGCGGCTAACCTTTTGAGGCGCATCAGCAATGCTCAGCACCTCTTCTAAGGTTTGATGGCAATCCTCGCAGGGTTCAGCCAAAGCAATCACCTGTTTGAGCAAAGGTGTCTTTGCCAGTAGCTGATGAAGGCCCTCACCGGTGTAGGCTGAATCCACGAAAAGCGTCTGGCTTCCGGCATCATTCACCGCGTAAGCCATCTCGCTGGGCGTGAGCGATACATTCAGAACATGCAGAATTACGCCTGTCCGCGCGCAGGCATAGTGCGTTGCAAGGTAGTCGGCGCTGTTATCGGCCAAAATCGACAATCGATCACGCGGCTTCAGACCCAGGACCTGTAGGCCTGCTGCGATACGGTTCACCCTCACATCGAACTGCTTGAAGCTGTAGGTGATTTCAGTGTCAGTGATGGCGATGTCATCGGGGCTCTGCTCGCTGCGCAGAAGAAGTGATTCATCAAGAAATAGCATGGATAGCGTGTAGCTCTCGGCAAATCGATAAGCTGCGATTGTGGCTCATGTTGTGTGCGCTTGCCAGCTACGAGCAGAGTTGGGTCCAGTGAGGCTTTGGCGTATCCGAGACTGCAAACTGTGCCGCTTCTAAGCCGCTCTTCGGGAAGAGCTCGCATACCTGTTGGTTCGCAGTGAACAGATCACGAGCGATAGACTCCGCAGTACCGGTCTGGCTCGCATATGCCAATAGGACTTTCGCGCCTTTGGGAAACACCCGCGCATCAGTACGTGACAAACCCCAATCGCTGCTCATGATCCGGAGACGAAGCCCAAACAGCGGGATTTACCTAACAAATTGCTGACAAACGAGTGCATAAGAAACGTGTAATGCTGCTCAACACTGTGTTACTGCTGTCTTGAATTATAGAAGGCTTTGTTCTGTTCCAATTTGCCAGCAACGCGCCGCTTATCTTCAAGGCGCTGTACTCGCTTCGGCTCCGCAAAAAAGGGTTCTGATCAGCCCTGGCGCGAAAACATGATCGGTCGAACGCGAATTCAGAGGGCTCAACTTGTCGGTTACGATTGGTCTAATAGAAGCAAAAAGAGCTATGACACCGAGGTTTTCCCGAATGGTGGTTACATTCCAGGGCAGTAATAAATGGAACTAGAACACTCCGCGTGCTCTGCAGCGCACATACAAACAGCAACTAATTTGCTCGAACGTGCTAGAACATGGTTTAGTAGTCTGCTTCACATCGAAGCGAGAGCTTTGTGGGCTTCACCGCTCTATTCCTTTAAAACTTACGTGAAACACGAGCCATTTGTTGGTTACCCAAAGTAAAATTCAAATTGGTCCAAGTGCCAATGTATTGAATAGATAAATTGTGAGGCGTGTCCTCTTTTAGTTCATAAAAGGCTCTGGGATTAAAGTTCAGTTGCTTCTGTGAAACAAACGTAAAGTAAAATTGCCCGCCCGGAGCCAAGCATTGAGAAATTTTGGCTATACAGGCTTGGAATTCGACTCGTGTCGCGTGGGTAAAGACACTCAGTGCGACGATGAGATCAAACCGAACGCCGTAGCTCAAAACGGGAAAGTCATCACCGACAATTAGATGATCCACGTTGAGCTTTTTGTAGGTTTCTGGGTGGTGTTTTTCAAGGTACTCAACCCCGAAAAAAAGCAATTCGGGAATTAGCTCGAGACCGTAGTAATTTCCATTATCAAGAAAATCTATGATGGGTTTACAGCTTGTAAGTGATCCGCACCCAAGATCGAGAAACTTTGACGATTTCGTAAGCTTGGGAATAAAGAAATCTGAAACCGCCTGCTGGCGGTGCCAATTATTCTCTGCCGAACCGGCGATATCGCCCCACTCAAGTGAACCGTCTGAAATTGACTCTCTTATCTTCCGTCGATAGAGCTCATTTCTATAATTATTGATTTCTAGATCGCCCACCTTGTTCCTTTCAATCAGCTGGTATTTCCTGGTTTGTTGGCAGAAAGGCCCAGTCGACTTTGAGATAGAGGCGACTTTTCCGGCTATCGTTACTCACTGAGCATGGATAGGAGTTGGTAATTTCCCAAAGCTCACCCTGCTTCATGTGTGTCGTTTCACCATTCTAACTAAAAGGGAGCTGTACATCTTGCTGCTACTAATTCATGTCGAGGCGCTAGATAGACGGGTTGAGGGTAAAGAAACCAACTCTTTTGAAGACTTTTGCTGAACACGTTCGATAAGTTCTTTTTCAGAGATTTCAAGCCCTAACCGTTCCAGCAGCCAAGACGTTGCTTGATTGGCCTCT
The DNA here is from genome assembly GCA_039178015.1 of Pseudomonadota bacterium. Taxonomy (GTDB): domain Bacteria; phylum Pseudomonadota; class Gammaproteobacteria; order Pseudomonadales; family Halieaceae; genus JARRPM01. Next base: position 3,255 of record JBCDFM010000033.1, read on the forward strand.
AACGAGAATCCTGGGCCAACTGATCGACGTATTGCTAAATCTGTTTCCGAAGCCATATCTACTGCGGTCTTCCAAAGATCTGTGCGGCGAAGAACAGGAAGCTGTATCGCGAGATGAATTGAGCCCTCCGGTCCGGCTTGCCGAGATTGAGTGAAACCCCTTGGAATGTATAACACGTCTCGTTCCTCGAGCTTGAACTCTCGCACTTGCCCTTGCTCAGGCTGTAAACGAGATACTGCCTGCACTGCGTGTGCGTGCAGTGGGATCTCCACCTTTTTCACCTTCCAGCTTTGAGTCCCTTCGATTTGGAGAACCAGGATATCATCGACCAACGGTGAATCGTTGACACGGAGAGAATGAGCCGGTGCAAAGATGGCGTCGGTTGACACCGGTTTTCGGAGCAGAAAGTCTTCGATTAATTGACGTTCAAGCTGGGCGATTTGCTTGTCCCTCAGGCCAAGGTGTTTGATCCGAAAGCTGGTGCCTAATTCGTAATTTGCGTACACCCAGCTGCGGTATTCACCCCCGAATAGCAAACCACTCAGCCTATCCGTTGACAGTGTGCTATTTGTGCCACCCAGCATTTCAACGATATGGAGTATCTCGTTTTCATGTTTCCACAACAGATCTTCTCCAACCTGACGAGAAAAGCCCGCTATGTAAGCACCTTTTGAGCGCTCCGTGATATGCAATACATCGCGTTCAAAATGGTGTGTTTTGAATGTCTCGATAGCAAAAGGCGACAGCAATTGCGCAACCAGACTTTGGTTAGATCCTGACGATTTGAGATTCGCATTAACCGGAGGTTTCGCACTCTTCAAAAGGCCTTCGCGCAATAATCGCTTTGCTAGCACGGCTTTACTGCTGTCTGATAATGCGCCAGGCATAGCATCTACGCGGAAGGGTTTGTTTTGGGATGCGATAAAGCGCAGTGCGGGTTCAATCGAGAGTGGACCAAAAACACTGTCGGGAAACTCGGATCGCAGTTGCCCAAGACTTGATTGCCTCGGAAAGGTAATCCATGCACGATCCTCATCGCGTTCAACCAGACTAACTTGGCCGCAGCGCTTCTCAATCCAGTCAGTTGGAGACACATCGCATTTTTGTGATGCATTGAGGTTGTGATCCGGGAGAGATTTAAGAGACACGATGAGCGACTTCTTGACGCGGTTTTGTACATCACCAAGTTCTGCACGCTCCTGATGATGTCTACGCAATAGCGTCTGAATGTCGGTTTGCAATTGCAAGCATGGCAGATCAGATAAGGTTTCCACACTCTGCAACAGCGAAGCGTCAGCTTGCTCAGCCGCGTCTATCGCTTCTTTCATTACATCTGCACTTAAGATAGGAATAAACGCAAGTGTCAGGTGCAGTGACGCCTCACCAGCGGTATGCGCTTTGTGCGTTACACCGCGTGGAATGTAGAGTACATCACCTGGGCGAAGTGTTATCTCTCGCCAGGACTTCGATTCGTTTCCCAGGGTGCCTGGGCAGCGCTGGCTCAGTGGAAGCGCTGTTCGCGCATCTGCTAGAGACCATTTTTTGCTACCTTGAATTTGCAACACAAAAACATCCTGAGCATCAAAATGTTCCGCCAATCCCTGAGTATGGCCAGGGGTTAGATAGGCAATGGTTTTTGGTGGTTTTATCCAGGGGAACAGCGCAGAAAACTGCCTCTCCATATTTGCAATTGGTCGCCAGAAGCCCCCAATGAAGTTGAGACGCAAGGTGCTGCCTTGGCAGTATTGCTGAATAATCCAGTCTTGATACTCCTTGTTACCCAATAGCGCATTTACTTTCGCCGCCGGCAATGCCGAATCCGTGACGCCAAAAACTTGTGAGAAATCGGGTAAGTGTTTCTTCTGTTGCCACAAAAGCTCTTCAGCAGCCGCTATCGAAAAGAGTTCTAGAAACCGCTCCGCATTCTGATCATAAACATGCAGTGGTTCCTTCTCGTAATATCTGTCTAGAAACGTTTGCACTGACAAAGTTGGGAATAAAAGAGACTCTATCCCTGGGGAATGACTGGTTCCATTCGGCTGGCAAGTACCCATAAAACTGACCGCTCCTATAAACTAAGGTCGCCGTAGCCCAAGGTTTCCAGGAGTGCAGGGCACCGTCGGTGAACATAGTCCATGGCTTTTACTCGCCCATCGTCATCATCGGCAATGTGCTGCGCCAGGGGACCAGCTTTGATATAGGCGTCGGCATTAGGTCGTCTCGCTTCAACCACCCGTTGTCCAATAAATGAGCCGATCTTAGCAACCTCACCATCGAAATCGCTGACCAGGTCTTCATAACGAATGACATGAATATTCAATCGTGTGGCGAGTGCAAGCCAGTCTTGCACATGACGCGTCCAGTAGTCGAGGAGCGTATCAGCCATCGACCAGCAATGCCGGGCATGGTAGCTGGATGGCTTGGCTTTCATTAGGTCTACAAGGCTATCGTGGGCCGTTACATTAACGGGCCATGTTGGTAGGAAATGTCTGTAAGAGGCCAGACAATCGACCGGATGTCGGTAAATGTAGAAAAAATGGATACGTGGATCTACGTTGATTGCCGCGTCTCGAAAAAATTCTGCGGATTGATGGGATTTCCCGATGTTGCTGAATCGCTGCCTCCCAAAGATCTGTAGGAGCTTTTCGACGGACGGACGATAGTAAAAATTAATCGGGACGTTTTCCAACTCCATCCAAGGGTCGGCGACGTATCCGAAGACGTTTGCGAGTGTGTTCATTAGAAAATGTGTGCCCGAGCGCATAAAGCTAAAGACGAAAGCGGGCCTCTGATCGCTCGTTGGAAACCGCGTGATAGGGAGTTCTTGCGCTGAGCAAAACCATTTTTCGGGCGGTAAGCCAGCGGCGAGGAATTCGCCCCAGGCTGCCTGAACGTTACTCTTTGGCATTTCCACTACAACACCCTGGTTAGGGGCAAAGTGGGAGTTGAAGGGTCTGTATCGCACGTCGTTCTCGGGGCGAGAGCCGGCATTGGTTAGGCTTGGAGGCCTTATTTAAAAACCGATACTATTTTGGTCTTGCAATGCGAGTCTCGTCGATATCAATTTCCTTGGGTTGAGCAGATTTGCTTAGTGGCCTATACGGCTAAAACAACCTGTACATTAGCCGGGCCGAGGACCATTTTTCAAAGATAAGGCATCAAACCACCCGATACCTTTTCTAGATCATCGTCCGACAACTCTTGCTCTGGCGCCGCAGGTATAATGATATGGTACGTATCGCGCGTATTCTCAAAAACTTTCACGGTCACGTGAGACGGTACGTCTATTCCGGCTTCAATAAGCGCTGCTGCTGAATCGTTCAGTAATTTTGCCTTGAACGACGCATCGCTCCAGGCCATTGCAACGACCTTCGCTACGTCGGCTTGGATTTGATCGCGATCTTCCATATTTTCACTCCTTTTAAGGTTGCGGTATATTGATGAGAAACTGGTGGCCGTCAGTGTTGAATAAGCGAAATCTTAGCCTTATGAAAAATGATTGCGTGCGCATAATCAAGCATTGCTTTTACATTTCACGCTTCAGTCATTGCTGAAAATCGCCGCTGTAGACAGTTTTTGACTAGACCGGTTACCCCAGTTTCAATACTGTTTTGGTTCTGTCTGGGAAGAAGTACCTGGGGCTGAACGTGAAACCTGTATTCGATATCCGACTTGCACCTGACGTCACGCTGTCCGATGAGCCGGATAAGGGCATTCGCCTCTGCGCTGATGGACGCGCGAGCATCACAATCAGGCCGCCATCCGCGGATTTGGCCGAGGCTTTGTTTTCGTTGAAAACCGGACTGTCTGTTGATGCTCGTGCCGAATTACTGAACCGTCCAGGCTTTGATGCCGCGCGCTTCGAATATTACCTTACATCGTTAAAGAAGCGGCGCATGCTGGAATATGGACTGCGAGAGCAAGGTCGTGAGCTTCTGGTGCTTGTACCCCACAGGCAGAGCTTCGAACTTAACACAATAAAAGCGCCCGCCAGAAGCACGTTATCTCTTTCTCGCTTTGCCTATATTCGACGAACCCAGCGCGGCTTGATCCTTGCCTCCCCTGAAGCGGACTGCACCTTGGTTGTTGTCGACCCCAGCGTTTGGCTTTTTATTCATGAAATTTTCGGAGGCAAAACGCAGAGACAAACTAACATATCTGGCAGCTATGACTTGGATTGTCTTATCGATCTTCTATGGCAATGCGGCTTTTTAGAGAACTCAGCCGAGCAGGAAACACCCGCTCGAGCGAGTTGGGAGTTTCACGACTTGCTATTCCATAATGCGAGCCGGCCGGGCAGCGTGCTGTGGCCTGTGGGAGGGAGTTTCAGATTTGAACATGAATTCCAAAGTCCCCCTGCAATTAAGCCTGGGTTCAATGGGCAACGCTTAGCGTTGGGCGTCCCCGACGCTGCCACACTGTCAGAATGCAGCGGAAAGCTGTTTGATATTATGGAAAACCGGCGCTCGTTCAGGAACCTCTCGAGGGATAAGCCGATCTCTGTCGGCCAGATTGCCGAACTACTGTACCGAGTGGCGCGCGTGATCGAAGTCATTAAAGTGCCTATGCAGGAAGAGGTGGTAAAGGTCTACCCCGCCGGCGGCGCAGTTCATGAAATTGAGTTCTATCTTTCCGTAGATCACTGCGATGGATTAGAGACTGGATTTTACTACTATCATGCCTTCGATCACGCGCTCGATCGCCTCGATGGCGCAGATGAAGCGGCCGCGGCTATTGTGAAACGAGCGGCAGAAGATTGGAACCAGCCCAATTCACCTCCTCAAGTGGTGGTGACCTTAGCCTCGCGTGTGCCAAGAATTGCCTGGAAGTACGACACGGTGGCGTATCGCGCGACCTTGATGCATGCAGGTGTCATTGTTCAAGCACTGTATCTGGTCGCCGAGGACATGGCTCTTGGTTGTGCACCGGCAGGTCGCGGTGACCCTATGCGATTTGCTCAAGCGACGGGATTGGACAAATTCGAAGAGACGTCAATTCTCGAAATCGGGTTGGGTACCCGCGATGAGCACGGCAAGGCAACCCTAGACGAAATTGCGGAGCAATTCCCTCGCCAGCGTCCGCGTGAAAGAGGCTGAGTGATATTAAAACTAGGTTTGCCTTCTCAATGGCTCGGTGTGCAGTATGCAAAAGAGAACGTATAGATATACTTCGTAGGGGAATGCATGAGATCTTTGGACTCTAAGAATCAAACCGAAGCAAAGGAAACTCATTATCAGGCTTGCGCCGTAGATCTGATTGCACCTGCTCCAATTGTTATCGCGCGTCCGGGCGGTGCCTTACTCTGTTACGATGGGGCGCAACGAGCCATTGGCAAATTGCTGTTGACGAATGAAGTCAAAGAGAGTGAGGTGCTCCGTCAGCTGCTTGCAGGGAGTTTATTAGCTGCGGGAGCCAATCAGCTACCAGATACGCAAGCGGTAGAACCAAACCTACTGGATTGTATATTCAATCTCTGCGCAGCCTTTCAAACAACACATGCCACTCCCACTATCATGCGGCGCGCAAGAGATCGATTTACCGAGCTTGGAGATATAAAAAGCGCCGAATTTGCTGAAGAAAAAGCGCGGGAAGAGGCCGGTCACGATAAGTTGGCGATGCTTGACCTTGAGGCAATGGGCCTACCAGCTGCCACGCTGAACGAACGATTTGCTCCCAGGCGGGCGACAGCCTTAGTTGAGGCCTTCGAAACCCTCTCCCGAGCCAATAAGCCCTATGGTGTTTTCGGATATGCCTATGTGCTCGAACGGCTGGCGATGCGAAGTGGGCAGGCCGAGATCGATGCGAATCAAAGCCTTGCACCAGAAGGGGTTGATATTACGCATTGCCAGCGCGTGCACAGCGCAGTGGGAGCGGATCTGTCGCATGTCGTAGAGTTGATCGACTTTATCGCGGATCTGCCAACGCCGTTTGTGGCAGATGTTTGCCGGGCGGTGTACCGTACTGGCCAAATAATGTTCGATGTTCGCAATGAAGACCAGGAAAAACGGATACTAAGCACCCTATTGGAACGATGGCAGTGGAAGCCCTTCGTCGGTGCAATGCCCGACTGAAAAACCTATCGCTAGCGGTACTATGGTCGATCAAAGGATTTGACGCTCGACTAGAGAAAAGAACTTGCCCCTATTTGCTAACAGTTCTTCATATCGCCCAGACTCGACGATCCGCCCTTTATCAAAGACTAAAATGGTATCAGCCTCCTTGATTGTGCTGAGACGATGCGCGATCACAATTCGTGTAACCTGCAGGGCATCAAGACTCTCTGTGACGATAGCTTGAGTACGGTTGTCCAGTGCACTGGTCGCTTCATCGAAATAGAGGATCGGGGGTTTCTTAATGAGTGCACGTGCGATCATCACGCGTTGCGTCTGCCCTCCGGAAAGCGTTGAGGCGTCACCCGACACGTATGTCTCTAATCCCATAGGAAAGCTCGCGATATCGTCGGCCAGCCCCGCTCGTTCAGCAGCCTCCATAACCACTTCGTCAGACACGTCGGCCGCTCCTGCTATATTGTCATAGAGGCTGCCAGGTAGCAGCCCAACACTTTGCAGTACGGTACCGATTTGCTGTCGCAAAAGCCTTAAATCCAGGTCGGCCAAATCTTGGTCGTCATATAAAATCGAACCTAGCTGAGGTGTCTCAAACCCCAGCAAGAGCTTCAGCATGGTTGACTTTCCAGACCCCGATTGACCAACGAACGCGACGAGATCGCCCGGATTAATAGAAAAACTGATGCCGTCTAACACCCAGGGCCTATCTTCTCCGTAGCGGAAAGAAAGGTCATTGACCTCTAAGCGCCCCGAGAGGCGCCCCGGATCAACTTGGGCTTCGTCCACTTCTGGATACGCGTCCAAAATCGGTTGAGCACGCTTTATTAAGGGGACCACTTCCAAGACAGAACTCAGTGATAAACCAACTGTCATGACGGCATTCAAAAATTGCCCAAATGCAACGTTAAATGCGGCAAAAGATGCCAGATCGATGGGAGAAGCGCGCGTGACTGAGACCACAAAAACGCCCAAAATTCCAAGCGAGGGGAGTAGCGCCGTGAGTACGAGCAGCCCAGCGCGCAAGCGACCCGCCTGCCATTTGGCGCGCTGCTGTACAGAAAAGTCCTTGGACCAAAGTGCAAAAAACCGTTCTTCGGCAGCCGCAAGCCTGAGTTTTTCGATTCCAGCCAGTGTGTCAATGACTTGGCTTATCACACGGCCTTGGGCATCTCTATACGCGGCTAGAAATGCCAGCTGGCGTCTTGCGAGAAATGAGACCGTCAACGTAGCAGCCATCGCAAATCCGAACCCATACAGCGCTAACCGCCAATCGTAAAATAGCATAAGCGCGAAACTGAGACTCGCAAATAGCCCGGTCAGCAAGCTGTTGAGTACAGGTCCCGTCAATAGCCTTCGCGCGGCGTCCACAGCCAACACGCGCCTCGCTAGATCACCGGTCGCAAATCGCCGGAAGAAGCTGGGTTGTAAACGCAAAATGCGATCCCAAACCGCTGATTGCAAGCGCAAATCGATATGGGTGGATATGCGGACGCTGCTCAGTGACCGGCCAATGGTAAAGCCTGCGGTACCGATAGCACCGGCGCCGACAAGGAGACCCATTTGATTCAACAAAGACAGCCTGCCATCTGGGATAGCGGCAGCAACAATCACACCCGTGGCGACGGGTACAAGCAGTCCAATCAGCGTAGCGACAAGGCCTGCCACCAAAAGTGCCCAGACGTCGCCGGTCACACCACGAAGCGCGAAGCGCCCTATTACGCTAGGCGTTAAATTGTCTTCAAAACCTGGATACAGCATATACGCCTTTGAAATCGCGTCCCCGTGGATTTCGGTGAATGTATGGCCTTGTGGATCCCATAGCCGGTACTGTCCGCGCCTCCAAAGCGCTGCACACGGTTCGGATGTATTGCGCTTTAGCAGCAAAAGCGGCGGCCCCTCTTCTTGCCACCAAGACCCGTCCAAAGACACCTCTCTAAAACGGAAATTAGAGAGCATCGCAACACGCGCAAGGTATTGATCAAATTGCAAGGCGGATTCGGAAACATCTGGAGCCTTGAGCGTGATGTTCTCGTGCTGAAAGACTACCTGCAGCACCGCAATCAGGGGATCTTGTTTCTCGGCAGCGAAGTCACTTGTATAGGCCTGGTGTGTCACTGAATCCAGTCTTTGATATGCCTCGTCTAACTGAGATGCATCTGGATCCACAGCTGTGGCATCTTGATCAATATTCCATAGCGCAATGACCGTTGCCAAATGGTCAGCGGCCTCGCGTATAAGATCCATCCCGAACAGGTCTAGTACTGCTTCAGTGGTATAGCACCCGACGATTTCATCCACCGCCGATGAGACCCGCAGCGGGTTGAGGATCGGGAGTGCCCTCACCAAGGAAGTGTCGTGTCCCACCTCGGACGCGGTCAAACAACGACTATTGGCGACAAGCCACAGTGGCGCGTCGGCCGTGACAGGAACGCCATGCTCCAACGCATACTCTTTGGCATCTGCAAGAATTTGTGGTTTTTCGATATGTTCAGCAAAACATGCAAAGCGGCTCAGAGCTAGGACCCAAGCCTCGAGCGAGAGAGCATCGGGAGCCATGTCCTTGATGCTGGGCGCCGCCGCAGTTTGGTCGACAGTGGCAAAATCGAATGTGGCAAGGTCGGAGTGAAGTGGAACGCAGAAAGCGCTTTTTGGGAGTTCTCCAACGAGCCTGCGTTTTGCATTCGAAGAACTATCGCCGGCTTGGCGAACATACAACAATGCTGGCTCCAAGAGATACCCAGAAACATTCATTCTGGATTATCTTCCGCTATCAACGCAGCATAAGCGCCATCTCGCGCTATTAGGTCTTCATGTCGGCCGCGTTCTGCAACGCGGCCATGGTCCAAAACGATGATTTCATCGCAATCCCTTATGGTACTAAGCCGGTGGGCTATAACGATACAGGTCATTCCTCGGCGACGAATGGCATTCATGACCGCGAACTCGGCAGCTGCATCTAATGCCGACGTGGCTTCGTCTAAAACTATGAGCGCTGGATTGCGTACAATCCCGCGCGCAATCTCGATCCTTTGCCGTTGACCGCCACTAAGATTCCTTCCACCTTCCTCGATAGCCGCGTCGATATTGCCCGGAAGCGTGTCCACCAGCTCGGACAGTTCTGCGTCTTCTATCGCGGCGCGTATGTCTTTAAATGGCACTGTGCTGTCCCAAAGACAGATGTTGTCTTGAATAGAGCCATTAAACATTGCGATGTCCTGATCAACCGTCGCAACCGTGTCAGACAAGTTCTTGCGCGACCACGAGGTGATCGCCCTACCATCCAATAGCACTTCTCCACTCCACGGCTCATAGAGGCCGCTGATCAGCTTGCCGACAGTGGATTTTCCGCTGCCCGACGCGCCCACCACAGCGACCCAACCACCGGGTTTGACCTCTATGTCCAGATCTTGAATCAGGGGTGGGGCGAGCGGAGCATACCCGAAAGTGACGGATCTGAGGCGTAGTGCTACCGCGCTCTTTGACTGGTGCTCTTGTGTGGTATCGCCCACGCAATGACGCCAATCTATGGGATAGTTGAATGCATCATCCAGACGCGCCAGATCGGCCGCTACTTGTTGGCTTTGGCTTGCGCCAGTCACTATCTGCTGGGTGGACGCCGACATGGTCGCAAACAGGACCTGATAAGCCAATAATGCGCCTAATGTGAGCACACCCTCAATCACGCGCGCGCCGCCTACAGTCAGCGCAATAGCAGTAGTCATGATGACGATAAATGGAGGAACGATGGCCGACATTTGTTCGAGACGATTTAAACTTTGTTCGGAAATCAGAGATCGAGCGTGATACCCCGACCATTTCGCGAAATAGTCGTCCTCACTACCGGTGGCCTTGAGTGTCTCGATAGAGCGGATGCCAATCAATGAGGTGGAGAACAGCTTGCTTTCGTCGCTTTGCAGGCGAATCGAGGCATCGACACGCGCACGATGCAATATCCGCAATACGACTAAATTCAGGATGGCACCGAACAGTGAGATAACCGCCAGAGCCGGATCAATGAAAAACATCAACAGAAAAACGACAAGCACGGTCAGCGAATTGATCGCCGCTGACCCAAGTTCAACGGTTAGCACCTGGGCTACGCGCTCGACGCTTGTTGCGCGGTTGGCGATATCACCCAGATAGCGAAGGCCGAAAAAACTAGCAGGCAGTCGCAAAACATGCCAGAAGTAATCGGCTGAACGACGCAACGACATTGTTGTCTCAAGACGCAGCAACGTGATTTCCTTAAGCCATGCAAGTATCGCTAAGAGCACGGTAGCTCCCGTAATTGCGAGGACTAGAGGAGTTAGCCATTCCGTGCGCTTCTGCACCAAAATCTCATCGACAAAGACAGCCATAAAGCCCGGTGCGACGAAGGTAGGAATGGCAATCAGCAAACCCAAGATTACAACAAGAACCAGATACCAGCGATACTCCTTTGCTATATCCGATATACGCGGCAACAAGCGTGTAGGCTTCCCGCCAGGTTCGAAGCTTGCTCCCTTTTCAAACGTCAGTGCAATACTTGAAAAGCTTGCTTCAAATTCCTTTTGATCTACCGTGCGCCGGCCAAGGGCGGGGTCGTTCAAAAAAATCCGTGTGTCCTTGGTGCCCTCAACGACGACAAAGTGAGTTAGGTTCCATAATACGATTGAGGGGAACGGGCCATTGAGAACGGTTGCTGGCAAACGCCGAAAACCGCGGGCGACAAGGCCGTATGTCCGCGCGACTTTGAGCATGCTTCCAGCGTTGCTTCCGTCACGGGAGACTCCGCAATCTGCCCGTAACTTCTCGAGTGGAACAAATCGTCCGAAATAGCCCAAGACAATAGCGAGTGCTGCGGCACCGCACTCCACTGCTTCCATCTGCAACACGGTGGGCGTCCGGACGTGATTGCTCTTGAGGCCTGAGAGCGTGCGGCGAACAAACCCTTGCAAACCCGTCATCGATTCAGCAACCCACGCAGACCTGGAACGACAAACGCAATTGGTGGCTGTTCTTGGACAACAACTTCTACGCTTGCCAAAGTGCCAAGCTTAATTCGGTACGGTGCGCCATCGCCAGACCACCACTGCAACCCGCTGGGGAGTTGCGGTGCTTCCATTAGCTTTATACGAGACAAATACAGCTGATCTTTGGATGCAAATTGTTGCGCGAGTTCCTGGTTCCCAAGGACGCTGTTTATCTTTGACTGGGAGACGGGTTCTTCTGACACACTAATAACCTGGCCCTTTACCGAACCAAACTCAAACTTTTCAACGGTCGAAGGCACTACGTGCACCGGCATCCCTGGCTTGGCACGCCGAGCTTCTCGAGCGCGCAAAAAAGCTAACACTTCCATGTTCTTGCCGCCGGATGCGATAGTCACTAAAACATCTTGCGGCTGGACCCAATCACCGATTTCAATCCGCACCTCCTCGACCACTCCGCTGGCCGGTGAGCGGACGTGTAGGCGCCGCTTTAGATCGGCTTCCAAGCCATCAATCTCACGACGCTGGTCGCTCACAGTCAAACGAAGGTCGTCCAGGCGGTCTTGTGCTGCTGATTGAAGATCGCCGAGGTCCGCTTTTGCCCTTAACAGGCTTGTCTGCAACATCGCCTCGGCGAAATGATCGCTCCGTGTATTAGAATCGCGCTGCTGCTTAGTCAACACTTTCTCTTGCTCTGCGATGTCTTGCTCACGTACGGCGACTTCGGCGTTCAATCGGGCTTCTCTGGAGGCCAAGTTGTCCTCTAATTTGGCCAGTCGATCTTTAGCGCGCTTGATGGACAGAGTTAATTCGCTTTGATCGGTTTCAGCCAGGATCTGGCCTGTCTTCACGAAGGCTCCTCTTTCCGTTGCGATTCGGGCAATCATCCCTTCAGCCTGTGCTTCGGCTGAAAACATTCGTTGCCCTTCGCGCACGAGAATCCCAGCCCCTTTCGCTTTGGTTGGAATGGACCCGAAGATACTCCAATAAGCCGCCGCCAGAATGACGAATGCCATTGCGACCACGAGCAATATTTGCGCGCGTGGGATAAACGTTAGACGCGAATCTAGCGCATCCTGTGATTTGCGGGAACGTAGTCTCGTTCCTGGCTCGGTCGGTATCTCAGTCATGATCTAATCTTAACTCGTCTTCAAGGCAATCCTATCTGCTACATCCGAAATAATTGCAAAACCTTCGGTTTGTCATGTCTAGCGCTACTAAGCGCTACTTGGTAGGCGCATCACTTGGTTTCGTCGTGGAAAATTTTCAACATCAACTAAGGTTTCGCAACGCTCACTTTTCTATGGAACGAGCTAATATCGAGGTTGGCACCACACCTTTTAGTAGTTGCATCTCTTCTTTAGTAACAACCATTTTTTGCAACCTAAAATTGGATATGGGGCGAATGTAGCGGCTTTCGATAGTCAACCTTCCCGACGTCAGGCTCTACGTCACAGAATCATATCGTGACTCGTTGGCCTATCTCACCCAATACTTGCTCGTTTTATTGTTCTTGCCCTACTCGCGTCTCTAAACGAGCCTGAGAAGTAGTCAGTGCATGCGGCCTGATTTATTTTTGCCGTACCGGGCGTCGCTGATTAGTTTATCTTGAGACCATAGCGTATCACCTCGATAAATAAGAAATAGGATAGACCCCGCAAAGCGGTATCCTGCAAGCGGCACTATTTTACATCTGCCGTTACTGATGCGTGCATCACGCATTGCCAACGGTGGAGGTAATCTGAGTTAGCAACGTACGACGGTGGATCCGCCGGCTCAGAGACGCGCGCCTAGCCGCAAGGTAGCGAGGTGCTCTCGACAGAGGCTATGATTTCTTATAGGTTTTGGATAGCGGCATGGGACGAGAGCGGCTTCCCTTGAGGACGGACGACTTAGGAATCAGATATTCAATGAATCTCTGGGCTACCTCCATTAGAGGGGCAAACACCTGCCAAGTTGCGGTAGGGTACTACCTCTTGTTGATATACGACATGAATGGCGAAACAAAAACTGTGAAGCTGGCATTTGCGCGTGAACTTTAAAGGCAATTTTCGGAAAATACAGGCTTTGGATATAGGATCGCTTCGGTCCAAAGTGCTGTCCTTTCGCGGTATAGACTTGGCGAGCAACGTTCACCGCCAAAAATCCTTTGCCGTTCACAAGGATACTATGTCTATACCTTTGATGTTCGATGAGGATTTTCGACATAGCAATCCAACACTTCAACCAGAGTACAAAGCTCTGGCACCAGAACTGGAATTGATCTACTCGACCATTCGGGCGCATTTTGATGCAGACGAGACGGCCAGAGATTTGCAGATCAAAAATGGCGATGGCTATCCCATTCGGACTTTGCTAACGCGTCTAAGCCCGGGTGGTGAAATTATGAGCCACATGGATCGCAACTTTTCATTGACCCATTGCCATCGGGTTCACATCCCCATTCAAACGCACCCAGACGCGGTGTTTACAGTTGGAGATGAGACAATTCACCTACCTGAAGGCGAAGCCTGGGAAATTAACAATCGCCGCATGCACAGTGTCCTGAATGCGAGTCCCCTGCCCAGAATTCATCTAATTATCGACTGGGTTATACCGGGCGAACCGTGTTGTTGTGCGCAATCCCGTCATCCAGAGACATCATGCAGCCCAGCTGCATGTGAGCTGACCGATTGGGCAACTGAACCCTGTAATTGCCTGCAATGAACATGATTTAGTGGCATCGTACAAAAATGCGCAAGTTATCAGTGTGATATCGCTCTAGCGGTACCGATAGCTACACGCACCGAGCTTCGATTCCGTCACACTGTTGGCCGGCGCAAGGCAAGCCTCTGCTTCGTCTTCGGTGGTCAAGTAGTCGGCATACGCGAGCATGCTGACAAGGTATGGCTTGCCGGGAGGCCGTAACCCAGTTTTATGGATTATGATCTAGGATTTGATGAGGATCACGGGCGAGTAGATAGCTATTTCCCTCGTGTATAAACCGCTCATCCTGTCAGAGAAAAATCGCTTCGTCCTGAGTATCTTGCCACCAGCGTCATCGGCTTCTGCGAGGATGCGCCCCTTTACGGTCCTGATATACAACACGCCACCAGGCCAGCAGGTTACGTTAGCTGGCTCCACTATCGCTTCAGTCCTAGTCGCCGCCGGTGTGCCGGACCATTCATCGAGGATGTCCCGGCTGAAAGAGGCATCAACGTCACGGTGTCGCTGCCGGATAATCTGTATACCCTTGCGCACCGCCTTGATATAGAGAAGACGGGTCTAGCGGGCTCAGAGGAATTCCGTTTCGGAAACGTTCTACAAGATCCGGATTAGAGATGTAGTGTCGGCCATAGGAGATCAGGTCTGCGTGCCCGGCCTGTATCGCATCGGTACCAGAGCGAAAGTCATAATTTTGGTTCAGCATGTAGGTGCCTGTGTATATTTTGCGCATGTTGAGTGCGGTCCGGTCCGGCCCACGATCATCGCTGTCTTCATCCAGCACGTGTAGATAGGCCAACCCATACTTGTTCAGCTCTGCCGCCGCAGCAGTGAAGGTAGCGTCCGGGTTGCTGTCACTCATATCGTTGAAGGCGTTGGTAGGTGAAAGCCTGACGCCGACCCGGTCCGCTGACCAGGCTCCCACAACGGCGTCTGTCACATCCAACAGGAATCGCAATCGATTCTCGATGCTTCCACCATAGGCATCCGTTCGTTGATTGGAGCCATCTCGAATGAACTGATCAATCAGGTACCCATTGGCTGCATGAATTTCGACACCGTCAAAGCCTGCCTCTTTTGCCAGTTCGGTAGCCCTTGCATATTCCTCGACCGTGGCGTCAATATCCTGCTGGGTCATAGCCCTGGGCGTGACATAGGGTTCTTTACCCGATGGTGTATAGGCGTCTCCATTTGCGGCAATTGCAGAGGGCCCGATAGGCGTTTCTCCGTTCTGAAAATACGGATGTGAGACGCGGCCGGTATGCCATAGCTGCAGGAAAATTCGCCCACCCTTACGGTGCACGGCGTCCGTTACCTGTTTCCAACCCTCGACATGGTCTTTTGTGTAAATCCCGGGGGAGCCTCCCCAGCCATAGGCTTGCTCAGAAATCGCTGTGCCCTCTGTGATGATCAGTCCGGCGCTGGCACGCTGAGCATAGTACTGGGCCATCAGAGCATTAGGCGTTCTGGATTCCCCTGCGCGCCCTCTTGTCAATGGCGCCATTACGATTCGGTTAGCTAACATCAGGTCCCCTACGGGAGCAGCGTCAAACAGAGTCAATTCCGACTGTTCATCAAGTCTGGCATACGCCGCCGGCATGGCCAGTGCACCCAGCATGCCCATCATCAGCGCTCTTCTTTGTAAGTCGGGATGTTCGTTAGAACTCATTGTTCAATCTCCAGGAATTCAAAGGGTATTCACCCCTATGCTACAACATAGGGTTCGTAATTCTCCGTGCCCGTTAACGGAACACTCAGTTGTCACGGGCAAACTGCTCAAAGTCTTCAATGATTTCTTTCGCGGCCAGCTCCGCCAGGAGCTTGCCATGTTCGGGGGTGGCGAGCATGGGATTGGAACCTATCCGACCATCAGGGAATCGGCGCCGGTAATCCTTCGCATCTGTAAAGCTGCCACTAGGTGCAATCTCTGGTGACAATTCAGCCAGCTTGATGTGATCGGGATAGGCATACTGGGTTACCGCCACTTCAGATGGCGTGGCATGTGCACCGTGCGCTTTCCCGTACAAGGACTCGCACTTTGCATAGGTCTCTTTCCCTGACCACCAGTTGCGCAGTCGGCACTGCACAGCGGGTTTGCCGTTGCCGGTATCGAGTGATCGGCTGGCGTAGATCTCCGCGAAGCCTGCGTTGATCGTCGAGATGTTTCCGCCATGCCCATTGAGCCAGTAGAAATGCGTGAAGCCGTTTTTCGCCAGTGAATCCACCCAGTCAACCATGGTTGCAATGAACGTTGATGGCCGAAGCGTCATCGACCCCGGAAATTCCATATGATGCTGGGCCACGCCGATATTGAACGTCGGCGCCATCAGCAGGCCACTCTGGTCAGCGGCCAGTCCGCCAATAATCTCCGGGCACAGCGCGTCGGTACCGATTAGGCCGGTCGGCCCGTGCTGTTCGGTGGAACCAATGGGTATCAGAATGGCCTTGCTGTGAGCAAGGTAGGTTTCCACTTCCTGCCAGGTGGAGAGTTGTAGTCGCATGGGTTGGCCCTTGGTGGCTCGCAAATGGTGACTTGTAAAGCTGCACACTATCTGACTCAAGCGCGTAGGAGAAGTGCCTGATAAATGAAGTGAATTGCCATGACTGTCCTTCTAGCCAGAACGCTGGGCGGCGTGATGCATGAACGCCCCGCCCCGGGAGTGGGCTATGCGCCGGGCACATTTGTTGCACATTGTACGGTCGCCCTTGCGGCAGGATCGCATGTGGCAAAGCCACTCCCCCCGGGAGATCAGCTACTGGAGCCATATGCTCAAGACCATAGAAAGACTGAAAAATCAATAATATGGTGGACGCAGAAGGGCGAAGCGAGCGTTTTCGATGCGATAGCATCGAGCGCGGCGTAGCGCCATTCAGCTATGCTGGTTGGCCGGGATAGTCCTCTGAGGTCTACCACGAGCGAAGCGAAATGGTGGGCCCAGAAGGGCGAAGCGAGCGTTTTCGATGCGATAGCATCGAGCGCGGCGTAGCGCCTTCCAGCTATGCTGGTTGGCCGGGATAGTCCTCTGAGGTCTACCACGAGCGAAGCGAAATGGTGGGCCCAGAAGGACTCGAACCTTCGACCTGCCGATTATGAGTCGGATGCTCTAACCAACTGAGCTATGGGCCCACGTGAGGGAGCCGGGATTATAAATAAAGAGCCCACCAGAGCATAGCTTT
Source organism: Pseudomonadota bacterium (assembly GCA_039178015.1). GTDB lineage: Bacteria > Pseudomonadota > Gammaproteobacteria > Pseudomonadales > Halieaceae > JARRPM01. The sequence goes on from JBCDFM010000033.1 coordinate 20,173, forward strand.
ATAGATAACCGTTTTCGGTTTGTTCAATCAACCCCATGAAAGGTGGAGCTGGCACTCGCCGAGTGGGTTTGGCTAACGAATGACGTCTGCCGGAAGAACGACATATTTTGCCAATCGGCTGATAAGTTAAATGCGTTTAATCACACGGTATTTCGCTGTCCCAGCCCCACCCATACGCTCAAAACAATCGCGGTAGCGGCCACAATCAACATAGTGTAAGCGGGTACGAAACTGTTATAGCCAGGTATGGTGTTGAGGAAGAAGAATCCCAGTTCCGTCAGTCCGCCGAAGAAAGCCGTTATCCAGATAGCGGAGCGACTGCCATTCCAAAGATAAAAAGCGCTCACAATTGCCGCGATACCGAACAGGATTCTGTTCCAACCATGCTGCTGGAAAAGCCCTGTTAAAGCGAGATAATAGTCGTCGCTCATTGTCGGTGTGGCGGTTGCGTCGGCAATCGATTGGCCTGCGGCGACGAGATCGTGAAAAGCGACAACCAGGCCATGCGCGACATGTAGCAATCCCCAAACCAGCCAGAGTCCTGCAGAGATCTTGAGCAATAGTTTTTGCGACGACGTCATGGCTGGCTCTTCTTTCCAGATTGCGAAATCACATCAGCCATCTATTTGACTCATCACTATGTATATGCAAATACATGTTGCCATTTTGAGGTTTGCCGCGCCCATGGGTCAAACTATCATTCCAGCGGAAAGTAAGCCATGTTTCTGGATTGCTTCTCTGTACGATGAAATGGTCTAATGGCGCGTTTTGAGCGGGTTTTTCTTGCTTACAGTAAGCCTGAAGTCACATATGGCTGGAACTGATGTGGTTGTCTTGTCAGTGAATACGAGAAAGGCGGCGAAGGAGGTAAAGTCTGATGTGCAAGACAGGCTTGCGGCCACACCATATTTGGCATCGAACTATAAAAGGTGAACAAGTGACGAGCGTTCTGACGAGATCCCTAGTGGTGTAGCGATCCGGCTTGATGTCAAACTCTACTAAGGCAAAACAGGGTCTACCCTGGCCAACACAGTACAGCGCTATCTTACCCGTCTTGCAGCGCGAGTGGGGCGTTGGAGACCAGCTATTCCTGACAAGGCAGTTAGGCCATGGTCGTTCTGGGGCGCTGGTTTATGTGGTCGATATTGCCAGTGCTCAATTCACGGGCCAGGCTATCCTAAAGCTCGATCGCGGGGTGAACGCGATACGACAAGAAAAGCTGGAAGGTGAATTGCACGCTCAGGCGATCGAGGATGAACCGGCCTTCGCGGCTGAACATCTTCCCAAGGTTATTCACACGGTTCAGCATGAGGATGCGATAGCGCTGCTATCGACCATTGCAGGTCGCGGACTCGAATATGCCAAACCCTGGATCGATTTATCTCATGACTCTCAGCTGAGCACCATTCAGCAGGTGTCGGGCAGCCTTTTAAACGAATGGAATCACAGCTACTCGCTGTCTGATGGCCTTCTCAGTCCGCAAGATCTGCTGTCGGGCTGGTTGGAATACCGTTTGCAACCGGATCGCGGTGGACGCATCCATGATTTTGTTCGTGATGAGTGTCGTATATTGCCTGGTAAACCCTCGTTTATTTTTAATGGGCACTGGTATCCCAATCCGCTCGCCTTTCATGACCGAATTGTTCCAGCATCCAATGACCTGGCTCTAAGAGCCGTACAAGGGCGCGTGCACGGCGATTTCCAAGGCTACAACCTGCTGTGCCTGAAACCGGGTCACAAAGAGCGCACCACAGATTCGGACTACTTTTTAATTGATCTCGCTACCTACCAGGGTGACGGCTATCTGTTCTACGATCAGGCCTACTTTGAGCTCGCCATCTTGTTGGCCGCGCGTGGCTTTGGTTCGGTTGCGGATTGGGAAGCCGTGGTTGCGCAGCTGCACCGTTTTCCCCAAGAAGGTGCCGCTGGTATGAAGACCGAAGACAGTGGCTTTATCCAAATCGTGCAACGAGTCAGAGGCAGTGTTGGTGATTGGATTGAATCTAACGAACCGGATCGACTGGCGTACATGGAGAGCCAGCAAATGCTGGCCCGCGTGGCTGTCGGCTTAAGCTTTGTCCATAAAAAATCCACCACCGACCTCCGAAAAAAAGCGCTCTACTATGCCGCCGCCAATCTTAAAGACTACCTCAAGTTACATAGCATGGAGTGGCCAAAGCAGGGTCCTGAGCTTGTCATTGCCGATCCCTATGATCGTGGCGCGCCCTCCCAATTGACGGAAGCGGGCGACACAGCTTATCAGGGAAACGACGGAATGGATGGGGCTGAGGAGCGGCCTGCGGCGAATAACGCATTGTGGTCTGGAAATCGCATTGCCTGGATGTCTATGGCGTTCGCGTTGGTGGCGCTGATATTCGGCGCGATTCAGATATTCGATTTGCGCGACAAGCTGTCTACCGGCGATGCTGAACAGGCGCGCCAAGACTTTGCCAGAGATCTCAGGACGGCGGCGGTATCGGGCCCTGCCAAGCCATCGCTAGCGGTGATGCCATTTAGCGGCGATGCCTCGTCTGATGATGGCGCGTTCTCAGATGGTCTTGCCCTGGAAATCATCAGTGAACTGGCAGAATCGGGGAAAGTGAGTGTGCCCGGTTATTTATCCGTCAATAAGTTGCGGCTCGAGAATGCCAGCGCACTTGAGGTGGGTGAACGTTTAAACGTGGACTACGTTGTGCAGGGCGAGGTTGTCGATGATGGCGACAATATTCGTGTCATGGTGGATGTTGTGGATGCGACCACCGGCGGTCTGATTTGGAGCGACGTATTCCTCGAAGAAGACCGAAGAACATACAGCCTAAGAGCAGATATTGCGCGCGCGATCGGCGACGCGATATCGGTACCCCTGGACGCTCCAAATCCCGCGGTGGGTGAGTACATTCCCAACGCGCCTGCCTACGAAGCCTATGTGCGCGGTATCGCGCTACTCGAACAACGTGGCTATGCCGTCAGGCGCGCCGTTGCGGAGCTTGAGCGCGCGGTGGAGCTGGACCCGGGCTATGCGCCAGCCTGGGCAGGTCTGTCTATCGCCTACGATATCGCTCCGCTTTTTCTGCGCGAGGGGAAAGGCCGCGACATCAACCCCGCGGTCTATTTTCGACGCTCTGAAGATGCCGCGCTCAGGGCACTGGAGCTCAATCCGGACTTGTCTGAAGCCCAAGATGCCGCTGGCAGAATGTTCCTGCGAGAGAGTCAGTGGATACGATCGGAGCGAGCTTATCAGCGAGCGCTTGATCTTGATCCAACCAATACGCGGGCCATGCTAGGTTACGCGATTTTGTTGCAAATCGTGGGGAAACCTGAGCAAGCCATGGATTTGCTTGAATTGGCTCGGTCTCTGGATCCAAGCAATGATCTCTATCTGGTTACGCTTGGTAAGTTCACGCTCCAGGTGTCGCGCTCACCTGAAGCGCTTGAGAGTCTTAAACAGGTATTCAGGGAG
>JBCDFM010000034.1:0-23626 GCA_039178015.1 Pseudomonadota bacterium
CTGAAACAGCAGCAAAAATATATTGAAGGTGCCCATGTTCAAAAAGCTCTCGACGCCGGCAGGTATGCCCAAGCGCAGGTGTCGACGCAAAATACCCGGCTCGAAACGCAGGGAATCACCAACATTGAAGCGGCTGCGATGCGCGGGTGCTAGGTAAAACACAAGATAGATACCGAGTCCGAATAGAGTCGCGACTATCGTGCCGACACCTGCGCCGGCAATGCCGAGGACCGGGAGACCCCAGTGGCCAAAAATCAGCAGCCATGACAGAGGGATATTCAAAGCCACGGACAACACGTCTGCAAACATAATGACGCGGGTTCTGCCAATACCTGCGAAGTAAGAGGCCAGCAGGGATTTGAGTAACTGAACGAAACTGCCTGCCATGAGAATTTGAAAGTACAGGCTTTCCAATCTGACCTGGGCGGGCTCATGACCGAGCAATGGGAATACATCGTCGCCAAACAGGCCGATAAAGATCAGTGCCGGAATACAGGCAATGGCAATAATCAAGCCCTGTGAGACCACCCTCGGACATTTTGCTAGTTCACCGGCGCCGAAATATTGGGCAACGATGGCGTTCGCATAGGTGACGACGCCAAGGAAAAGTGAGATACAAAAAAAGTATGCAACCCCACCACCCATAGCAGAGGCAACATGGGTAGCGTCGATAAAGGAAAGAAACCAACGGTCGCAAAATATCATAACCGCAAACGCACCCTGGGAGATCACCATAGGAGTCGCCATGCGGAACAGCTCTTGCAGTGTATCGCGCAGCTGCGAGTTTAATGGTGTAGAGGTATTGCGGGTTTGCACGTGACTAACGTGCTCAGTCTGAAACCACGACTCTCGGCGTGCGCGCGGGCATCCGCGTGGTCAGCTCGTAGCCGATGGTACCGACGTGTCTGGCCACTTCATCAACTGGCAGACCTTCACCCCAAAGAATGACTTCGTCTCCGATGGCGACGTCTGAAATATCGGTTACGTCCACTGTGATCATATCCATAGAAACTCTGCCAGCCAATGAAGCGCGCTGCCCCTTCACCAGGACCGGCGTGCCGGCTGGTGCAAGTCGGGGATAGCCATCACCGTAGCCGATAGTGACGGTAGCTATCTTAGAGGGACGCTGCGCTCGCCAAGTCGCGCCGTAACCAACGGACCGACCACGCGCGACGTCGCGCAAGGCAGTGACAGACGACACCAGTGTCATCACCGGTTGTAGCGCTTCGGCATTGGGATGGGCGTGGTGCATGGGAGAATTTCCGTAAAGCATGTAGCCTGGCCTTATCCAGTCGGCATGGGATGTCGGCCAGGCAAGTATACCCGCAGAGTTTGCCAGGCTTTGCTCGCCATCCAGGCCTTTTACTGCATGCTCAAACACGGCGATCTGTTCGGGGGTCAAGTCCGACTCCAAATCGTCTGCGCAAGCAAAATGGGTTGCCAGAACAATGTTTGGGTCGACACTTGGGGTTGCCCTGAGCCGTTGGTAGAACTCGGCCGCGTGGGTAGGGCGCACACCTAATCGATGCATACCCGTATCAACCTTCAGCCAGCAGCGAATTGAGTGTGGCACCTGTGCCGCCTCCAGCCAATCCAGATGTTCCTGTGTGTTCACCATAACCCATAGTTTGAGATCACTTGCTATAGTGATTTCGGCGGGTTCGAATACGCCCTGTAAGAGCAGTATGGGCGATTCTATGCCCGCGTCGCGCAGGGCCAACGCTTCCTCAGTGCAGGCAACTGCCAGCGCATCAGTCAAGGGGGCGAGGGCTTGGGCGATAGGCGTTGCCCCATGCCCGTAGGCATTCGCCTTTACCACCGCAATAACACGTGTGCCAGCGGCAAGCGATTTGGCGTGAGCCAGATTGTGGCGCAGCGCATCGAGATTGATTCTGGCCTCGTTAGGTCGTGCCATCAGAAATCAAATTTGTGTTCGCTATAGAGCGTTTGCGCCGCCAGCCAGGTATCCCCGATCTCGCCGTCGCCTACCGGCTGGCCGTCTATCTCGACAACAGGTGCAATTTCTTTGCTGGAACTGGTTAACCAGACTTCGTCGGCCGCCATCACCTCATCCATACTCACGTTCACTTCTTTGACTGGAATGCTGCCATCGCGACGCAGAATTTCCAGCACCATCAGACGAGTAATTCCGGGCAGTTTTTGATGGTCCAAGGGCGGTGTCTTTACCACCCCATCTTTGACAATAAACACATTACACGCCGCCGCTTCTGTGAGCTCGCGATCGTGGTTGTAGAGAATCGTCTCCTTGTGACCTCGACTGTGGCCCTGCTGATAGTGCATGACGTTACCTAATAAGGCAGTAGACTTGATATGGCAGCGGCTCCAGCGCAGGTCCTCGGTACTGACTACCGTATAGGGCGTAGCCGTTGCTTTATTTGGCTGGGGTTCGGGTGGTATCTCGAAACTGAAGGCATAAATGGTCGGCGCGATACCCTCGGGATAGGCGTGGTGACGTGTGGAGTCTGCTCCTCTGCTGATGTGGAAATAAATGCCGAGACTGCCGCCACCGTTTCGATTGCTAAGCTCGGTGGCGATTCGCCTCCAATCATCCTCTATCACCGAGAGCTTAATCTCGATTGCGTTCAGGCCATCCTGCATGCGCTGCATATGCGGCGAGAATCCCACCAGACGACCATCGTAGGATGGTACGACTTCGTAAATCCCGTCACCGAAAAGAAAGCCTCTATCCATCGGGGAGATATGGGCTTCCGACATGGGTAGATAATCACCGTTGAGATAAACCGTAGACATAATCTTGTCCTTGCTTGTTGCCGTCGTACTTAATAAGTCCTTTATTGAAAACCGACCAATTGACGTAGTCGTCCGATTACTTTCACGCCTTCATCTGCAGCCAGGCCATCTTCAGTCAGTGTATTTTGTCGCGTAACGCCATCCACGCTGCCACAGGCGGATAGAAGCTGCAGGATGGCGAGCGGTTCGATATCGGCTAACAGATCGCGTTCACTCCATTTGGCTAGAAAGGCGATCAAGCCATAAGCGCCCCAGTTCGAGACATCGGCCACAACAAGTTCATCGCAAGTCGTCACGGAGGCTTGGATATCCAGTTCAGCAATAGCCGAAGCAATATTGCCCATGCCGATCTCATTGCCACCGTCGCCGATACCAATCGTTGGGCAGTTGGCTCGAGTGACATATGGGTCAAAGATGCCACAGCGCGCGCTAATGTCTTCCCCGCGCATGTTGTGATAGCGACCATTGGCTGCCAAACCGGGACGCTCGATTGCAATGACGGCCGCAGGTGCCAATTGCTGCAGCCGTTCTGATGCTTCCCGCTCTGCACCCGCGAGGCTGTCTGCTTCGAGCACAAGCACGCTGACATGTTGCTCTAGCTCAATGGCCAGTGGTGGCGCGCAGGCAATGACAGGCTCAGCACCTAGGCGCTCTAAAGCCTGGTAAAGGGCTAGCGCCCCCACCGGGCCGTCCGTTTCAAATGTATCGTTCACCGGAAAGCCTGTTCCGATGATGATCTTACCGCGCGCGTTCCAGAGCAGGGCTGCAGCGCGCAGGGCGTAGCCGGCAGGCAGAGCCGCTCTCGCGGTTTGCATGCTGCGTAAGTTGCGCTCGACCAGTAACGCCTCAACGGCCTGGCTCAATGTCTCGTCGTTCAAGCGAACTGCTCCAGCGGTAGTCTGTAAATGGCGCTCTCGGCCAGATGCAGTGCGTTGTGGGCCTCGAATTCGGTAATAGGCGCGAAGTGCACAGTATCGCCGGGACGGAGTTGTGCAAGTCGCGCCGCATCCAGAGATAAGGCAGAGCCCAGCTTTGGATAACCGCCTATTGTTTGTCTGTCATTCAGCAATACGATGGGCTGGCCATCCGCTGGTATTTGGATGGCCCCAAAACAGATACCTTCGGACAACATGCCCTGCATATCACTGTTGATAGCGGCGCCTTCCAGCCGATATCCCATGCGGTCACAGCGGTCTGAGACTTTATACGCTTCACTGTAAAATCGGTTCAGCTCAACCTGACTAAAATGGTCTTGCTGATAACCCGGAATCACCCTGACAGTCGTCCGATTCTGGTACCTAGGTTGATGTTTGGGCGCCAGTCTGAACAGCTTGCGGGCTTTGACTTCGCTACAGGGTAGTAGGTCACCTGGCTGCAGCTTATCGCCATGGAGCCCGCCAATCTGCTCGCGCATAACGGTTGCGGTGCTGCCAAAGGAGGGTGCGATCTGAAACCCATCCGCGACCCCAAGATAGCTACGGCATCCTGTGATGGCATAGGCGAGTTGGATATCATCGCCGGGCGCAACAGGGTGCACCGTCCATAGCGCTTTTGTCTCGCCGTTAATAGTCAATGGCATGCTAGCGCCTGTTACGCAGATGAACGTGTGCGCCTGACAACGAAAATGCGCGCCACCGAAACTGATTTCTATTACTGTGCTGTTGTTTGCATTACCTAACAGCCGGTTGCAGTACCTGTACGCCTTTGGATCCAAGGGCCCACCCGTGGTCAGGCCAATATTGTGTGCGCCGAAGCGGCCTCCATCCTGCAACAGGCTGAGCATGCCTGGTAATATGACTTCCAGGCTCATGACAGTTCCCCACCCAACTCGAGAAAAGTGTCCCTGTTCACTGCCTCGAAGCGCACGGTGTCCCCCACACTCACCGGCATGACAGGCGTCGACTCGGGGTTGAACATGCGGATCGGACAGCGGCCGATCAAATTCCAGCCACCGGGAGACGCCGCGGGGTACACCGCTGTTTGTCTGTCGGCGATGGCGACCGTTCCGCGAGGCACGGACTGCCTTGGTGTTGCCAAGCGAGGAGCGGCGATGCGTTCGTCCACCTGCCCGAGGTAGGCGAACCCAGGGGCGAAACCAATCGCATAGACGCGATATTCCGTTCCCGCGTGAATGGCAATCACATCGTCTATGGATAAATCGTTGCGTGCCGCCAGCGACTCTAAATCGACACCCACCTCGGGATCATAGTAAACAGGCAGTGTTATCGTGCGCCCTTCAACATCAGTCTGCGAATGCAGCTGTGTTAGTGCTTTGCGTACGCGCTGATCTACGCTTAGATGATCAGTCTTCAATGCATCATAAATGATCAGCACAGACGCATAGGAAGGCACCAGGTCAATGAGGTCATCACTCAATACCCGTTTTATCGCATCCGACGCGGCCTGTACTTTGGCCGCCGTGGTCGGACTGGCTTCCTCACCCACATAAACGATTAGGGCGTTTTCACCCGCAATACTGACTTCCATCATGAATCAGCTGCCGCGAATAAGCGCGCGTATGGCCTCAATCGCTTTTACGCCTTCTAGATTGTCGCCGTGTACGCAGAGCGTATCAGCCTGCAGCGATAAGACCTCTCCACTGACGGTAATGACCGTCCCTTCTTTATGCAGTAGCTCGACCTGTTTCAACATACGGTCACGATCGTGCACCGCGCCGGGTTTGCGCCGAGACAGTAAGGCGCCGTCGTCGTCATAGCAACGATCCGCAAACGCTTCAAAGCGTACGGATAAGCCTCGCTCTGCGGCTTCATCGCGGTGCTTGTCGGCATTCGGTGTCGCCTGCATTACTAGGGGCAAGGGTCTATGAAACGTCGCCAGCGCTTGCATGATCGCTGCCCGGACATCCGCTTTGGCCATCATATCGTTGTACAGTGCGCCATGCGGTTTCACGTAAGCGACAGAGATTCCCTGGCTCAGCGCCATGCCCTCCAAGGCAGATACCTGATAGTGCAAGCTGGCGATGATCTCTTCATTCGATAGCTGCATGCTGCGTCTACCAAAGCCAACGAGATCGGGATAAGCCGGGTGAGCGCCTACTGTAACCTGGTGTTCAGCCGCCAGCGCGAGCGTTTTCTTCAGAGTAACCGGGTCCCCGCCATGAAAACCACAGGCGATGTTAGCCTCGTCGATATGCGGCATGACCTGCTCGTCCAGTCCCATTTTCCAACTGCCGTAGCTTTCGCCAAGATCACAGTTAAGCAACATAATATATAAACGCCTCTAGAGTACCGCGAGCTGACTATTGCGCAGATCCGTCACCAGCATACAGCCCGGACTGTGGGTAATTGCAAGCGGGGGTCTCGCGGCTTCCAAAGCAACTTGCGGGGTGACGCCACAGGCCCAGAACAGGGGCAGCTCGTGCTCCCTGATTGACACCGGATCGCCGTAGTCCGGCCGATCCAGAGCGCTAATGCCTATCAAAGCGGGATTGCCCAGATGAACGGGTGCGCCGTGAACGGACGGAAAACGCGTACAGATCTGAATAGCTCGGATCGCGTCGCCCGCTGCAAACGGTCGCATGCTAACCACCATGCTACTTGAAAAAGCTCCTGCTGATGCACACTCGATTGCACTGCGATACATGGGGACGTTCACATCCTCTGTAATATTGCGAACCTCTAGCCCGTCAGAGACTAGGGCTTCCTCGAATGAAAACGAGCATCCCAGGGCGAAGGTCACTAAATCGTCTCGCCACAGATCGGTGATATTGTTTTGCTCAGCCGTAAATTCACCGTGGCGAAATACCCTGTAAGCGGGCACGTCGGTTCTAATATCGATGTCCCCGAGCGTGGGTAAATGCGCATCGCCCGGCTTTTCACTGGTAGCGACCAGCGGGCAGGGCTTTGGATTGAGCTGACAGAATCGTAGAAAGTCGTTCGCCCAGTCGCTCGGCAGTATAACGATATTGCATTGGACGAAGCCTGGCGCAAGCCCCGAAGTATTTCCATTGTGCCGACCTGCGCGAATCTCTGCTCTAAGTGCGACAGGGTTGACTGTTTCTGTCATGCGTACACCGTGGGTGGGTAAAATCAGCGAGAAAGCAAGTTTGGCATAGAATCATAAATTTAGATAATGTTCGTGCAACCTGGATCCCCCTGCGAAATTATGTTTGATCAGCTCATAGAAGTCGTCAGCCTCAGACCCGATGGCCAAGATCGTTTTGTTGGGAGCAATATGCATCCCGACGGGTTTCGAGTGTATGGTGGTCAGGTGCTCGCGCAAGCAATTAGTGCAGCCGTTTCCACGGTGGCCGATAATCGAGTGATTCACTCGCAACACGCATATTTTCTACGACCTGGCGATGTAAAAGAGCCCATCGTATTCGAAGTTGAACGGGCGCGCGATGGAGGCAGCTTCAGTTCGCGACGGGTTACTGCATTGCAAAAGGGTAAGCCGATCTTGGTCACTTCTATGTCATTTCAGCAACCCTCTCACGGCGACGAATATCAAGTCGATGCACCCTACGCGCCGCCACCGGAGAGTTTGCCAAGCGAGCGCCAACTGCATATTGAGTCCGGTCAATTAGATGAGAGCTTTATGATAACAACGGGTGAGGATCTGGACATTCGAGTTGTAGAACCGATCGATTGGCATAATCTCAAGCCCAGAGCTCCGGTGCTGCAGGCATGGATGAAGACCGCAGCCGCGGTGCCTGAAGCTCCTGGATTACACCACGCATTGCTGGCGTACCTGTCTGATGCCTTCCTTCTTGATGTTTGCCTGATCACTGAGGGCAGACGTTTTGACGACGGTGATTGGCAAATAGCGAGTTTGGATCATGCGCTTTGGTTTCATGCGCCATTTCGAGTCGATGACTGGTTGCTGCACCAGGTGGAAACCGAGCGCATCAGCGGCGGGCGCGGCCTCGCGCGAGGGAGCTTTTACAACCGCGAGGGTGTGATGGTTGCCAGTACTGTTCAACAAGGTGTTATGCGGCTGCGCGAGAAGCCAGACTAACAAACTACACTGGTGCACTACGAGTATTGTCAAGCAATCCAGTTTAAAACTATAGTGCGAGCAAATCTGGCTGCCCGCGCGAGGATAACAAAATGCCGCACCCTAGTATTGTCGCAGAAACCTACCCGCATAAACCGGCGATCATCATGGGAGACTCAGGTGAGATCGTCACCTTCAGACAATTGGATGAACGCTCCAATCAGGGCGCGAATCTGTTTCGCTCTTTAGGTTTGAAGGCGGGTGATCACATCGGGATCATGCTGGAAAATACGCGCCAATTTCTCGAAATTGTCTGGGCGGCGCAGCGCTCAGGGATCATTTTCACGCCTATCAGTACCCACCTGAAGCGCAACGAAACCGCCTATATTCTGCAGAACTGTGAGGCGAAGCTGTTTATTGGCTCGCTGCTACTGGCAGAAGTGGCAGAGCAACTGGTTGCAGATTCGCCAGGGCAGCTCGAGCACTTTTTTATGGTAAACGGAATCAAGCCAGGCTTTGAGTCTTGGGAAGAAGCGATTGACCGTCAGCCGACGACCCGTATCGAAGATGAAAGCAATGGCGTGCCCATGCTGTATTCATCGGGGACCACGGGTCAGCCTAAAGGCGTGTTTGTGCCACCCGTCAACAGTGACGTCAATACCCCCAACCCGCTATTGTCGACCTTGGGTGTGGCGTTTGGCTTCAGTGAGGAAACGGTATATCTGTCTCCCGCACCTTTGTATCACGCTGCCCCGTTGCACTACTGCATGATGGTCTCGGAGGTGGGAGGCACAATCGTAGTGATGGAGCGATTTAATGCCGAGCGCGCCCTGCAGCTGATTGAAGAACATCGTGTCACGCACAGTCAGTGGGTGCCTATTATGTTCGTTCGTATGCTGAAATTACCACCGGAGGTCCGTGAGCGCTACGACCTCAGTTCACAATTGGTCGCCATTCATGCGGCAGCACCATGTCCTGTCGAGGTGAAGGAACAAATGATCGAATGGTGGGGAGAGATTATTGTTGAATACTATGCTGCCAGCGAACGCATAGGCGTAACGATTATTGATTCGGCGAACTGGCTGACCCACAAAGGTTCTGTCGGCCCGGCAGTTGCGGGAGAGTTGCATATTGTAGATGACGACGGATTGGAGCTACCAACAGGAGAGATTGGTACGGTGTATTTTGGCGGTGAATCTGCGCAGTTTCACTACCATAACGAGCCCGAAAAAACCGCCGAGGCCTACAGCAAGGAAGGCTGGGCGACCACCGGTGATGTGGGTTATCTCGACGAGGATGGCTTTCTGTACCTCACTGACCGCAAAAACTTCATGATCATCAGCGGAGGTGTAAATATTTATCCTCAGGAAATTGAAAACCTGTTGATTTCCCACAGCAAGATAGCGGATGTTGCCGTTTTCGGCATTCCTAATGAGGAGTTCGGTGAAGAGGTGAAGGCCGTGGTACAGCCGGTCAACTGGGCCGATGCCACCGACGAAGTCGCGTTCGAAATTCTTCAGTGGCTGCGCGACCGCCTATCGCACATCAAGATGCCACGCTCCTTGGACTTTCATGAGAATTTGCCGCGCATGGATAATGGCAAGCTGTATAAGCGCCATCTCGTTGAGCAGTATCGAGATGGCAAACAGAGCGAGAACATAAAACCCTAGGGTTATCGCGGGCTGACTACTTGCAACTGTTTTCACATTAGCCGGGCTGTCAATGAGGGGCTTGGATGGGCGTTGTATTGAGTGATTTGGCGCACTTTTTCTTGATGACAAACTACTGGGCCTGTTTGCGCAGATGCATTATGCTGACAGCGAAGTCTGCAACACGGGGTAATCATGGTAGGCAGTGCGCGCAAGCTTAAAAAGCTGGAAAAGATAATGGACAAGAGCCGCAGCTATGAAGAATGGCGTAACGCGGCGGTAGAACACGACGAGATATCAGGTAAGCGTCGTTGGCGCGAGGTAGATCAAACTAACCAGTATGATTACGCACAGATACGGCTGCGCCTGGACCGTATCCGCAGTCTTCGTGCACGTCACGATCACCAGGGCCTGCTCTTTACACTCAATGAGGGTATTCATGGCAACATGGGTGGTATGGGTCGCAGCACCCTGTATCGGCATGCGAAATTTGGTACCAAGAAACTCATAGAACAATACATTGATGAGGTCGACGATTCTCTTCGCTATCTTGCCGAATTAGATAACTCTCTAATACCGGCACAGACAAAACTGGACTTTTTTTATCGCGCCAATATTTGCTACGGCCGATCAGCGTTAATGCTCAGCGGTGGTGGCGTATTGGGTTTTTACCATCTGGGTGTTGTCAAGACGCTCCTGGAACACGGTTTGATGCCGCGCGTGATTTCGGGTTCCAGCGCGGGTTCGCTGGTAGCGGGCGTGTTGGGTACGCACACCGACGATGAACTCGAGCACTTTTATCGTCCCTCGAATGTACACTTTGAAGCAGAGCGCGAGGCCAGCGCCTTCTCGCGTATGTTTTTCGGTGCCAACCCGCAGATTGACGTAGGCGATCTAACGAAGCTGGTCGCTCGCATGGTGCCTGATTACACCTTCCAGGAAGCCTATGAGAAGACCGGCCGTCAAATCAGCATCACAGTCGCGCCGGCAGAACCGCATCAACGCTCGAGACTATTGAACGCTATTACATCGCCCAACGTATTTGTGCGCGCTGCAGTTATGGCTTCCTGCGCCGTGCCGGGTGTGTTCCCGCCGGTGATGTTAATGGCCAAAAACCTACATGGTGAGGCACAGCCCTATCTTCCCACCCGGCGCTGGGTAGACGGCTCCATCGCTGATGATTTACCTGCAAAACGCCTGTCGCGACTCTATAGCACCAATCACTATATCGTCAGCATGGTGAACCCCATCGCGATTCCTTTTCTAAAAAAAGAGGCGAATCGCAGCGCGCTGGGCTCGGCGCTGGGTAGTTTAGGTGTTGGCATGGGTCGTGAGCTTTTGAACTTTTACCGCGGAGTGGTGCAGCGACAAGGCGATAATTGGCCGCGCTTCAACATGCTGATGAATAGTGTACATGCGCTGATTGATCAGGATTACAGTGGAGACGTTAACATTGTTCCAAGCTTCCGCTGGTACAATCCGGCAAAAATTCTCTCCCACCTGTCGGAGAAGGACTTAATCGAATTGATGGAAGGCGGCGAACACTCCACATACGGTAGCGTGGAGGCGATTCGGATCTGTACCAAGATCAGTAGAACCATGGAGGAACTGCTCACTCGATTTGAAACCGGTGATTTGCGCCCTGACGCCACTGAGGCGCATCGACCGCGTTCCTCCAGGCGGCGTCCACCCCCGACGCGAGCCGCGAGAGCCAAGGCGCAGTCGGCTAAAACGGTTGCTGCCAGCGAGAAGGCAACTACCAAGAAGATAGCCGCGAAGAAAGCGGCGTCGCCAAGAAAAAAGACAACCCGCAAGAAAACCGCTCCTGCGAAAGCACCCGGTGCCCGTAAATCCTCTGCAAAATCGAGCACCAAAGGGGGTGAGAAGTCTGAGACAGCGGAGCCCGAGGCAGTTTAGCAATCGATCAGGCTGACGCCCATTTCTGCCAGGGGCACCACCGCATCACCGCGTGAGTGCGCTTCCGCACTGGAAGCTGTGCCAATTTGTGCCCGCTTAACGATCCCCTGCAATATCGCCGCCAGTCGAAACAGCGAAAAAACCAGATAGAAGTTCCAATTCTGGATTTCGTCGCGTCCGGTGCGCTCGCAATAGCGAGCAACGTATTCCTCGTCGCTTGGGATGCCCAAGGATGCGCGGTCGACGCCAGCGAGCCCTTTGATACCACCCTCTCTCGGAAGCATCCATGCCATGCATTGGTTGGCCAGATCCGCCAGTGGATGCCCCAGTGTGGACAGCTCCCAATCCAAGAGCGCGATGACCCGAGGTTCTTGAGCGTGGAACATCATATTGTCCAGCCGATAGTCTCCGTGCACCAGGCTTACGGCGCCGTCGTCAACGGGCATATTTGCCGGCAGCCACTGTAGTAAGGTTTCCATGGCAGCGATACTTTGTGTCTCGGATGCGCGATACTGCTTGCTCCACCTGCTGACCTGGCGTTCGAAATAGTTTCCTGGCCGCCCGTAATCCGATAACCCGACAGAATCCACATCCACGTTGTGTAGTGCAGCCATGGTTTCATTCATCGCATCGTAAATTGCAGCGCGTTCTGCGTTATCAACTGCCTCTGGGAGTAGGGGGTCCCACAATATCCTTCCCTCCATATACTCCATGACATAAAACATAGAACCAATGATGGCGTCATCTTCACATAGTACAAAGGTGCGAGGCACAGGCACCGCAGTGTCACGCAAGGCGGTGATCACCCGGTACTCTCTGTCAACCGCGTGGGCGGATTTGAGAAGCTCACCCGGTGGTTTGCGCCTCAGTACGTAGGAGGCATCGCCGGCGGTCAGCTTAAATGTGGGGTTGGACTGACCGCCGGCAAATTTCTCTGCCGTTACGGGCCCACTCAAGTCCGGTATGTGCTCCTGTAGGAAGCTTGTCAGGCGTTGCGTGTCGAGTTCTTGTGTTGTCATAGAGTCTCTTCTTGTGTCGGGCAAGCGCTGAATTCGCGCGCCTTGTAAATGTTTTAAACGGGCTGGCACTGACATGGGTTGAGCGCAGCGCACAAATGTACAGCAAGTTGCTTCCTAGCGGAAATATTTGAGGCCTGTGGCTTGCGCCGGTATGCTGCTGCATAGTCGGGAGATAATTCAAAAGACTGTAAACTTGGGGACATGTGGGAAGTAGAGGTGAGGGTTAAGCGTGGACTATGTCACGCCCATTGATGCCGCTCTTCAGCGGCAGGTAATTGCCGAAACCGAATATTACGTAAAGCAGGCTAGGGCTGCCTATAAACGTCGCTTTAGGCCAGTGCCGGTATTGTTCGACCTCTCGGGGCGAACTGCAGGTATGTTCAAACTTCAGGGCAGGCGGGGTTGGATCCGCTACAACCCCTGGATATTCTCCAAGTACTTCGATGAGAATCTGCGAAACACCGTCCCTCATGAGGTCGCGCACTACGTGGTTTACAAACTCTATGGTTTGCGCGGAATTAAACCCCATGGGCCGCAGTGGCAAGAAGTCATGGAGCTGTTCGACGCAGATCAAGGAGTGACGTTTGATCTCGATCTGGATGGCATTCCACAGAGACAGCAGCGTACCTACCCTTACCGTTGTGACTGCATGACACACCAAATGTCAGCTACACGCCACAACCGCGTCATGCGAGGCATTGGCAGCTACAGCTGCCGGGTGTGTGGCAGCGATTTACATTACAGTGGCTGAGGCGGTTGCGCGTCGGCGCGGTAGCGGCTATAAATCGATAGCCAGCTCTACACCGCTGTACTTATTGTCCTCTGGCGCTAAATCAGCCTGCGCAATCACCGCGCGCTCCGGGGCGAGGCCGGCCTGGTTAACCAGAAACGTTTTAACGACTAATGCGCGTTCAGCTGCGAGCTCCAAAAGCGCTGTATCGGCTATTGGAATCGCTGCAGCCAGCGCGAGGTATTGTTCACGCGCCGTCAATTCAGTTACTCCGGGAGAGCCAGCTTGATAGCGCTGTTCTATAGCTTGCTCCCATTCGGGACCTCGACTATCGGCCTGTTGCTGCGAGAGCCCCCCCGCAATCAGCTCTGCTTGTAGCTGGTCTTTTTGCATTCTCTCAGTGTCTGCTTCCAGCTGCAGTCTGCCAGTAATGGTGAGCGCCAGTTCAGGTCGTTCCACTAGTGCGGTACTCAAGGTGGTGAGCTTTTCCTGCGCGTGCTCCTCCAGCTGATCTGACCCTGAGCTAAAGTTGATGCGCTGCAAATCTTCCTCGCTATCAACCAGTGACGCCAGTAAGGTGAAAGGTGAGGTAACCGCTTTGGTAATAACGTTGATCAGTGCTCCCATCACCACGCTGCCGATACTGAACTCCGGATCGCTGACGTCACCGCTGACCGGGATATCCATATCGATGACGCCGTTGGTGTCAGTAAGTAGCGCTAGCGCTAGGTCCAGAGGCAGATCCACCGCCTTGTCACTCTCTATTGTCTCGCCAAGCTTCATTTGCTCGATCACGATCTTGTTTTTGCCCTGTAGCTGGTTATCCGCCATTGCATAGTTGAGATCCAGGTTTAAAACACCCTGCTCGATTGCACGCCCTGCATAGGTCCCGGAGTAGGGCGTCAGTCGCGACATATCCATGCCATCAAAGGTCAGCAGCAGATCGAGCGCAACCGGTGCAGCGAGAGGTTGGGCTGTGCCGGTGAGATTGACAGGCGCATAGCCGTCGACAGAGCCCTTCAACTCCACCTCGGTGTTAACGCCTTCCTCGCTGCTGATATTTTTGATATCGCCATTCAGTTCGCCTATCACTGTACGAAATTCAATAGGCAGCGATTCATCTTTGAAATCGATCTGGCTGTCGCTGATATGGATCAAAGGAATACTGACGAACCAGGGCTGGCCGGCCTCTTCGCTGACTTCTTGCGGTGCCTGTTCCGTCGCTTCTTCTGAGTCTTGCTTGGCTTCCTCTGTCTCGGGCGACTTAAATGCATTTGAGGCGTTGATACTGCCGTCTTCATTGATATGAAAGCGGCCAATAAAGTTATCGATAGAGAGTTTTTCCATCGATACCTGCTGCGCGTTAAGATCGACCAGTAGTTTATCCCAGCGTACCGTCTCCCAGGAGGTTAAGGATGTTTCTGCTTCCGTCACGCTAGCGGCAAATCCGGTAACCGCGCCGTCCATAGCAATACTAGCCGGAGCAAATTCTGCCAGCGTCATTTCTCCTTGAACCTGGAGTTCTCCGCCGGTGAATTCGCCATTCAGCGCGTCCGGCAGATTGGGGTTAAACCAGGGTATCGGCAGCGCCTCTAGGCTGTAAGCGAGCTGACCTGCGCCTGCTCCCAGATCTACCTCCCCGTCTACCGACGCTGAGGTTTGGCCGTTGATAGTGATCGCAACCGATATGGGGGTCTTGCCCGCCAGTGGCCACGCCAGTGACTGTGCGCTAACAGTGATAGGGGTGACATTCAGTTCGGCTGGATCGGTATACTCTGATCTCCAGCGCACGCTGCTATTGTCCATTGAAAAGCGACCCAGCGAGGCCTTCCAAGGGTTATCCTCGGCGGCTTCTTCCTCAGTGGTGGTAGGATCTTCCTCAGCAGCGGGTAAGTCGATTGAGAAGAGATCGATCAGACTAACTTGATCTCCCTCGCTCCATCCGGCGATGGCGAGTTCATCGATGGCAAACGAGGCGACTTCCACCTGCTGCTCGCTGCCATCAAGTGCGATGCCATCTATGCTCAAAGCACCTAGCGTGATTGACGTATCCGGAATATCACGATCAGATTGTGGGACGACAGCGACCTCGTCCAGCGTAAACCTGGCCTCGCTGACCGAATAATCGATCTCCTCGGCCCAACTCACGGCGTATTGGCCCTGTACCCCGAATGACCCGCCATCGAGCCGAAACGCGACCCACGGCTCTATGAACGTCCACAATGGGATAAGCTGGATGTTTTTTAGTGAGAGCTCGCCCTCGCTGTAACTGCTGGGGATAGAGACCACCCCTTCCCAATGGAGCTCGCCGCCTCGTTCACCTTTAGCATCCAAGACATAGGGCTTTCCTTCTTCCAATACGGTGGAAAGCCCCAGAATGTTGATATTCAAATCGTTTAGCTGATTAGAGGTGGGCTTTTCGCGTGCCTCATTACTGTAAATGAGCTGGCGGGCATTGAAATCGAGCTCATCGATAGTCAGCGGTGTAATTCCCTCTTGGACTTCCTCTTCCGGCGCGGTGTCTTCGGGCGGCAGCATATCAGAGAAATTGAAGGTACCATCAGGCAGCTCTATGACATGCACAAACAGCTGCTCGACGCCTAGTTTGTCGAAAACCAGCGCACCGCTCCACAGACTGGCGGTCGATAGGTTGATGGTTGCGTGATCCAGGCTCACAAACGGTGAACCATCATGCTCCGGGATTGCTGTCTTCCCCAGTTCCAGGCTGAGCGTGAAGGGATTAAAGTAGTTGAAGCCACTTTCGAGGTCGCGTCCGAGGTACTTTTTGACGGCCCAAGATGGGAGCAGATTCAGAGCCGGCGTGACAATGACCAAGACAATGATCAGATAGGCTATGTAGCAAATGCCAAGGATGCGGATAAATTTCTTCACCAATTCTTCCTTATTGTGGGCTCGCCAGTCACTATAGTAAAAAATAACGTGTGCTGCGGGTTTTGAGACTCCGGTGAGATTGGACAAGTGGCGCTTACAGAGTGCTAAAGCCCCTTGCGATAGCCATAAGGGGTGACGCCAGTCCAAGCCTTGAACGCGCGGATGAAAGCGCTTGACTCTGAAAAGCCGGCTCTATGGGCGATTTCTTCTATGCTCAAACCCTGCTTTCCGAGGAAATGCAGAGCTGTATCGCGCCGTAGCCCGCTTTTGATGTCTTTAAAACTGGTGCCTTCCGCTGCGAGCCGTCGCCTCAATGTCTGCGGATGGATGTCGAGCTTGGCGGCCACCTCGCTCAACTCTGGCAGGTGTTCCATGTTGCGTCGCAAGAGATCCCGTACCTTGTTCGTCCAGCTGTCGTCACCAAACTGTTGCGTTAACATGAACAGCACCGGGTGCCTGAGAAAGTGTCGTAGTGAGATTTCATTTTGCTTAATCGGACGATCCAGCTGGGCGTTTGTTAGGGTCAGCGCAACCTTATCTTGATCAAAATGTACTGGGTTCCCCATAAATATCTGCCGGTACTCCTGCTCGCGAGTGACAGGTGTATCTCTGAGGCTGACGCTTACAAGCGGCAGCTGGGCGTTCACCAACCAGTTGCAGAAACGCTGGGAATTGCAAAGAAAAAGTTCGCTGTAGTAGGCAACCGAATGCGCCTTCGTTTGTGGATCTTGCAGTAATAGGGTGGTATTCACGCCATCATCTACCAGCGTAGGACAAAAGCCGGAATTGAAGAGCGAGAAAAATCGGCAATATCGGCTTAGAGCTTGGCCAAGGGTGGCGCTGCCGATCACTGCATGACACATCATTGACCAGCTGCCAATGGGCAGCGGCTGGGGGGCGTAGCCCAGGCTCTCGTCCCCCATAGCGAGCATAGTGCTCACCTGCAGATCTGCGAAACGTTCCGCGGAAAGCCGGGCGTCATCTTCCACGAGGAGCCGAGGCGATATTCGGTTGCGTATGAGCAGATCTACTGGATCCAGCCCGTGATCGACCGTGTGATGCAGCACGGCGCGGGCGAATTTTACAGAGAGCGAAATTTTACGCACGGTGGCCTTAGGACTGTGCTGTGGATAAATGTATGGGTTTATGCTCGACGGAGGCGACCCGATTGCGGCCACCTTGTTTTGCGAGATACAGGGCGCGATCAGCCTCCTGTGTCAGTTCATCCAGGCCGGTAGCCCCAATTATGCTTGCCACTCCCAGGCTGACGGTGACACCGATACGTTGGGAATCGACCAACAGTGGCCGTTCACCGATGGCCACTCTGATGCGCTCCGCCAGTATGCGCGCAGCGTCGAGGTCGGTATCGGGCAAGATGAGCAGAAACTCTTCACCACCAGTGCGCGCTACCACATCGCTTGATCTACACAGGCGCGCGATAACCTCAGCGATCTGACGCAGCACATGGTCGCCGACATCGTGACCGAAGCTATCATTTACTCCTTTAAATTGATCGACATCCACCATGATGGCGGATGTAGGCAGGTTTGCTCTGGAGGCCTGCGCCATGCTGATCTGCAGCGCATCCTCCATACCGCGTCGGTTCAGTAACCGGGTTAGCGGATCCAGTGTCGCAAGATTAGATAAGTGTTGTTGATACTCGATAACAACGCTTGCAAGAAATCCGAGAACGACCAGTGTGTAACTGATGCTGTGAGCTCCGAAAGCAATCATTTCGCCTTGCTGTATGTCGGCGGCGAAGGCGTAGGTCATTGCGACCGGCGTACCAATGACCATGATGAGAGCCGCGCTGGCAATGATCGCATCACCGACGTTGCCCAAGCGCCAGGCTCGAAGGCCGCAAATCAATCCCGTCGCTACAAAGAACAGTGTTACGGCTGATCCCTGCACCATAAACATCTGCTCTGGTTGCAGAAAGAACTCGCAGAGTGCGGCAGCCAGGCAGACGGAACCCAGCAGGTAGCGACCTGTGTTGATATTGGCGCGTTGACAGGCAGCCATGTAGAGAATAAAGCTATTCAGAATGATCATGATCGATGGCAGATTGACTGCCATCTGTAGATCGGCGGTTTTTTGCAATGTGAGCGCGATCCAGCCCAATAACGAGGCCATAAAATAGACTGTGTAAAGGCCCAGCCCGGCAGGAGGCTTGCTCGAGTCGGCGAGTACATAGACGATGAGCATCTGGGCACAGGTGACCGTAAAAATCAGGCCGAAAAGAATAAAGGACCATTGGTCCTGCAACACCTGCGCCATGAAGATATCAGTCCTGTCTACTCGATTTGATTGTCATTTTAAGTCAATTTTCATGTCGGCACAGGTCATTGCCCCGCCTATGTCGGGTGCGCATACTGCCGCCTCACTTCAATCGGTGGTGAGGTCGCTCTGCTTGTCAGAACACAGTGCTTGCCAGCTCCGGTTAGCTCAACGGCCCGCAGGTCGCGACCTGGTTCTAGCGCAACGTCTCTGTCACGCTGTGCTCTATGGACGAGCATCGCAATAGCAGGCAGTATACCCACCCGAAGATTATAAGCAGTTGATTAGCACGTACAAAAATTATCGTCAGGTGTATCAGTTACCACGAACGCAGTATCTCGTCTGACATTTGCCGCACTCAATTAAGGAGAAAAACTATGGATCTAGCAGGAAAAGTCGCCATTGTGACGGGCGGAGCCTCCGGGCTTGGACGGGCTACAGTAGAGGCCTATGTCGCCAAGGGAGCAAAGGTCGCGATATTCGATATGAACGAAGCCAACGCCAATGAAGTCATCGCGGAGCAGGGCGCGGACAATGTGGCTTTTTGGAACGTGAATGTCGCCGATGAAGATTCAGTCAAGACAGCGGTGTCAGCGGTGGTAGAGAAGTTCGGTGGACTCCATATTTGTAACAATTTCGCGGGTATCGGCAGTGCCTGCAAAACCTTCGGCAAGAACGGCGTGCATCCGTTGGATCAGTACATGATGGTGCTCAACGTCAATTTGGTTGGTACGTTCAACGTGTCTCGATTCGCGGCTGAACAAATGGCGAACAACTCGCCCGTAAATGATGATGGCGGCAAGGGAGTCATTATTAATACGGCCTCCGTCGCGGCGTATGAAGGCCAGGTCGGCCAGGTCGCGTACTCGGCGACAAAAGGGGGTGTTGTTGGCATGACTTTGCCTATGGCGCGTGATCTTGCCAGCTGCGGTGTAAGGGTGAACACCATTGTGCCGGGATTGATCCATACTCCGCTGTTTGAGCTGCTGCCAGAAAAAGCCTACAAGTCGCTGGAGTCCAGCGTTTGTTATCCGCCGCGATTAGGCAAGCCGGAGGAAATCGCTCATCTGTCGGTATTCATCGCCGAAAATGATTATGTGAATGGTGAGTGCATACGGCTCGATGGCGCGATCCGCATGCAACCTCGTTAGTGAGCCGTTAACCATCCGCAGGAGATAGCAATGGGACCACTAAACGGCTACACGGTAATCGAGCTTGCGGGCATCGGTCCCGCACCCATGGGAGGTATGATTTTGGCGGATATGGGTGCAGAGGTTATCCGAATAGACCGTATGTCCACAGCCGCTATGCCGGGCAGCAAAGATGTGAGCGCCAGAGGTAAGAAGTCAGTAGCGCTCAATCTTAAGGATGCTGCCGGTATTGATACGCTGATGAGAATACTGGAAAACGCTGATGTATTGATCGACCCATTTCGTCCTGGTGTGTGTGAAAAGCTCGGAATAGGTCCGGATGTTTGCCTGGCCAGAAATCCAAAGCTGATCTATGCCCGGATGACTGGCTGGGGTCAGGATGGGCCGCTGGCGCAGGCTGCCGGTCATGATATCAACTACATAGCGATCACCGGGGCTTTGCATGCCATGGGTCGAAAGGACGACAAGCCGGTTCCGCCGCTCAATCTCGTTGGCGACATGGGTGGCGGTGGCATGCTTTTAGTGAATGGCATATTGGCGGCACTCCTGGAGGCGGCGAATTCCGGCAAAGGTCAGGTAATTGATACTGCCATGGTCGACGGCGCTGCTCAGCTGATGTGGATGTTTCACGGTTTTGCTGCTATGGGCTTGTGGAATGATAGCCAGCGTGAGTCGAATTTGCTGGACGGCGGCGCTCACTTTTACGGCACCTACGAATGCGCCGACGGAAAGTTTGTCGCGATAGGCTCTATCGAACCGCAGTTCTATGCTTTGCTGAAAGAGCATGCCCAGCTGTCTGAAGATGAGTTTGGTGACCAGAATAACGCCGCGCTATGGCCGCAAATGAAAGAAAAATTGGCGACCGTCTTTAAACAAAAAACACGCGACCAGTGGTGTGACATCATGGAGGGAACAGATGTTTGTTTTGCCCCTGTACTGACACTAACTGAAGCACCAAAACACCACGCCAATAGCGCCAGAGATACCTATATTGAGGTCGAGGGCGTCACACAACCGGCTCCTGCCCCGCGTTTTAGTCGTACCCCTTCCCAGGTGAAGCACGCCGGTCCTGAGCCGGGACAAGACACTGACAGCGTACTGACGTCTATGGGCTTTGGTACGGCCGAAATTGCCAGCTTGAAGGAAACAGGTGCGATCGCCTGAGAATGCTATGACGCGGAACGGCTGAATGACAAGCTTTGAGACCGTAATGGTTAAACGCGATGGGGCCGTGGCGCTAGTCACGCTGAATCGTCCCGAGAGTCTGAATGCGTTCGATGCCGATCTGCGTCGCGATTTGTTGGGTGCGGTGCGCCAGGTTAACGAGGATCCGTTGATTAATGTCGGTGTCTTAACCGGTGCAGGAAGAGGGTTTTGTGCTGGCGCCGACCTCAATGAACCCGCTGCCGATGAGCCTGGCTTCAGCGTTGAAGATCAGCTTAACGAAGAATATAAACCGATATTAATGGCCATACATGATGCACCAATACCGTGGCTGGGGGCCATCAATGGAGCGGCCGCGGGTATCGGTAGTGCATTCGCCATGAATTGCGACCTGGTGGTGATGGCAGAGAGCAGCTTTCTTTACCAGGCTTTTGCGGGGATTGGCCTTATACCCGACGGCGGTGCGACCTGGCATCTGGTACGCAGCCTGGGACGACACAGGGCCTACGAGATTATTGCTTCCGGAGAGAAGCTGGCTGCACAAAAGTGCCTGCAGTGGGGTCTGTGTAATCAGGTGGTACCGGATGCTGAACTGGTTTCGCACACCATGTCATGGGCGGCGGAGCTTGCGAGTAAATCGCCGCTGGCACTGCGCTTTGCCAAGCAAGCACTCAACCACGCTTTGAATGGTACGCTGGATGAAGCGATTTCCTTTGAAGCGGCCCTGCAGCATCGCTGTATCACCAGTGCCGACCATAAAGAAGGAAAAGCAGCGTTTCTGGAGAAGCGTGAACCGCGATGGAAAGGGTGCTGACTGTAAACCGGGGGGTAAAAAAGACTGCAGTAGCGGGCAGACGAATCGGAGAAGCCGATGACTGATGAAGAGCGCCCCGAAATCCGTGCCTGGCGTGATAGAGCGCACAAGACTTCAGATGAATATCGCCAACAGGCAAGCGCGAAGCGCCAAGCTAAAGGCTACCGCACCGCTAGGGAAAATCTTAAGCAGCTGGTTGATACGGATTCATTTCAAGAATATGGGCAACTGGCGGTGGCTGCCCAGCGCAGCCGTCGTGAGTATCACGAGCTGCAATCGGAAACAGCCGCCGATGGGATTATTACGGGCACTTGCACCATCAACGCCGAATTGGTTGGTTCGGGTCGCGCCCAGGCGGTGGCGATTATCAATGACTATACCGTCCTGGCAGGCACACAGGGCTTTTTCCACCATAAGAAGTTGGACCGTATCTGCGAACTGGCATCGGAGTATTCGCTACCTATTGTGATGTATACCGAAGGCGGGGGTGGGCGTCCCGGCGATACCGATGTCAGCACGCAGGTCGCCGGTTTGAATGTGGCATCGTTCAGCAACTGGGCGGGATTGAAAGGTAAGGTGCCGCGCATCGCTGTGAATAATGGCTACTGTTTTGCGGGAAACGCCGCCCTGTTTGGCTGTGCTGACTTTACCATTGCTACGCGAAGTTCCTGGATTGGGATGGCGGGCCCAGCAATGATCGAAGGGGGTGGTCTGGGTAAATTTAAGCCTACCGATATAGGTCCTATCGAGGAACAGGAGAAAAATGGCGTCGTCGATATTGTCGCTGAAGATGAGACAGAGGCTACGGAGATAGCGCGCAGATTGCTTAGCTACTTTCAGGGGCCGATCCGACAATTTTCCAAGGTAGAGCAAGCTGGTTTACGCAATGCGATACCTGAAGATCGGCGCTGGGGCTATCCGGTTCGCCCCATCATTGAAACCATTGCAGACAGCGGCTCCTTTCTTGAGCTTCAGCGAATTTACGGCCGCAGCATCATTACCGGGTTTATCCGCCTAGAGGGAAAGCCGGTTGCACTCATTGCGAACGATTGTCAGCAAATGGGAGGTGCTGTCGATTCGCAGGCATCGGAAAAAGCGGCCAGATTTTTAGACATTTGTAATGCGCAAAAGCTACCGGTGTTATCTTTAACGGACACACCTGGATTTATGGTAGGCCCAGATAGCGAGCGCCAAGGGGCGGTGCGCAGCATGTCGCAGCTGTTTTTGGCCGGTGCCAGTTTACATGTTCCCGTGGTGACCATTTTTTTACGTAAGGGCTATGGTTTGGGGGCGATGGCGATGGCCGGTGGGAGTTTTATGCGCCCGGCTTACTCTGCGTCCTGGCCTACGGGTGAATTTGGCGCTATGGGCCTGGAGGGTGCTGTCCGCTTGGGCTTCAAAAAGGAGCTCGATGCTCAGCAGGACCCAGCCGACCGGGACGCACTCTATCAGCAGCTGCTCGCCAAAATGTATGACATCGGCAAGGCAACCGAGACCGCATCACATCTTGAAATCGATGCTGTTATCGATCCCGCAGAAACCCGCGATGTCGTCATTCGCGCATTTGCCGCTGCACAGACAGGTAGTTAAACAGGAAAGGACGGAATCATGAAAAATTTATTCGACGTGAGTGGAAAGGTCGCGGTAGTAACCGGCGGATCGCGTGGTATCGGTGCGATGATTGCGAAAGGTTTTGTCGAAAATGGCGTCAAGACCTACATTACTGCGCGCAAGCAGGAGGAACTGATGGCAACTGCCGAGGAGCTTTCAGCGTTGGGCGAGTGTATCGCGATGCCTTCAAACCTGGGTACCTTGGAGGGGGTTGAAGCGTTCGCCCAGGCGATACGTGAGCGCGAGGAAAAGCTGCACATACTGGTGAATAATGCGGGGGCTTCCTGGGGGGCGCCGCTGGCAGAGTTTCCTGAAAACGGTTGGGATAAAGTGATGGACCTGAACGTAAAGTCCTTATTTTTTCTGACTAAGGAACTGTGCTCCAGCATGCAAAATGCGGGTACAGCCGAAGATCCAGCCCGCGTTATTAATATTGGCTCCATTAACGGGATTACCCATCCGCATATGGAGAACTACTCGTACTCGGCCAGCAAGGCTGCAGTACATCATTTGACCCGACATCTGGGCGCAGACCTGGCACCAAAACATATTAACGTCAATGCGATAGCGCCAGGCTATTTTCCTAGCAAGATGACGGCGCATCTCGCCGAATTTGAAGAGGATATTGGCAATAGCTTTCCTATACACCGGGTCGGTAGTCCCCAAGACGCTGC
>JBCDFM010000035.1:0-23556 GCA_039178015.1 Pseudomonadota bacterium
CGTTTGCGCTGGGCACTGGCTG
Source organism: Pseudomonadota bacterium (assembly GCA_039178015.1). Classification (GTDB taxonomy): domain Bacteria; phylum Pseudomonadota; class Gammaproteobacteria; order Pseudomonadales; family Halieaceae; genus JARRPM01. The sequence goes on from JBCDFM010000035.1 coordinate 23, forward strand.
AAGCCGACTGGGATGCACTGTCCGACACTATGGCCTTGCTGTCCAATGAGCGCCGCGAATCGGATGGCTGGCGTTACTGGCAGGCAGTCTTAGTTGAAAAAGGCGGCGATAGCGAGACGGCGCAGACCCTGTTTGCAGAACTGGCCAAGGAACGCAGCTATCATGGCTTTTTAGCGGCTGACAGATTGGGGCAACCTTATGTCTTCAATCACGACCGCACCTCACCGGATAACGATATAACAGACAAATGGCAGCGCGAGCCTACTGTGCAACGTGTCGGCGAACTGCAGTTTCACGAATCCTATGACCTCGCTCATTCTGAGTGGCATTATCTCTTACAAGATGTACAGGAGCCTTCGCGTCGCCAAGAGCTGGCTCAGCTAGCAGCGGGCGAAGGCTGGCACCGTATGGCCATTGATGCGGCCGCTAGAGCAAGGGCATGGGACGCGCTGGATCTGCGTTTCCCCATGCCACATCAAGACACCTTTGCGCACTATGCCGCATTGAATAAAGTCTCGGGCACAGAACTCATGGCGATAGCCCGGCGGGAAAGCGCTTTTCACATTCAGGCCCGTTCGCCGGTCGGTGCACGCGGCTTGATGCAGTTAATGCCGGCTACGGGCCGCGAGGTGGCATCCAGGTTGGGAGCACCTTCGAGTACAGCGCGCTTATATGAGGTGGAGCACAACGTCCTGCTCGGCAGTGCCTACTATCGACAGCTATTAGATCGCTTTGGTGGTAATCGAGTTTATGCGCTAGCAGCCTACAATGCAGGTCCCCACCGGGTCGATCGATGGCGCAGCAAGCCAGGGGAGGGTGTGGCGGTCGACGTGTGGATCGATACCATTCCCTTTAAAGAAACGCGCGAATACGTGCAGGCGGTGCTGGCTTACAACGTGGTATTCCAGTACCTAATGGGCGATACTCGCAACATGCTCGCGGAGGACGAACGTCATGAACGCTATTAAGGTGGCCGGGCCAATGGCGTGTCAGCACCTGTTATCCGCCAATCCAGGACGTCGGCGCTAGACACATGCAGAGCACCCGCCCATTATTACTTGAGAGTGACTTTCCCGCGGTATACCGCGACAAGCTTAATACACTGCAGGTCAATCTAGGCTACGTTTGCAATTTAAGCTGTCAGCACTGTCACGTGAATGCTGGGCCCAAACGCACTGAGTCGATGGCATTGGAAACGGTGGATCAGGTTCTGGACTTTATGGAGCGCGAGCACGTAGAAGTACTTGACTTGACCGGCGGTGCGCCGGAGTTGAATCCGCACTTTCGCTACATGGTGAAGCGCGCAACTGCGGCCGGTGTCAAGGTGATTGATCGATGCAACCTCACGATTTTGTTTGAACCTGGGCAGGATGATTTGGCGGCCTTCCTCGCAGAGCATCGGGTAGAAGTCTGCGCCTCTTTGCCCTGCTATCTGGAAGACAACGTGGAAGAGCAGCGCGGCAAAGGTGTCTATAACAGCAGTATAGAGGGCATTCGCCTGCTGAATAGCCTGGGATACGGCTCAAACTCAGCGCTGCGTCTCAACCTGGTATACAACCCCATAGGGCCACAGTTGCCACCGCCGCAAGCTCAGCTGCAGGAAGATTATCGGCGCGAGCTTGGTCAGCGATTCGATATTCAGTTTAATGAGTTGCTCACTATCACCAATATGCCGATCAGCCGTTTCGGTGCTGTATTGCTCGCCAAAGATCAGTACATACCCTATATGCAGCTTTTGCGGGATAACTTCAGTGAGGCAAATCTCCACACCTTGATGTGTCGAAGCTTACTGAGCGTCGATTGGCAAGGCTATGTCTACGATTGCGATTTCAATCAGATGCTTGATCTGCCGGTGTTGGCAAGCGATAAGCGTCGGCATATTTCTGAGATCTCGGCTGACGAACATTTAGACGGACGCCTCATCCATACAGCGGACCATTGCTATGGTTGCACCGCCGGCCAGGGCAGTAGCTGTGGTGGTGCCCTGGAGTAATGCCGCGCGTTGCGTTTGTGATGCCGGTGCTCAATGAACAAGAGCGCATCGGCCCACTATTGTCTGCGCTGCGATCCCACTTTCCCGACAGTGATCTGATTGTGGTTGATGGTGGCAGCTCAGATGCCACGGTGGAGCGCGCCATGCCACTGGCAGATCAGCTGCTGGTGGGACCTGCTGGCCGAGCAAGCCAGATGAACCTGGGTGGTCGTGCAAGCGCTGCGCAATACCTCTTTTTTTTACACGCTGACTCACAACCGGAGTTTGATGCATGCGTTTTAAACGCGCATCTGGACTTGGGGCCGCAATGGGGGTTTTGCCATGCTCGATTGGATGGGGCGGCCACTATCTATCGTGTTATTGCCTGGTTTATGAATCAGCGCTCCCGCCTTACCTCGGTGGCGACGGGTGATCAAATGCTATTTGTGCATCGAGATGTGTTTGCCAGTACCGGTGGATTCGATGCGATCCCGCTGATGGAGGACGTGGCCTACTGCAAACGGCTTAGAGCGCAAAGCAAGCCACTGGTGTTGCCGGAAACGGTACTGTCGTCCAGTCGACGCTGGCAGCAAAACGGGGTAGTGCGCACTATCGTGACCATGTGGTGGCTGCGTCTGGCCTATGTTCTGGGCGTGTCGCCCCAGCGCCTGTGGCAAACCTATTACGGCAGAAACCCGTGACTGACACTGAGCAGAACGGCAAACCTGTCAACTGTCTCGTGCTGCAATTCGCCCGGGAACCTGTGGCTGGCCAGGTGAAAACGCGAATGCTGCCTCAGCTGACTCCTGAAGAAGCATCAGATCTTCACTGTGAGCTTGTGTTGTTTACCGCCCAGCGCTTATTGAATGCCGCTGTGGGGCCAGTAGAACTTGAGGTGGCGGGTGATCCGCTGCACCCGCTGTTTCAGCGCTGCCGTTCGCTTGGTGTAGCGAACTGTCGAGCTCAGCGTGGTGACGACCTGGGAGCGCGCATGCACAATGCTCTGCGGCAGGGCCTCAGGCGTAGCTCTAAGGTCATTCTGGTCGGGAGCGACTGTCCTGAGATGGATACGGGTTACCTCAAACAAGCCGTTAATGCTCTAGACGAGGAGGAGATCGTACTTGGCCCTGCGAGTGATGGTGGCTACGTACTGCTCGGCGCGCGTCGTCTAATCGATGAGATGTTCGAAAAGGTTAAATGGGGTTCAGACACCGTGATGGCGTCGACACGATCGCAGCTACGCGCTGCCCAGACACGTTGGTCTGAACTGGCCCCCTTGTCTGATATCGATCGGCCCGATGACCTTCCTCTGTGGGATGCGCTCAAGCGAACCGGACCTGCGTTGAGGTCTCTCGGGAATTAAGCCGAGACGCGAGTCGCTGATTGCGTTTTAGTTTCTTCCGCCGTTGCCATGCCTGAACGCTGGTAGAGTAGCCAGGCAATTGCTGTACAGTAGCTCAGATTAGTTTGCAGCTCACCGTCTGGATCAGTTAAAAAGGCGCGTTGGCTGGCCAGTCCACGCACGCGGCTGGCCATCTCTGGATTGAATGCGAGGTAGCGGTCCCATAGGTCTCGGTGTTGGGACGCTGTTATATGGAACAATCCCAAGCCCCCTTGGGTAGGCGAGAACAGCCCCAGCTCGGGACCGTCTATTGCGGCCTTGAGCAAAAAGTTCTCGCTACTATCCGTCCATTTCCCCAGATATTTCAGTGTTGGCCTGATGACATTGTCTCTCAAATGTTCAGCGGTAACGTACATGGGCCACTACCTCGCAAGCATCTCCGATCCGTCAGACTGCTGTCTCACTCTTATGGTGTTTTAGTGGTCAAGTTATTATCGGCCCGCCCTGGAGATAACGACCAGTTAGGTCCAGTTCTCGACTCACTAGCGACGTTTTAACACAGGAAAAAAATAAAACCAATAAAAATAATAGTTTGCGATGGTTATTTGATAGTTATTTTCTAAAAAAGACGTAACTGGCTATTTTTGGGTGCGAGGCTTTCACTCATTCTTCGCATGAACGGTTCACTATGGGGTTCAAGTCGACCAGATGCAGCTGAAAATGCGATTGCCTGCGCAAACCCGCGACGCTGTGCAGATTCCGGCTCTCTTAAGACCCATGCGTAATGAGCCTTCGTCAGTGGCTAGGACCTGCGCTAACTATCAGATGTGCTGTCCCAGATGCGGGAAAGTTATTAGTGGTACAGATCAAAGCAGATACAGCATCACGGCACCCAGCAGGCAGATGGCTGCGACGATATCCGCCATCACAACGCGCCTGATGGCTGGGTTGTAGTCACCCACTGATAGACTCAGGTAGAAAAATGAGGCCAGCGATAAAAAAGCGACTACAAATGCGATCGGCTGCAGCATTGGTGTAAAAGCTGCGTAGGCAATAAACAAACCGAGTATGCCAAAGAGTGCGGCGCGATGGCGCATGAGAATTTCCAAATCCTTGTCGTTGATTTCGATTTGATAAAGTTCGTGCAATCGCTCCACCGACAACATGCCCGCCACCGGCAATAGATGGATGATGGCTATCGTGAGCATCAAAACGGTAATTAGGGTGTCGCGCAAGATACCTGCCGTCCTATAGTGCCAATCAGTCCAGCTTCAACTTCAAACCCATTTTAGCCATCACATCCTGCTCGGCTGCAAGTTCTCGCGCGGTCATGGGGTGTTCATCCAGCCAATCCGGGGGGAAAACGAATGTCAGGCTGTGCGAACCTGCTTGCAGCGCGAAATCGGGCAAGCGCTCCAGTTTTTCGACGTGTTTAAAGCACACTGCCAAGCGCATGATGGCGATGAGTCGCTGCACGCGTTTGACATCCGTTTCCGGAATGTCGGCGTACCACTCGCGGTGCGTCTTGCCGCGTTGAGCCCATACCAATACCGCTAACTGCTCCTGTTCCTCCTGGGAGAAGCCGGGCAGGTCGGCATTGCGCAGCACATAGGCGGAGTGACGGTTAAAGTGCTTATGCGCGATAGCGCGGCCGATCTCATGCGTATATGCCGCCCATCGCAGCAGCTCCCAATCGGAACTGCTGAGTTCCCAGGGCGCGCGGGTAGCGGTGAAGAACACACGTGCTCTGCGCTCCACAATCTGAACGATATCTTCGTCGACGGAGTAGCGCAGCATAAGCGCAGTGATAGATCGTTCGCGCACGTCTTCGTGGGATAAACGCCCCATCAGATCGTAAATGACACCCTCGCGCAGAGCGCCGCCGGAGGTACGCATATGCTCTATGCCCAACGCGTCGAACAGTGCACTGATGATGGCAACCCCGGGCACTATGACATTGCGCCGTTGTGGTACAAGTTCCGGCAGGTCGATGTCCTCCATCTTTTTGAACTTGAGCAGCTTGTCTTCAAGCTTTGTCAGCGCTCGCCTATCGATACCGCTATCACACCATCCTTGCGCACTCACCAGAGCCTCTATCGCCCTCAGTGTACCGGATGAACCCACACAGTCTTGCCAGTGCTTGGCGTGAAAATCGGCGCGTATTGGTGCGAGCAACAGGCGAGCTTTGTCGTAAGCTTTACGATAATGGCTGCGGCTGATCTTGCCGCTTTTGAAGCAGCTCTTGGCGTAGGATACGCAGCCCATCTGCAAGCTTTCCAGCCGTTGTGGTTCGAATTTTTCGCCGATTATCAATTCGGTGCTGCCGCCGCCAATGTCGATCACCAGACGGGAGGCCATATCGTCCGCTAATGTATGTGCGACCCCCAGATAAACCAGCCGTGCCTCTTCGCGGCCGTAGATCACGTCGACCCGTGTCCCCAAAATGCGCCGTGCCGGGGCGGTGAAGGCGTGTCGGTTTTGCGCTACCCGAAGCGCGTTCGTGCCTACCACCCGAATGCGCTCGGGTTCTACGCTTTCGAGAAGTTCGGCAAAACGCGTCAGGCACTCCAGGCCGCGACCTATGGCGGCATCTGATAAGCGCTCGTTTTCCAGTCCCGCGCCAAGCTGCACTTTCTCAGCCAGCGCTTCGACGGGTCGCAGTTCACCATGTTCAACTTTGGCGACGATGAGATGAAAAGAGTTGCTGCCTAGATCGATGGCGGCCAGCAGGCTGCCATCGGCTAAGTTGTCCTGGTGATGTTCTGCCAAGTGTGGCGATCTCTGGGCGTTATTTGGTGGCAATGGTAATAGATTACGTACAGCACCGCACTGCTCATGCGCCGGTTTGCGCGGCGGGGCAGATCATACTAGAGGCACCCTTGGCCTCGGTACTGGTGCAGAACTGTTTGTGTATGTGTTCCTCCACTGAATCACAAGGGTTGTCGCTTGCCAGCGCGCGTTTAATCACACTTTCACCCAATACCGAAAGGCCACCCGTTAGAAACGCTGCCCAACCGCGCCACAATATGCCAAGCGTGTTAGGCACAATTTTCGGGTCGTTGAGCGGGCCGGCGATATCGACAGTATTGGAAAATACGCTGCTCACCGATATACCGACGCCCTTGCGGTTGCTGGAGGAAAAACTCATATGGAGAATTTCTTTTTTCAGGTTTACGTCAACCTGTCCTATCAAATTCGCCTCGTCTGTACGTGCCGCGTAGCCGTAGGGAGTTGACCCCACGCCGTCTTTAAAAACCATCAGCGCGACAGCACAATCGAGTTTGGGATCGCTGGTCTTGGCGCCGGGTATCAGGGTTTCGAATGCCTTGGTTGCGACATCAGCGGTGAGTAGCGACACACGGTCGTAGTCGATGGCACCGGATCCTAGCTCCAGGAACACCAGGCCATTGGTGTTGGCGGCGAACTCTGCTTCGCTTTCGCCCCGGCTGGTCAGATTTACGCTACCGCTGCGCGGAATATTCGCCTGAATCAGGTCACCCTGAAGGTTTTTGAAGGTGCCTTTGATCTCCATTGCCGGTGGGGTTTGAGTCACATCGAGTTTCAACTCTCCCGATGCGCTGCCTCGATTTACGCTGTCGGCACCGGCCTGCAGACTAAGCAAGCTATCTTTCAGGCTCCCGGTTACTGATACGTTTTCTGCGACCACATTGGCGCCCTTGAAAGTATCAATTTTGGCATTAATCGTAAGCTCATTTAGCTTGAGCCAATCAAAGGAAATAGTGGAGGAGCTGAAAATCTTATCTTTATCGCTGGCCTCACGCGGGCCAAACAAAATGGTGATCGGTGCTGAAAATACGTCATCAAGGAAATTGACGCCAGCTTCAGCGGTATCATCCAGAACCGATTTATCGCTCTTGTCACCGGTTGCCGGATCGGTGCTTGATCCGCCGTTTTCGAACGGCAATAAGGAAAGTGATCCGCCGTCAATGTCTATATCGACACGAGGGGGCGTGCCCTCGTGATACGCCACACTACCCTTTAAGTCAGAACCACGCCATTGGAAACGATGTATCTCAGCCAGCATCCCATCTTCCGTACGCGAGGCCGTCATATCAACGCTAGCAGTGCCGCCAGTGTCTACTGTCGTAGAGTCACCAGTTTCCGCTGACAGTTGGATATCACCTGATAAGTTGGCCAGCAGCGTGTCCAGGGCTTGGCCCTTACTTTTTACGTTTATTGTGCCCGAGACTGGACGCGCTTGCGCATCCGGAATGCTCGGCAGGAATTTGCCGATTGGTAGTTGCGTTAGCGTTGCATTGAGTGAGAAGTTTGCCTGGCCCTCCTGCCAGTCTATTTCTCCAGAGCTGGTTACTTTGCCTTCACCCAAAGCGAAGTCCAGTGCCTCGATGCGCAAGCGGTCGGTAGCCGTCACAAGCGTTGCCTGGGCATTGGTTAGGGTAGCGCTCTGCAGGGTGAGTGTGTCAATGTTCAGCGCCAGTTGCGCATTGCCAAGTTCTTGCAGCAGCGAAAGCGGGTCGCTATCGCTACTGGTGGACCCACTGGATTGAAAACTCAGTATCTCAGGTACGTTGATCCGTGAAGAAGTCAGTTCCGCTTCCAGCCAGGGTATGCGTCCATCTACCATAGACAAGCTTCCGGTCACATCCTGCTTAGCATTTTCGATAGCCAGCTCATGGATTTGCAGCCCGGTAATACGCTGATCATTCGTCACCAGAGTTGCCGCGCCAGATATCGCGATCCTTTCCTGTTCCTGGTTGGCTTCTTGAGTGCTGTCGGCCGCGTTGCGACGGATATCGACGTCAAGCTTTGCAACGCCACGCATAGCCTTGAAAATATCCGCCAGGGATTCACCGTCGCTGCTGAAGTTTATCGAACCCGATGTGCGTGTCTCTAGGCTGCTCTTGCTTTGCTGGAAAAGCCGCGCAACGTCGAACTTATCGATCGTCGTATTCAGTACGACCTGCGTCGGCCCGCTTCCTGATGCAGTGGCATCGAGCTCCATTGCCACTGTGCCGCCCTTTGCCCCCCTGGCATTGAGTTTGACAGTACCTTTGTCGGGGGAGCGTTGGATTGCCACATCCGCCTCTTCTACCTGTATGTCGGCCACGGTCACTTTGCTTATCACTAAATCTATGTCTAACTCCACACCAGGCAGAGCTGTGAGAAACGTAGGCAACGGCAGCCCAGGTAAGTCTGAGGATGCGGTTTCTGGCAAGAGAAAATCTGCATTTATGTCCTGTGCTTTTGCGCTCGCCTGTAACGACTTTTTACTGTCTCCGGCGAAGGATGCCGATCCGGTGATCACGCCCTTAGCCAGTTTGATCTCTACGGCTTCGAGTGACAGCCTATCCGCGCGGTTGTCCAGCTTGGCGGATACCGCGATGGGGTCGGTCGATCCGTTGCGATGTATGAGTTCGAGCGCTACATCGCCGGTCAAGGAATACAGCAGGTCTTCCCAGGTAGCTCCGGCACTGTTCAGGCGCACCATGCCCGAGTGCCATAACCAGTCAGACTGGTTGTATGGCTCTGCGAGCCCGTGTTGATTGTCATTGGCCTCGATGTTGGCGTCGGATGTAAGCTGCCAGCCTTCCGTGCTGCTATCGATACTGGCCTTGCCCTGCAATTTGCCGCCAGGGCCCTGGCTCACCAGCCGGTTCAACACGATACCTGTCGCGCCTGTTGTAAATTCTAAGGAGGTGTCGAGCGCAGTTTGTTTATTCCAACTCAATGATTCGATGTCAATCTGGCCCTGGTGATCATACCAGTTGAGTCGTGGCACCTCGGTGCTGAGTAGCTCATGTGTATCCGTGGACACAGCGCCGTTTCGGTAGTTCGCTAAAAGGCTGCGTAGTTTGGGAATACTCAGGCTGTCGATTTCGGTGCGTGAGGTTCTGGGAAAAGCCCAGCTAGCGCTGCTACCGGTCTTCAACTTCGCTTTGCTGCCCATTGCACTCGCTGAAAGCAGCAGGTCATAACCCTCGCCAGTTCGAGGCGTTATATCAAGGGTGCTCGCTATCAGTGTGCTGGCGTTGTCGGCTATCTCAGCACTGGTCTGCAGCTGCAGGCGTTCCAACCGTAGCAGTGCTGGCAGCGATTGAAGGGTACCTTTGACGTTAATGGTCTGATCGCTCCAACGTTCCTCCCAAGCAAATACAACGCGTTCACTTTGCCGCCGCCATTGTGGCGCAGTGAACGTGTGGCTATTGCCCTCTTCCCCAACATAGGTCGCTTCTTCGACGCCGATATCATCGGGTAAATACGGGTTCAAAAAGCGGTAGTCTGTCGGCCAGGGATCATCATTACTTGGCCACTGTGAGGGTTTGATCATCAGGGTGTCACCCCTGGCGTGTCGGAGAATCAAATTACCGCGCAGCAGATCGCGCCAGTTAAGGGTCAGGTATACATTGGTGGCCACAATCGCCGGGTCATCTTCGTCGCCCATCACGAGCTTTGGCGTGAATACTCTCAACTGCATTGGCCAGGTGGTCACGGGCTGGATTGTGACAGGTAAACCCAGCGTATTCGATAGTATACCCGGGAGCTCAGCATTGAGAGTGCGAGCGAGAAAGCGGTCACCCCAATGGTAGAACGCGAAGCCTGCGGCGAAAAGCGCAACGCCAAAAAAAACTTTTTTCAAGAGATGTCGCTAGCCGTTCGAGAATCCCGGGTATGTTAGCAGTGCCATCCAGACGATGCTATGTTACTCCTCGGTGTTAATCTCGTCGTCGGAGTAAGCAGTAATCAATCGAGCGGCGAACTGTTGGCGCGCCAGGGCAATTTTTTCCTCGTGGTTATCCGTTTGACTGGCAATTTTTTCTGCCGCCGCCAGGCGATGCATTAAGCCCGCCATGTTCGCCACCTGAATAGCCAGACCAGGTCTGGCATTGAGTTCCAACAGCATGGGGCCACGTAGCTTGTCCAACACGATATCGACGCCCAGGTAACCCAAACCGGTGATAGCCACGCAGCGAGAGGATAGGTCGAGTATCTGCAGCCAGTGCGGGATCTGCAGGTCGTCGAAAGACGCGCCGGTATCCGGATGTTGTTTGACTAGGTGGCCATGCTGCACCGCGCGAATTGCTCGACCCGAGGCGATATCGATACCCACACCTACGGCACCCTGGTGTAAGTTGGCCTTGCCATCAGACTCGTGTGTCGCACAGCGCATCATCGCCATGACCGGCACACCCTTAAAGGCAATGACGCGTATATCCGGTACGCCCTCACAGCTGTATTTTTCCATATCCGGGTCGAAGTGAATGAGCGCCTCTACCATGGCTTTGTCATTTCTTCCGCCCAGACTATAGAGACCGGCCAAAATATTTGATATGTGGCGGCGTACTTCGGCGCTGTCGATGGTGGCGCCGCTGGATTTACGAAACAGACCATCTTCATGACCCGTGACTACCAGGATGCCTTTGCCACCACTGCCTTGGGCTGGCTTGACCACGAACCCATCGTACTCATGCAGTAGCCGCGTCGCGTCTGCGATTTCGAACTGGTACTTGATAACGCCGTACAGCTCCGGTACGCGAATATTGTGCTTGAGAGCTGTCGCCTTGGTTTTTAGCTTATCGTCTACGAGCGGATAGTACTTCCGCGGATTGTGTTCACCGATAAATCCAATATTGCGCTCGTTCATGCCGAGCATACCCAGAGCCTTCAGCTTAGAAGGTGAAGTGAACCGGATCATTTATGGGTGTCCATATCGCGAAATCGATAAAGTTCTGACAGGCGATAGCCGGTGTATTTCCCGGTTAACAAAATCAGGGCCAGAATGCTGAGGGTTAATTCCGGGAAGTTGAAGGTAAGGTGTTTGACTACCTCGTTAGACATAACAACATAGGCGATCACCGCAACGACCAGGGAGCCCCCACCTTGCTTAAGCACCTCCTCCCAGCCGTCTTCCTCCCAGAGGATCGACATGCGCTCAATGGTCCACGCCAAAATTATGGTCGGGAAAAAGGTGACGGTAAGAGCCTGGTGCATGCCCATCTTGTAGCTGAATATCGCGGTAGTGGCCATCATAAATATCACCACGATGATGACCGCAGAAATGCGCGACACCAATAGCAAATTCATATGACTGAGCCACGACCTTATCCATAAACCCGCGCTGACCAGGATCAGAAACAGCGAGAGGCCCGTTACCAAGGTTGTTTGAATAAATGCCAGCGCAATAAGAATTGGCATAAATGTGCCCGAGGTTTTTATCCCGACCAGTATGCGTAGGACAACCACCACCAATGCAGCTACCGGAATCAGCATAAGGCCTTTGAAGGCCCCCTGTTGTTCTACCGGTAAGGCATAGATGGAAAAATCCAGAAGCGCATAGGCACCCGCCCTTTGCTCCATCCCTGTGACGGTTTTGGCAGGTAGACGATTACTGACAAGCGCAAACTCTAAGCTCGAGTCTTGACCCCCCATTACGCCAAGCAGAGCATCGCTACCACGCTGCCAGACAAAAAAATCCTCCGGCATACCAAGGCGAGCGTTGCTCGGATCTATAATCGTCCACCGATTGTCATGGTGAAACTCTATCAGCGAACTGATCCTTTGCCGTTTACGCCCATCCTCCAGTCTGATGCCGCGAATTTTTTGCGCGGGTATGTCTGCGTAAGCTAATACCTCCAATAAGATGGTCGTTTTCGGCTCATCAAAAGTGCCCAACAGGAACTGAGCATCCCTGTCTTGGGCGTCGTCTGGCTTTCTGAACTCTCTCACCAGCGAGCGCACAAAACTTTCCGTATCAGAAGATTGCTCGCGCAGCAGTCCAATGAGTCGGTTCATGGCAGCCAATTGATCATTAGCCAGAGGCACCTTCTCGATCTTTCGTTCAGGAATGTTGCGCAGCGGGGTGCTTGTTGGTCGGTAAGTCTGCAGCTTGTAATACAGTGTTGTGGGGTCGTTTAGATCCTGTCGCGTCCAGCGGGCATCTCGTCCATCGGACTCCTCGATGACCGTAAAGCCGAAGCCGGAAGAAGCGAAGTGTTCCTGGAGGATAACCCAGCCCGCGAGATTCTCAGGCAACCTGAGATCAACCTCTACTGGTCCTCCAGACGGACTAAAGTTGATCTTGGATTCGATGGTCCACACTTCGCGATACTCGCCAGGCAGCAGTGGAAAACCCAGTGCGATCACTTTGTATAGCGTTAGACCCACACCCGTAAAGAACAGGGTGCCAGCAATTAATATTATCTGAGTTCTAGAGGCTATCATGCACTCAACGTGCCGGGCTGTGCGGTGCGAGAAGCAGCGTTAGGTGCTTGGCAGGAGGGGTATCGCTAGGCACAGGGGTAGGTCATTCCGGCGGGCCTATGGTGTGCCTGGCGCTGACATCTACAATCATCGTGTCCACCAACATGTTACGCCCTATCAGTAGTGGGTACTCCATGTGGGCCCTGTCAGACAGAGTGACCTCAACCAGTGAGTGTATCTTACCCATGGTAATCCAAAGTTCGACAATATACCGCGACTCGCTGTCGCCATTACTCTGCCTGATACGCACACGCTTTTTTAAGCGATGTTCGAGGGGAACCTTGTCTCCGGTCGCGGGATCGATAAGTGAAAACTGCACCCAGCGCACGCCATCCTTCTCAACCAGCTGTATATCTTCTGCGTGGATTGAAGTGAATTCAGCGCCAGTATCGATTCTGGCCTCCATCGTCAGGTTGCCTGGCTCCACCGTCACCCATTCTAGGGCTCCAACGATGGGAAGGTCTAATGTACCCGCCCGCAGAGGTAAAGAGGGCTCTACCGGTGTTGGCGCGGGTATGGGTACTTCGACGATGCGTTCGACGACCTCCGTCTCTGGGCATTGCATGGCTGCAGAGGGAGGACACACCGGACAACTCGCAGGCGCGACAACGGGGCAGGCGGGGGGCTCGCTGGCGGTCTGAAAATAGCTGCAACCCGACGCCGAACACAGCGCCAGTATCAGGCTGAATTTCGCAAAATGACTCATTAGTGTGGTTGTGTTGTAGACGCAGAGCGGCGCAGCTTATCGTAACAGCGTGTCTGATCCAAATCTGAACCCCATGTGTACCATCTTTGTGTGTATAAATGCGAGAAAATGTTGGTATATGCCTGAGTAAAATACTAGGTTATATAGTTGACTAAAATACTAGGTTATGTGACGATCCCAGAGTCGAAGCTCGACTTTAAACGGACGCGAGGATCAGCTTCATGCGATTGACCACAAAAGGAAGGTATGCAGTAACGGCCATGTTGGACTTGGCCCTACATCACGACCAGGGACCTACCAGACTGGCGGGTATCTCTGACAGGCAGGGTATCTCTCTGTCTTATTTGGAGCAGCTGTTTGCGCAACTGCGCCGGCAGGAGCTTGTCACCAGCGTGAGAGGCCCGGGTGGCGGCTATCACCTTGGGCGCCAGCCCGACACTATCAGCGTGGCTGAGGTTATCGCTGCCGTGAACGAAGATACTGACACAACGCGCTGTGGCGGCGCGGGGGATTGCCAGGAAGGCGAGATTTGTCTTACCCACCATCTCTGGATGGATCTATCAGACCAGGTCAGAGCCTTTCTACAGAGCATCACTCTGGGTGATCTCGTCGAGCGACAGGATATTCGCCGCGTCTCAATGCAACAGGCGATGCGTAGCAAGCCGATAGAATCAATGGCCGAACAAATCCCCGCGAGTAATTTGTAGGCATTGCCGCCACCTTAGGGTGGACGGGCGGTTACAGGAAAAACATCATGTCACAGGATCAGATTGATCAGGCGATAGAGCGTGAATATGCTGCGGGCTTTGTGTCAGCAATCGAGTCTGACACGTTACCCCCCGGCCTCGATGAAGACGTCATTCGGTTTATTTCGCACAAGAAAAACGAACCAAAGTGGCTGCTCGAGTGGCGTCTTGAAGCCTATAGAGGGTTTCAAGCGATGCAGGAGCCACAGTGGGCGCATGTTCACTACCCCGAAATCGATCTGAACGCGGTCTCCTACTATTCGTCACCCAAAAGTATGACGGATGGGCCAAAGAGTCTGGATGAAGTAGACCCCGACTTGCTTGCAACCTATGAAAAGCTGGGTATTCCTTTGCACGAACAGGAGATGCTGGCAGGCGTTGCAGTCGACGCCGTATTCGATTCTGTCTCGGTGGCAACAACATTCAGAGAGAAGCTTGCAGAAGCCGGCGTGATATTTTGCCCGATTTCCGAGGCGGTACATTCCCACCCCGAGTTGGTTAAAAAATACCTTGGCACGGTTGTACCGCGCAAAGACAATTACTACGCCGCACTGAACAGTGCCGTTTTCAGCGACGGTTCGTTTGTTTACATTCCCAAAGGTGTGCGCTGTCCTATGGAATTATCTACCTATTTTCGCATCAACGAGGCGAAAACAGGTCAGTTTGAGCGCACTTTGATCATCGCTGATGAAGGCAGCCATGTTAGCTACCTGGAAGGCTGTACCGCGCCCATGCGTGATGAGAATCAGCTGCATGCTGCTGTTGTTGAACTGGTGGCCTTAGACGATGCGCAAATCAAGTATTCCACGGTACAGAACTGGTACCCAGGTGATGCTGAAGGGCGTGGCGGCATATATAACTTCGTGACCAAGCGTGGTGTGGCCCATCGAAATGCAAAAATCTCCTGGACGCAGGTTGAGACCGGATCAGCGGTAACCTGGAAGTATCCCAGCTGCGTGTTGCGAGGTGACAACAGTGTTGGCGAGTTTTACTCGGTCGCTCTGACGAACAATTTTCAGCAGGCGGACACGGGAACCAAAATGATCCACCTGGGTAAGAATACGCGCTCGACTATTATATCGAAGGGAATCTCTGCCGGTCGCAGCTCCAATGCCTATCGAGGGTTGGTGCGCATGAGCCCGAAGGCGGCAGGTGCACGCAACTTCACCCAGTGCGACTCATTGCTTATCGGTGATCGCTGCGCGGCCCACACTTTCCCCTATATCGAAAGCCGTAATCCCGCTGCGATCGTAGAACATGAAGCAACCACGTCTAAGGTCAGCGATGACCAACTGTACTTGTGCCAACAGCGTGGCTTGGATGCTGAAAAAGCTGTGTCCATGATTGTAAACGGCTTCTGCAAGGAGGTGTTCAAGGAGCTGCCTATGGAGTTTGCGGTAGAGGCGGGTAAGCTGTTGGAGGTGAGCCTGGAAGGCTCCGTGGGCTAGCCTGCAAAATCGGACTACGAAATCTGATACAAGAGCAAAGCAGAATGCTGACGATTGAAAATCTTCATGCAAGTGTCGATGGCACTGATATCCTCAGGGGTTTGAACCTGACTGTAAAGCCGGGTGAAGTGCACGCCATTATGGGGCCTAACGGTTCTGGCAAAAGCACGCTTGGCCATGTGCTGGCGGGCAGACCGGGGTATTGCGTTACAGCCGGAACAGCCACGTTTCAAGGTCAGAATCTGTTTGAGCTGGAGACTGAGGAACGAGCGCTGCTGGGGTTGTTCCTCGCGTTTCAGTATCCGGTTGAGATTCCCGGTGTTAGCAATATGGAATTTCTGAAAGCGGCCGTTGACGCGCAGCGATCCCAGCGCGGTGAGACGCCGCTGGACACGGTGTCATTCATGAAAACGGCGCGGGAAACCTGCAAAACTGTCGATCTGGACCCAAGCTTCCTTAAGCGCGGCGTCAATGAAGGGTTCTCTGGCGGTGAGAAAAAGCGTAATGAGCTGTTGCAGATGATGATGCTGCAGCCCGTACTTGGCATCCTCGATGAAACCGACAGTGGGCTGGATATCGATGCTCTGCAGGTGGTTGCAGATGGCGTGAACTCAATGCGCAGTCCCGATAGAGCGTTTGTGATGGTCACTCACTATCAGCGACTGCTGGATTTTATCGAGCCCGACTTTGTCCATGTATTGGCAGGTGGGCGTATTGTTCGCTCCGGCGACAAATCACTTGCGTTGGAATTGGAAGAAAGAGGCTACGCCTGGTTGGAGGACGAGGTTGCCTGATGTTGGATTTTATGCGTAAACCGCTAGATCATGCTGCTGCCAACGCGCCTCCTTGGCTTGCTGACATTGTCAGCGCCGGCCGCATGCGCTGGGAAGCGAGCAGCATGCCGACTCGCAAAACCGAGCAGTGGAAATACACCAGCTTACAGCACTTGCAGGGATCCTATGCCCCTGCAAATGACGGTAGGGTAGAGCTCGCTGAGGCCGGGTTAGAGCTGCCCGACTTGGGGGGCTTTCGGCTAGTGTTTGTGAATGGTCATTTCAGTCCGGAGTCCTCGGATACCGAGCTGCCGGAGGGCGTGAATCTAGTTCGCTTTGCTGATGCCAGTGACAGTCAGGCTGAGACTATACGCGAGCACCTGGGTTTGGCCGTGGGTCGCGATCAACCGCTGTTTACCGCCTTGAACGAGGCTGCGCTGGAAGAGGGCGTCTTTCTCGACATTGACCCCGACATTTCGGTAGAACAACCGCTGATCATCGCTTGGTTAACAGCGAATCAGGATCAGGCTTTTGGCGTCAGCCAGCGTATGCTGGTGATGGCGGGTCGCGGCAGTCATGCAACGGTGATTGAATATTTCGACAGCGCTAGCGGTGGGCAAGATAGCTTCACCAATGGTGTCACCGAACTGTTGCTGAATGAGAGTGCGACCCTTAACCACTGCCGCTTGCATCTAGAGCAGGCTAATGCCGTCCACATCGGTCGGGTGCATGCGCAACTGTCATCACACGCGACGCTGAAGAGCTTTCATTGTGCTCTGGGCAGCGTGATGAAGCGTCTGGACCTGGTGGTGGACCATGTGGGCGAAGGTGCTCACAGTGAGCTCAACGGCGTCTATCTGCCCAGGGAAAGAGAGCATATCGATTACCACACCTGCACAGAGCACCGCGTGCCCAACTGCAGCAGCAGTGAGATATTCCGCGGCATTATCGAGGACGAAGCCTCTGCCGTTTTCAACGGCAGAATCCACATTCACGAAAACGCGCAGAAAACGAGAGCAGAGCTCAATAACCGCAATCTGCTGACCAGCGCGCAGGCGGAAGTGAACACCAAACCGGAACTGGAGATTTACGCGGACGATGTTCAGTGCGCCCACGGAGCAACAGTGGCGCAACTGGATCTGGAGAGTCTTCACTACTTGCGCTCCAGAGGGATCGCTCGCGATGAGGCTACCGTCATGTTGAGTTTTGGATTTATCAACGAAGTCATCGACAGCGTAAGCTGCGAGGCGGTTGCAGAGCACTTGCGCGGGCTTTTGTCCGAACGGTTTGCGAAGGACCCGGCACTGAGAGCGCATCGAATATGAGTATTCAGCAGGCTGCGACGCATCAGAGCTTTGATGTACAGCGGATTCGCAAAGACTTTCCTATTTTGGACCAGCAGGTCAACGGGCACCCGCTTACCTATCTCGATAATGCGGCGACGACGCAAAAGCCTGAGTGCGTGATTGAGGCGATTGCTGATTTTTACCGTCACGACAACGCCAACGTGCACCGCGGTGTACACACCTTGAGTGATAGGTCTACACAAGCGTTCGAGAACGCTCGGAAGACCGTTAGCACCTTCCTGGGCAGCCCACGACCGGAACAAATTATATGGACCAGTAATACAACCGCTGCGATCAACATGGTCGCGTATAGTTGGGGTCGCAGCCATTTGACTAAAGGTGACAAGGTTCTCGTCCCCTGGCTGGAACACCACTCCAATATCGTTCCCTGGCAGCTGGTTGCCGCTGAAAAAGGGGCACAAGTCGTCCCTATCCCGGTAACAGACAGAGGCGAGATAGAGCTGGATGCGCTCGATGCGCTGCTCGATGAACGCGTTAAGATGATTGCGGTAAACCACGTCTCCAATGCCCTTGGAACGGTGAATCCGATTGAGCAGATCATAAAGCGGGCACGGACGGTAGGGGCTTTGGTGTTATTGGACGGTGCTCAGTCTGTCGCACACTGGCCCATTGACGTAACAGCAATTGGCTGCGACTTTTTTGTGATGTCTGCCCACAAACTGTTTGGACCCACCGGCGTAGGCGTGCTGTGGGGTAGGGAAGCGCTATTGGACGCCATGCCACCGTTTCTAGGTGGTGGCGAAATGATCGAACGAGTCAGTTTTCCCGACACAACTTTCAATACAGTGCCCTTTAAATTTGAGGCCGGCACCCCCAATATGGCAGGTGCAGTTGGTTTGGCGGCTGCGATAAACTATGTGTCGGCACTGGATCGGGTGGCGGTACAGAAGCATGAGGCGGCGCTGTTGCAGCTTAGCTGGGACATGGCACGTGATGTCGACGGCCTGAAGCGAGTCGGAACGGCTGAGCACACGGTGGGTGTTTTCAGTTTTCTGTTGGAAGGGAGTCATCCATCGGATGTTGGTATGATTCTCGACCAGCAGGGAATAGCGGTGAGAACAGGTCATCACTGTGCGCAGCCATTGATGGATCGACTGGGTATTCCTGGAACGGTGCGTGCGTCGTACTCGATATACAACACGCAGGCCGATGTTTTGCGTTTATTTGAAGGCATTCACAAAGCGAAAGAATTTTTCGCATGAGGAAAGCGAGCGATGAGTGTTGAGTCCTTTGATGTAACAAACGAGCTGGTCACAGTCACGCCGGCAGCCGCAGAGCACTTTCGTGCCAGTCTGGCCGGTCGTGGTCTTGCGGGGGTGCGTATCTCTGTGCAGGAGAGTGGCTGTACTGGCTTTAAATACGTTATGGATGAAGTGGCGTCTGCGGGCAGTGAAGGTGACATCGAGGTGAATCTGTCAAATGGCATCACTCTTTATCTTGAGCCCGATGCACTCTCGTTCTTGCGCGGTACCGAGATTGATTACGAAAAAGAAGGCCTCAACAGGACGCTGAAATTCAATAATCCGAATGTGACAGCGGAGTGCGGTTGCGGCGAGAGTTTCAGCGTAGAGTAACGGCATGAGTGCTCAGGAAAGGACTATCCTGACGACACAGCGTGACTGTCCGGGTCGGCTGGTGCCGGTAGGGGATGAACTCACTATACCGGCAAATACATTTGTGACGCTGACGCAATCGCTCGGCGGTAACTATACGGTGGTCTACAACGGCAATATGGTGCGCATCGACGGCACGGACGCGGATGCGCTCGGTCTTGAGCCCACACGCCTGAGTTTTGAAGCACCTGCAGACGGCAAGATTGATGAGAGCCAGGTCTGGGAAGCACTGCACACGGTCTATGATCCAGAAATACCGGTCAATCTCGTCAGCCTAGGCCTGATTTACAATCTCGAAATCGACCAGGCCAGTGGTCGGGTCGATATTCGGATGACGCTGACCGCACCCGGCTGCGGTATGGGCCCGGTATTGGTCGGGGATGTGCAGTACCGCGTGGGGCAGGTGCCAAACGTGCACGATGTTCAAGTCGAATTGGTATTCGATCCCCCCTGGCAGCGAGAAATGATGTCAGAGGAAGCGCAGCTCGAGACCGGCATGTTCTTCTGATGCCCGAACCCTCAACAGTAAACAATCCCTTTGGTCACAGCATCACCCACGAGGATATTCTGGATACTCTGGGGTTTCTTGATAGTTGGGAAGATCGTTACAAATACATTATTGACCTCGGCAAAGACCTACCCGCGATGCCAGAAGAGCTGCACACCGATGAGCGCTTGATACGCGGTTGTCAGAGTCAGGTCTGGATCGATACGCATGTGGAAAACGGCCGTCTACAAATGACGGTCGACAGCGACGCGTTTATCGTTAAGGGCCTGCTGGGATTGGTGTTGGCGGCCTTCAACAATAAAACGCCACAAGAGATAGCAGCTTTCGACATCGAGGATTACTTTGCGCGCCTTGACCTGTTGCGACATTTATCTTCGACCCGTGGCAACGGTTTGCGTGCAATGGTGGAGCGTATACATAACATCGCTGACGACGTGTCAGGGCGGGCAGCTTCTTAAACCCTCATCAATGTATTCGGGTATGCTTTTGCTTGTTCGTACGCCGAACCAACGCCTCAACGGCTTACTGAGAAGTATTGAGGTAAGCAAAACGTAAAGTGCATGCACTCTCGAGACCAAAGATGTGTATGCCTTCAACATAGGCCTGCTGATCAATGCTCAATGGGTTAGCGCCAGCTCTGCTCTGCTTTCGACGAGGCCGGTTCCCAGAATTTTTCACCAAAATGCAACACGCAATGCCAGACTTATCAATAGGAGGCCTAGAAACCGATCGATTAGGCGACGGAATTTCGAATAGATCGCTGTGATTGACCCTATCGAGAACAGCGTCGCAACCGCGCTGAACCAGGTGAGCGCGATCGCAAACGTGAGCACAACTGTCGACAAATGGACCCAAAACGGCGAGTTCGACGGAAAAACAGCCAGAAAGATGCTGCCAAAAAATACTGCTGTCTTAGGGTTGGCGAGACCTACCAACAATCCGGTCCAGAGCGCGGCTCGAGTCGATGGCACAGGCTGGCCAAGCTCGATTGAGCTAGACGGACTTCGCGTAGACCATAGAATCATCCCCCCAAGCCAAACCAAATAGGCCGCTCCCCCGAAACGCAAGACATTATAAAGCCACGGAAAAATCGACAATACAGTATCGAGGCCAAACACGGCTAGCGCTGCCCAAATGGAAATCGCCATGGCAGCGCCAAGAGCAACCCAGAGACCTTTTACACGGTCTGACAGAGCGTGAGATGTCACTGCCACAAAGTCGGGACCGGGGCTCATGCAGCCAAACAGGATAATTATTGCAACCGTGATAAGTTCGGCGAGAAACATAGGCCGCCCTATTGCTGTTCGGGTTAACGTACGCCAACACTTTGACGACGTTGCGGAGGATGAGAAGCGAAGAACACAGCATTACACGCCTTAAACCGTTGTTTGCATAGGCTAGCTCTCATACGCAAACCTCGAGACTAATGGCAGATTTAATACTAGGACCGTGTTCATTGCACGTTTTGGGGTTCGCTTTAGGGTAGTGTATTGTGCTACCACCATGTCGGATCTTATCGGTTCGAGCCAGATGGAGCGGTGCACAATCTGCGAGACGAGACTTCGTTGTAGCAGCCTCACTGAAAGCTTCACTCTCCATCCAGGCAAGTTCTCCAAGAGATATTCCAGTGGCGCTGCATGGTCTAACCGCCCACGCCTGTTATATAACTCACGCGCGCCTACCCTGAACGTTCTGCAGCTTGGTGTTCGGGTTTACGAGAAGACCGTTAAGGGTTGGGTTATACCTCGATAGCCGATAAAACCGCTCACGGCCACGCGGTTACCTTTTGCGATGCGATTTACTGCATGAATACGCTGTGCATCAAAGATGACAAGGTCACCGACCTCCGGGCGGATCGTCACACGCGATGGCCCGATTTTTTTACGGTTCAGTCCATAGTCATTTGCGTCCTTCAGGGCACAGTAAAGGGCTTGATCGTGTATTCCATAATCCCAGAGCTCAAGTTCTCCACCTTGCTCAGCATTGGCCAGGTAGATATTCATCGCCATTTGCGTCTTCAGCGATTTCACGGGAACTGACTCGGGAACATCCCAGGGTGCCATATCTTGATGCGGCCGAGCCTCTGAGCCTTCTTTAAAAATCCGCACGAGCCCGCAAAACATTGTTTGGCCGTGAAGGCGCTCTAGAAATGATCCGGCGGGCCATATCTCTTGAAGATCGAGTCTGACCTGGTCCATTGGCGCAAGATGCGGAGCGAAAAATCTACGCATCATCTTCAGGTCGTGAAGTGCGCGTTTATAGTATTCAGAAAGGGCATTGCGATCACTCGCTGCATCGAAGATCGCCTTTCCGATCTTACAAATGTCAGGTGCGACGTCGTAAGCTTCCAGATCAGGTTTGTTGACAACTTTTTTTGCAGCTGCACGGCATAGCGTCTTGTCGTAATATCCAGGAATACGAATACCGACTATGTTGCCGAGGTCGAGGTCTATGATATCGTCCTGCTGAAGCTGATCGACAACACGGATACCGCAGTTAACGTTCGATAGGCCCAAAGACTTTCTAGCAGCACCCACCCCATTTTCCTCGCTGGTCAACTCGTCACAATCAGAGTAATCGCCCTGTTAAAAGCAAGTTCAAAAGATCGCTCATCTTGCTTTTAGTCCATTTTTTCGGCAACGGCAACGCCCCGAGCGAGCCACTGCTGGGTTACATCAATAAAAACACAATAGACGCCACCGGCATATCCGAGGATGGCCTGCTGCGCCTAATGCATGACAATACGCGACACTCAACCAGTACTCAGCGCTTGCCACAACCGAGCGGGACAAATAGCTAATCGAGCGCCGATGGGTTGCTTCACCGGCCAGTTGCCGGTTAACTTACTCTTCCATAACATTCGCCAAACGTTCTGCAGTACGCCAGCGATTGCCAAGGAGTCGAACCAAATAGGCCCCTGCTAGCGCCAGGATCATCACGACAAAGATCCACCAAGACACCAGGGGGTCGAGATCGTAAACGATAATCACAAAATACTGCGCCACGAGCATTAAAGCGTGCAGTGTGGTCGATGTGATCATGACCCAACGGGTGTCGCCTGCGCCGCGCAAAGTGCCTCCTGCAACCTGGATAACGCCGTCGGCCATCATGTAGGTGCACAGGCCAATCATCATACCGCTTGCGAGAACCCTAATACTGTCGAATTGGCCATCGGGCGTTTGAAAGACATCGATGAGCTCCATCCGAAAAATAAAAAACAGAACCGCCAGTACACCGCTGTATCCCAATGCGAGAATAAAGCCAGAAGCAATAACCTGATTAGTTCGGGCCATATCACGCATGCCAATAAAACGGCCGATCAGACTCATAACGGCAATGCTCAGACCAACCATTGGCACGAAACAGAGCATGTCCCAATTGAACACGATGGCCATCGCGGCGCCCTGCACGACGCCGTAAGACTGAAACAGCAGCAAAAATATATTGAAGGTGCCCATGTTCAAAAAGCTCTCGACGCCTGCAGGTATTCCCAAGCGCAGGTGTCGACGCAAAATACCCGGCTCGAAACGCAGGGAATCACTAACACTGAAGCGGCTGCGATGCGCGGGTGCCAGGTAAAACACAAGATAGATACAAAGTCCGAATAGAGTCGCAACTATCGTGCCGACACCTGCGCCGGCAATGCCGAGGACCGGGAGACCCCAGTGACCAAAAATCAGCAGCCATGACAGAGGGATATTCAAAGCAACGGACAACACGTCTGCAAACATGATGACGCGGGTTCTGCCAATACCTGCGAAGTAAGAGGCCAGCAGGGATTTGAGTAACTGAACGAAACTGCCTGCCATGAGAATTTGA